>CAVOAK010000007.1:0-37557 GCA_963693665.1 Alphaproteobacteria bacterium | reverse complement strand
GTACAATGTGGGTTACCTACGATATGAACTCAGATATCAGCGAGTAGGCACACTCACTGAGAAACAGACGTGTTGGATGAACTATTTCTCATCTGAGTCGTCCCAGTCGCTAACGACGTTTCGGGAAGAAATGGTAGCGCATCCACTGTCACAAACGTGTCGGCATGAAAGCCGTTAAACTTTGAAGCCATCGCATTCGAATACGCTCCCATTTGCCCTAATTCGAGCCAATCGCCCTCCCGAACATCGACGGGAATCGGCAATCGATACGGCAAGCAATCTGTATTGTCGCATGTTGGGCCGTAAACGGTGAACTCACCCGTTTCTTCAGCCTGTGGCTGGCCGGGGCGAATAAGACGAACTGGGGGCTTCAGCCCGCCGGTCACAGTTTCGGCAAAACTGTGGTAAACGCCATCATTGATGTAAATGGCGTCCTCCTTTCGGAGGAGAACCTGAACAATCAATGAGCAAGCCGCCGCAACCAGAGCTCGACCGGGCTCACACATGATCGTGCATTGTTTTGCCAGTCCAAGCTCTTGGATACCGAGTTTTATTGCCCGGAAATACTCGGACAGCGGCGGAGGTTCATCATTAAAATAAGGTGCCGGAAAACCTCCCCCAACATCGAGGAATCGAAGTTCGACGCCCGACTGCTCAATTATCGCGCCCGTGAGCAGCAAGGCAGATAAAAAGGCATCCGGACTATGGCATTGTGACCCCACGTGAAAGGCCAATCCTGGTTCGAAGCCTGCATCACGAACAGCGCGCAGAAGTGAACAAGCATCGTCAACTGTCGCACCAAACTTTCTAGACAACTCATAGCGTGCAACGCCACCCGGCGTGGCAAACCTAACTAGCACCGCCACACCTCGAACATCCATGATCTCTTGCTGAAGTTTTCTTAGTTCATCTATGTGATCGATAACAAAATGTTTAACATTATATTTTTTATAAGAATCAACAATTTCTGATCTTATCTTGATTGGATGCATGAAAAAAGAAACAGCGTTTGTATCCACCTCATTCACAAGCGCTATTTCGCCGAGCGAGGCTGTGTCAAAATTATGTATCCCGGCATCAAAAAGCGTCTTCAGAACAAGTGGATGTGGATTGCATTTTACCGCATAGAGTACGCGCCCAGAGAAGGACTCAAGGAAGCGTTTAGCCGCTGCCTGTAATTCAGCCGGCCTCAGACAATAGACCGGGTGACCTGGCTGTAGCGCGGCAACAACAGCATCAGTGTGAACAAAATGGCGCATGTTCATCGTATTGTTTTGTTCCAATGTTGACGGTCAAACTGCAAGGAGAATTCGGCACATCCGAATTAACTACCGCAGCCAAGGTATTCCCGTAGGGACCAGGACATTAATTTTCGACAGCCGTGGGAGCAATGCCTTCATTCGTAGACCTGTGCATGCAATGCTCCAATTCTAATAGGATCAATAAACTGTGCCATTTTGGAATACCACTCCTATGACCGTCTCGTTTGAAAATATCACTGCCGCCGCCACAGAGATTTCTGGCTCCATCGTTCGTACACCCATTGTGCATTCTGGCGCACTTTCCGCGGCTTTTGGCGCGGATGTTTTTCTCAAGTTGGAGGTTTTACAACGAACAGGGTCGTTCAAGGATCGTGGCGCACTGGTAAAATTACTAAGTTTGACCGACAAGCAGAAAGAAAAAGGAGTAATCGCAATATCCGCTGGCAATCACGCCCAAGGAGTTGCCTATCACGCCCAGCGTTTAGGAATACCAGCGACGATCGTCATGCCCGAAGCGACGCCGTTCAACAAAATTACGCGCACCGAGGCATTTGGTGCACGCGTGATCTTACATGGAGAAAGCGTCAATGCCGCGGAACCCTATGCCCTGGATATTGCCAAAACCGACTCGTTAACGCTCGTTCACCCTTACAACGACGACAAGATTGTCGCCGGGCAAGGGACGATAGCATTGGAGATGCTCGCCGACATTGAGGACCTCGACGTTATCGTCGTCCCTATCGGCGGAGGAGGGGTCATTGCCGGTATCGCGACCGCGGCAAAGGCAATTTCTCCGAAAATAGACATAATCGGCGTCGAAGCCGCGCAGTATCCATCTATGTACGAATCGATTCACGGACACGCACCAACCGCACGAGGGAACACAATCGCCGAAGGAATTGCGATTACGACACCTGGATCGACAGCGCGTGAGATCGTTGGGCGGCTGGTCGACGATATTCTTTTGGTGAGTGAATTTGCAATCGAAACAGCAATACTGACTATGCTTGAAAGCAGTAATGTTTTGGCTGAGGGCGCTGGTGCGGCTCCGCTGGCCGCGTTAATGGAAAATCGCGACCGTTTCCAAGGCCGAAAGATCGGTCTTGTTGTTTGTGGCGGCAATATTGATTCTAGATTGCTCGCATCAGTGTTAATGCGAGGACTTGTACGAACTGGCCGAATTATTCGCCTGCGCGTGACCATTACTGACAAGCCCGGCGCGCTTGCCAAAGTCGCACAACAAATTGCTTCAATTGGTGGCGATATAGTAGAAATCTCTCACCAGCGGCTCTTTCAGGATGTCCCCGTCAAACTTGCAGACCTCGATGTCATGGTTGAAACACGTGATAAAGCGCAAGCCGATTCGATCATCGCTCAACTCAATAATGAGGGCCTCCCTACCCGCCAACTCGGAATTAGCGATACAAGTCCTTAATGCTATAAAATTCGCCGAAAACGAACAATTCACCTTGCCAATCTTTCAGAAATCGACGAAGCGATTGACATGTAGTGCCTTTACATTTTTCATGAGGCGAAATGCTATGTTGGTTGATAGCGTGCCTTTCCAAAATTGAATCCAATTTGAGTAGCTAGTCGGTGAAATCTGCATAGACTCTGCTTGCGCTTCTTACGTATCTTTGCCGCCACAATTACAGGTCCATTGAATGTTTCTAATTATTGGTGCCAGTATCGTTGTTGGCAGCATACTCGGCGGATACGTTGCGCTGGGTGGCTACCTAATAGTTTTGTGGCAACCCTTCGAACTAGCCATGATCGGCGGCTCAGGAGTTGGAGCGTTTGTTATCGTTAAATTTGCAGGCCAGACCAGGTTCGAAGCAATTCGATCAAGTGGCACTGAGGCAGTCATTGAAGGATGCCCTCGGAGAATCCGACCAGTTAAGCGCCGCAGAACAACGAGAAGAAGACCAATTCTCGTCTGCGAAGAGCGCAACGGGAACAGGCGATAAGCCAAGTTTCTGAACTCCAGGAAATTAAGCAGTCAATCAAGATCGGGAATACCGAGGAAGGTCTTCGCATCCAAATGAGCGACCAGCAGGACTCTTCGGTGTTCGATCCAGGCAGCGCACGAATGAGCGGAAAGGCACGTAATTTGCTGCTTCTCGTCGCCAGTGTTGCTGAACGCCTCCCAAATAAGATTACCATCTCGGGCCACACCGATGCAGAGCCGTTTAACGGAACCGATAGCCGGACAAATTGGGAACTTTCACTTGATCGCGCGAATTCAGCGCGTCGGGCGATTGTTGAACAACGTATCCCAGAAGCACGTATCTCAAACGTCATTGGTAGAGCAGATCGAGACCTTCTGGACCCAAGCAACCCAACTTCGCCAGCGAACCGGCGCATAACCGTAACGTTGTTCCGATCTGCAGGCAAAGAGGCACCCAGGAACATACCAAGCCCACCACGCATTATCCGCGAATGACCGTGCTGGCGCCGAGCCGGCGCACGCCAGTCGTCCACAAGCCCTCACTCTTGTTGGAAGACTGAGGCATTGGGCGTTCTCACATTTTATCGATCTCGACCGACGCCGTGCCCCTATTTACCAAACCGCACGGAACAACAGCTATTTGCCGAACTTGCAGGGCCGCAGGCAGACGAGACCTTTCAACTGCTCTCCAGGAGCGGCTTCCGCCGAACACAACACATTATTTATCGACCGGCCTGCCCGTCGTGCAATGCCTGCCTGCCTGTCCGAATTGTCCTTAGTGAGTTCCGCTTTGGAACAACTTGGCGGCGTGTCCTTCGAAAAAATGCGGGAGTTAAGGTCGAGGACGTTGGCATGAGGGTAAGCGACGAGCAATTTGAGCTGTTTCGCCGCTATCTACGTTCGCGACATGAAGACGGTGAAATGGCAAAGATGAGTCGAACAGAATTTGACAAAATGATTCTGGCTAGTCCGGTAGACACTGCCATTATTGAGTTCAGGGATCCTAACAGCCGGCTTATCGCCTGCTGTTTTGCTGACCGTCTGGAGCACGGATTATCAGCAGTCTACACAGCTTTCGATCCATCCCTCCATCATCGAAGTTTAGGCAGCTTCACGGTGCTGTGGATGATCCAACACGCTCAGGCATTGAAACTCGATTATCTTTATCTAGGTTTCTGGATCGATGGCAGCCCAAAGATGGCATACAAGAGTCGTTTTCACCCGCTTGAAGCCTTTGGAACCCATGGTTGGAATCGCCTCACAAGCCCTTGATCGAACACATAATTTGGACCGAAACTTTGGATTCTGATGGATTTTTAACACGCATATTCGTCGCACCGTTGCAATCGACCGTGCTAAAAAATACCTTTCTTCCACGGTGTGTGGAGGATAGCCGGCATCAAATATTTGCCGGCATTTCTGTCGATGAACAGCCCAAGATTTAGCAATTCCCCAGGACGTGCAACGAAATGGAATTACTGCCATGAAACGTCGCGAATTATTGAAAAACGCTGGCGCAATGGCCGGCACAGCCGTCGTTGGGGCGGTTGCTGCTTCCAGTCTCCTGAAGCCGGCAATTTCACAAGGTTTGCTCGAGCTGAGATGGTCACGCCGTGGCCGAAGAACTTTCCTGGCCTGGGAACTGGCGCCGAACGGCTTGCGCAGCGCATTCAAAGAGCTCCAACGACCAAATTTCAATCAAGGTATTTGCAGCAGGCGAACTCGTACCGCCATTTAAGTCACATGACTCTGTTGCAGACGGTTCCGCCGATCTCTATCACGGCGCAGAATATTTCTGGCGAGGTAAATCGAAAGCGTTCAATTTCTTCGCGGCTGTCCCTTTTGATCTGACAGCAACGGAGATGAATGCCTAGATCCATCACGGCGGCGAGCAAGAGATTTGGGATGAACTCTCTGCAGAATTCAACATTAAGCCGTTCCTTGCCGGCAATACCGGCGCACAAATAGGCGGTTGCTTTAACAAAGAAATCAACGTTTTTCGCGACTATGTAAGACTAAAATTCAACATGCCAGGCCTTGGTGGCGAAGTCCTCAGGCAATTCGGATCCGCAGCCGTAAATTTACCAAGTGACGAGATATTCAAAGCTCTTCAATCAGGTAATATCGATGCGACGGAATGGTTTGGCCCGCGGCATGACCTTGCGTCCGGTTTCTATAAAGCCACCAAGTTTTACTATTATCTAGGCTTCCATGAACCAGGCACAACTATCAGTTCAGGTATCAACAAGAATGTCTGGGAAAGACTAACCGCCGAGCACTAAATACTTATCGGGTCTGCGATGGCGGCAGAAAACAACTATATGCTGGTCGAATTTAATGCCCGTAATATTGCATCGCTGAATATGCTTGTCACACAATACGGCGTTGACGTCCGTCGTTTTTCCTACAGTGTGCTGAATGCAATTGGCAAATTTTCCGGTGAAGTCGTAGCGGAGGTTGCTAACACCGATGCATTAACAAAAAAGGCTTATGACAGTTTTATTGACTTTCGTCGCAACGCGATTACTTGGTCAAAATTATCAGACCAAGCCTATTCAAACGCTCGATTGCTACCATTCAAATACAGCTGAGCTTGAGTAGCGCAACGACCTCTAACTATTTTTGACGGATGAAGCGCCATACGGTCGGCAGAATGGCTGCGGCCAACGCGAGCTTTAATACATCCCCAGGTAAAAATGGCAGCATGCCAACGGCAAAGACTTTTCCATATCCAACGAAAGTCCCCAGCCACAGCAACCCTGACACATAGATTACTAAGTTTCCAAGCAGCATGGCCGCAGCAGTTGTCGACGCCTTTCGATCCCAGCCATGTTCCGCCAACCAACCGACCAACGCTGCGGCGATGACGAAACCGAACAGATAACCGGCAGTTGGACCCGCAAGATAGGCAATGCCGCCTCCACCTGCGAAAACCGGCAATCCGGCAGCCCCTTCAGCTAAATACAAAGCAACGGTTGCCGCACCAAGGCGCGAACCGTAGGTGATGCCGATAACCAGAACTGCAAATGTCTGCATAGTCATCGGGACCGGCCAAAACGGGATCTGAATTTTTGCTGATAGGGTAAGAAGCGCGCTACCGACGAGTGCCAATAAAATCGCCCGTAATGACAGAATAGTCGATGGGTTCGGCCAAATGGTTGCCGCAAGTGTCGACTGAAGGGTCGGCGAAATAAACATAAAACTATATCTCCTAAGCTTGATTATATCCGCGAAAACTTATTGCTACGGGGAAATCCAGGGGGTGGTGCACGGCCAGCCTGACCACGCTTACCAACCCAAGCCTCCAGATCAATGTGAGTGCGCGTACGATCACCGGATTCCCAACTTAGTCCCTCAGACTTCGTGAATATTTTTGCATCGGACATCCCGCCCCTGCTGTAACGCTGCAAAATAACACCTCGTCCCCGCACCATCTCCGGTATTTCGGTGAGACTAAAAATTAACAATTTTCGATTATCGCCGATCGTCGCAACAGCGTCACCGTCGGCAGCCACGCAATCCATTGCCTCGACGCTCCCTGAGACATTCAATACTTGCCGTCCGAGGCGAGTGTGAGAAATAACATCATCGCCACAAACGACAAGCCCTCTCCCGTCACTGGAAACGACCAACAACCGGACGCCTGGACGATGTACGTGCAGTGAAACGATATTGTGGTCGTTTTCGAGATCAAGCATTAGCCGCAAAGGTTCACCAAATCCGCGTCCTCCTGGCAACTTATCGACGCCAATTGTGTAAAATCGCCCGTTGGTGGCAAATATTTGAATTTTATCTGTCGTTTCCGCGTGCAGCACGAATCGATGTCCGTCGCCCTCTTTGTATTTTATGTCTCCCACATCATCGAGATGGCCCTTTACCCGCCGGATCCAACCCTGGGTGGAACACAAGACAGTTACAGCCTCACGCTCGATCATCGCTTCAAGGGGCACCACAACGGCCGAAGGAGCTGTGCTGACCAATGTCCGCCGCCCGCCCAAATCTGACTCTTGACCGAAACGCTTCCTAATCTCTGTAATCTCGCCTGCGATCGCACGCCAACGTTTCTTTTCGTCTTCTAACAAATCGAGAAGTTCCAACCGCCTTTTGGAAAGCTCGACATGCTCACCTTGGATCTGCTTCTCCGCAAGTTTGCGCAGACTACGAAGCCGCATATTCAAAATAGCGTCGGCCTGAAGTTCACTAAGAGCAAACGCATCCATCAACGCTTGCCGCGGTTCATCCTCCTCGCGAACTATCCGGATCACCTCATCCAGGTTGAGGTAGGCGATGAGATAGCCGTCAAGAATTTCGAGGCGGCGTTCGATATCTGCCAATCGACGACGCGATCGCTTACAAAACACATCATTGCGATGATCGAGAAAGCTTTGCAAAAGCTCTCGCAGGTTCATCACGCGCGGTACCTGCTCGGAATCTAGTACATTCATATTGAGGCTTACGCGTGCCTCGAGTTCAGTTTGCCGGTATAGAGATTCCATGAGGACGGTGGCGTCCACAGCTCTGCTTTTCGGTTCCAACACCAGTCGGACCTGCTCCGTAGACTCATCGCGCACATCGCCCAGCATTGCCAATTTTCGGGACGTCAATAGTTCTGCAATCCGCTCGATCAACCGAGCCTTTTGGACCTGATAGGGAATTTCTGTGACAACAATTTGATAGCTGCCACTCTTGAGCTTTTCCGTTTCCCATCGTGCGCGAACTCGGAAGCCTCCGCGGCCGGTGGCATACGCTTCGACCAGCGTATCTCTATTTTCGACTAGCACACCACCAGTCGGAAAATCTGGCCCCGGCATCAGATCCACAAGTTTCGCAATCGTTGCGTTTGGATATTTGATCAGGTGCAACAGAGCATCACAAACTTCGCCGGCATTATGCGGTGGAATGCTGGTTGCCATACCGACGGCAATGCCCGTCGCGCCATTTGCCAGGAGATTCGGAAAACTCGCCGGTAGAACTGTCGGTTCTTCGTCATCACCGTCATAGGATGCCAGAAACGTCACCGCATCCTCGTCGATACCATCGAGCAAAGCTTCCGCGACGAGCGTCATCCGCGCTTCCGTGTAACGCATCGCTGCGGCGTTATCACCGTCTACATTGCCGAAATTACCCTGACCATCGACAAGTGGATATCGTACGGCAAAATCCTGTGCGAGCCGGACAAGAGCGTTGTATATCGCCTCGTCCCCATGAGGATGGAACTTGCCCATAACGTCGCCAACGATGCGCGCACATTTCTTAAACCCAGAATCCGGATCAAGATGAAGAGCGCGCATGGCGTAGAGAATACGGCGCTGGACTGGCTTCAGGCCGTCCCTCACATCGGGTAGAGACCGCGACATGATGGTCGACAAGGCGTAGGACAAGTAACGCTCACCGAGCGCCTCGGCGAACGGTGTCGCACGAATTTCTCCAGTCGTTGCCGCACGAGCCATCGAAACTACCTACTAGATATAGCATGTTGATCTCAATGCGATGCTACACATCGTATTCCCGCGTCGCAAGTACGCCCGCGCAATAATCCCTACAGTAGAAAATATAAGTGATCGTTAGCTGTGTTCACCTGCATTTTCTGCGATGTAACGCAAAAGACGCGCACGCGCGTCGGGCAGCGTGCGTGCGTGTGGCGAGAAGATATGACGTTCAATAAAAAAACCGGTCAGCTGTAACCCTGCGACCAAATCTTCAGTTGTCGCTGTGTTGCCGTAAATGAGAAATCCAGGCAAAGGCAAAAGCCGGTCACGGTAGGGTTCGCCCGCCAATGCCGACACTGCTCGTCCCGATTTTGGCGATACATAGATTAGATCATCGTTTCTACCTGTTGACGCACACGCCGAAAGATCAAGACCAAATCCGACCTCCGTCAATAATGCGAGCTCCCATCTCCCATAAGCAATGCACCAATCAGGTCCATCCAGCAACGCCATGAGTGCAGACAGATCATCGAACAATTGTGGGTGAGGTTCTCGCTCCGGCAAGCTCGACTCGATTAAAGCACAAACAGAAATCAACGCTGCCAACGGCCCTGGTTGATCCAACAAACCTGCGGCAAGCGCCAACAAAGGTTCAACCGTAAAGGTACCGAGATGCTCCTCAAGTCGGGCACGCCAAGTCGCCGATACAAGGTTTCCTGATTGCAAAATACCGCGCTGCCGCGATGACGCGCCACCACGCACCAAACCCACATGGCGCCCGTGTTCACGGCTTAATAAATTGACGATACTCGACGTCTCTCCATGTCGCCGAGCCGAAAGAACAAACCCCTCATCTATCCACTGCATTACCTAACTCATTCCGCGTCGACCAAATGCCTCTCGCGCCGCATCTCAGGCATCATGGCGAAGACCCCATGGTTCAAATCGTTCGCGGTCATCAACCCATTTTTCCCTCACCTTCACGAACAGGAACAGATGGACACGGCGGTCAAGCATCGTTACGAGCTCAAGGCGGGCTGCTTGGCCAACCGACTTAACCCGGCTTCCGCCATGACCCAGAACGATCGCCTTCTGACTGTCCCGTCGAACATAAATGACCTGATCAATCTTGACGCTGCCATCGCGCCGATCCTCCCAGCCCTCCGTTTCAACAGTTAGCGAATAGGGCAATTCCTGGTGAAGCTGAAGGAAGAGTTTTTCGCGCGTAATTTCCGCCGCCATCAGGCGTTGCGGCATGTCAGATATCTGATCTTCAGGAAATAGCCACGGCCCCTCAGACGCATGGCCCGCAAGAAAATTAAGGAGATCTTCGACACCGTCGCCTGTGAGACCAGAAATCATAAACGTCTCAATGAAAATACCCGTTGAATTGAACTCCGCACTCAATTCCAACAGTGCCGAGCGCGGCACGAGATCAATTTTATTGAGGACAAGGATCGCCTTGTGACCAAGCTCATCCAACTGCTTAATAATCGCATATACATCGGGCTTTCTGATGGACGAGGCATCGATGAGGAGCGCGATGTGATCCGTATCTGCAACTCCACGCCACGCCGACTCAACCATGGCCCGTTCAAGGCCGCGGCGCGGTGAGTGGATACCCGGTGTATCCATGAAGATCAATTGGCTAACGCCTCGCATAACGATTCCGAGAACACGAGCACGTGTCGTTTGCGCCTTTGGCGTAACGATAGAGACTTTAGTGCCAACCAGACGATTGATGAGCGTTGACTTGCCGGCGTTGGGTGCTCCAACAAGTGCAACGAACCCACAGCGTATCGCATCTTCAGTCATTGGTTTTCATCTGCTCCAAAAATCGTTCGGCCGCCCGTCTTTCTGCCACACGCTTCGTTGCCCCCGCGCCCTCTGCCGGGGCAAATTTCCCGACCTGCACAGAGACAGTAAAAACTGGTGCGTGATCAGGTCCGGTACGGCCAACTTCCGTATAGATCGGCAAGTCATACCCCTGTGATTGCGCCCATTCTTGAAGCAAGGTCTTCGCGTCCGTTGGCGGTTGCAAAGTATCCTTAAGGCGCGACATCCAATGGCGCGCGATAAACTCTTGAGCTGCGGCTAGCCCGCCATCTTGGTAAAGCGCAGCAATGACAGCTTCACAGGCGTCGGCAAGACACCCCGGCGCACCGGCAATCTTTCCGTCGCCACCTCGCGCCAATATATGATCGCCAAGCCCAATTTCGGTTGCGACATCTACAAGAGTCTCAGCGCGGACAAGTGCTGCAAGGCGCTTTGCCAACGCGCCTTCATCCTCGTCAGGAAAATGTTGAAGCAAGAGTTCAGCAATAACCAAACCCAATACACGATCGCCCAAAAATTCCAGCCGTTCGTAACTCGTCGTCGGTCCAGTACTGACACTTCCATGAGTCAACGCCTGACGAAGCAGACTAGGATCCGCAAAGGTGTAGTTCAAAGCTGTACTGAGATTAGGCATGAGCCTCAATCACTAGGCTCGAGACAAAGCGAGTCTAACCAATTCCGCTAAACAAACGACTGTAACGAATCGAAAACGGCCATTTCCAAATTTCCCAAAAATGCGCGCTCCCGTCTGTTGAAAAAAACTTAAACTGAGCCTTTCCGACCAAGTTTACCGCCGGAATGAACCCAACTTGCCTCAACACACGACTGTCTGCCGAATTGTCCCGATTGTCGCCCATTGCAAAATAGTGACCGCCTGGAACAACATACACTTTCGTGTCATCGAGACTTCCATTATCTCCCGCCTCTTCAACAATATCGTGTCTGACGTCGTTTGGAAGAGTCTCCATATAGCGCGGCACCAAACTCCGAGACCCGAATAGATTTTGCGACCGGTAGTCACGCAATCGTCGCCGTTTCACGGGTTCGCCGTTGATGTGAAGAATGCCTGAGATCATTTGAATGTGGTCGCCCGGTAAACCGACAATCCGTTTGATGTAGTCAGTTTCGTTGTCGCTTGGCAATTTGAAGACGACAACATCGCCACGTTCCGGCTCGCTGGCAAATATTCGTCCTTCAAACAGTGGCGGGCTAAACGGAAGTGAATGGCGGCTGAAGCCGTAGGAAAACTTTGACACAAACAAATAGTCCCCAATCAACAAGGTTGGCACCATGGAACCTGACGGAATGTTGAAGGGTTCATAGCCAAAAGTCCGCACAACCAACGCAATGATCACCGCAAATAGGACCGTGCGCACAGTTTCAATGAACTCACCACCAGAGCGTTCACCCGTGGACTTTGTATTGTTGCCAGGTATGTTTGTTGTCATTCGAGTTACTATCGCTATCGTTATTTGAGATGCGTGGACTGCTGGCCGTTCGCGAGCACAAAATTTTTGGTCGTCCACTCAGGTATGCCCAGCGCAGTTCCTTACTGTCAAGAAACCAAGTCAACGGGTTCATCAATGTCTAGGCACTTATTGGCACAGCTGAAATAATTACAATTGCCTGCGCGAGCGGAAAATCATCGGTTATCGATACGTCAATCTGGGGTTCCATTCCGTCCGGAACAAGGTTGGCCAGTCTTTGTGCTGCACCGCCGTGCAGTTCCATCGTTGGTTTACCAGATCGAAGGTTAACGACACCCATATCACGCCAATAGACGCCTCTGCGGAAACCGGTGCCAAGGGCTTTGGAGCAGGCCTCTTTGGCTGCAAACCGTTTTGCATAACTTGCCGCACGGTTTACCCGGCCGTCAGATTTCGCGCGCTCGACTACGGTAAAAATGCGGGCTTCAAATCGCTCAGCGAAACGGTCCAGTGTCCGTTCCACACGGCGGATATCAATGATGTCGTTGCCAATTCCAATAATCATCAAGCGCTGCGCTCGCCCTCAGCTTCGGCGCGCGCTGTATCCATTAACGCGCGCATATGCTTTATGGCGCTATCGAGGCCGCTAAATATTGCCTCGCCCACAAGAAAGTGACCGATATTAAGTTCTTCAATCACCGGTAACGCCGCAATCGCCGCAACCGTGTCGTAGTTGAGGCCATGACCGGCATGGCACTCAAGTCCAGATGCTGCCACCAGTTCTGCGGCTGCAATAATACGGTCGAGTTCACGATCACGCTCTGCGCCAACGTTATCACAATATTTTCCGGTATGCAGCTCTACGACCGGAACACCCAACAAAACCGCCGCCTCGACTTGCCGCTCGTCGGGCTCGATAAACAAAGACACTCGAATGCCAGCTGCACCAAGTTGGCGCACATAGGGTGCTAGGTGATTATGTCCAGCCGCTGCATCAAGTCCGCCTTCGGTTGTTCGTTCTTCCCGGCGTTCCGGCACGATACACGCGGCGTGTGGAGTAAATTTAAGCGCTATCTCCAGCATTTCATCCGTTGCCGCCATTTCTAGGTTAATCGGCAGCTTCACATCGCCACTCAACCGCGCGATATCGTCATCGGAAATATGCCGCCGATCTTCACGGAGATGTGCAGTAATGCCGTCAGCGCCAGCCTGAGCCGCCTGTCGTGCCGCACGTACCGGATCAGGATGACGTCCGCCACGTGCATTTCGAATGGTAGCGATGTGATCGATATTTACACCAAGTTTGAGGTATCGTTTCATGTTTTTTGCCTGACGGGCTTTCGTCAGCGCCCGCGACGCGCATTGCGTTTGGTTTGATAGGCCGTGACCACTGACTTAACCGGAAAGTACACACCAATCCAAATGAGAGCCGCCGTGGGCACACTTCCAGCGATCATTGGCAGCAGGACCGGAAGAGCATGCTCGTATAGATACCCAAAGTCAAAGCGCAGCAGGGCAACCATGCTTCGGCCGAATAGTTGTGCAAAATCCGCCTGTTCGACTGTTTCAATGGCGCCCTTAAAACCCATGAGTTGCCCTAACTCATGGATCCAAATCCAAATGACCGGAAAGGTCCAAGGATTACCTGCAGCAGTACCGATGACCGAGGCCAGGACGTTTGCTCCGATAAGCCACGCAATCAACGCACCAAGCAGCACGTGGAATCCAACAAAAGGTGTGCATGAAACTGCGACTCCGCAGGCCAGACCTGCCGCCACACTGTAAGGTGTGCCTGGCAAACGAGCCACCCGGTGCCAAAGATAGGTTGCCGATCGCCGCCAACCGATATGTGGCCAAATAAAGTTGCGAAGTCGCCGCGAAATGTGCGGCCTGATTCGGCGCTTAAACATACCGTTTAACTAACCCGGACGATAACGTGACGTGAACAGCAGAGAGTATCAGCCACGGAGTCGCATGACTGAATTGACGACTGGATCCAAACGTAGCGCGGCCACAATATCTGTAAGTTGACCTGCATTCTTGACCTCTATATCGAGATGAAGTTCGAAGAACTCAGGCGATCGGCTGGTAATCTTGAGATTTGAAATATTTCCGCCACCACGTCCAACTACCGTACAAATCATGCCGAGGACGCCAGGTTCGTTACTGAGGACGATGTTCACGCGGCCAACATAAATACCAGTCGCGGTCGCGTCCTCGTCCCAGGATACATCGAGCCAACGTTCTGGCATATCAGTGAAACTTTCCAGTGTCTCACAATCATCCGTGTGCACCGTGACTCCTTTTCCCGTCGTGACGATGCCGAGAATACGGTCGCCAGGCAAGGGATGACAGCAATTCGCAAAATGTACCGCCATCCCTGGAATTAGGCCACGAATTGACAATGCTTGACCATCTCGCTTTGCTACATTCTCGGTGATTTTCTTTGACGATGTCTTTCGGCGCCGTCGGCGCGTGCCAGGTTCGGTTAACTCGACGACGTCACTTCCCGCAACCTTTCCTTCGCCCAGCAGAAAGTAAAGGTCATCGACGCTTTCGCAGTGAAATTGGCCAAGAACATCAAGTAACTTCTTTTCGTCAAAGTCATGTCCACCTCGCGTGAAGGCTTGCTCGACTATCTGAGTGCCGAGCCGAACATATTGCTCATGTTGCTGACTTCGAACATAGCGACGGACGCGAGCCCTTGCTTTGCCACTGACTACGAAACTCAACCATGTTGGAGAAGGGGTTTGATCCCGCGAGGTGGTTATTTCGACCTGGTCACCGTTTATCAGCTTGGTTCTCAAGGGAACGACCCTTCCGTTAACTTTAGCACCCGTGCACGTATCTCCAATTTCAGAATGAACCGCATATGCAAAATCCACCGGCGTCGAGTTTTGCGGCAGTGCGTAGAGGTCACCTTTCGGTGAAAAACAAAATGCTTGGTCAGTGAACATTTCGAGCTTCGTATGTTCGAGGAATTCCTCAGGACCAGACGCATGCTCGAGAATTTCAAGTAACTCCTGCAGCCAACGGTATTGTTCGCCCTCGACCTGCCCGGCGCCTTGTTTATAGCGCCAATGAGCAGCAACGCCATATTCCGCAATTTCGTGCATTGCACGGGTTCGAATTTGTATCTCGATCCTTTGGTTTTCCGGACCAATCACGCAAGTGTGCAGCGAGCGATACCCGTTCGATTTAGGAAGCGATATATTGTCCTTAAACCGTCCCGGCACAATTCGATACTTGGCATGGATAATTCCAAGTGTGCGGTAACAATTTTCCACGCTGTCGACCACCAATCGGAAGGCCATAATGTCTGAAAGTTGTTCAAACCCGATATTACGCCGCTGCATTTTACACCAAATCGAGTATGGCGTTTTTTCGCGGCCCGAGACTTCGGCATCCACACCTACTTCGACGAGTGTGCCATGCAGCTCGTTGATTACCTTCTCAACGATGCCGGTGCCACGATGACGAAGAAAAGCAAGGCGCTTCGTAATCGATCCATGCGCTTCCGGGTTGAGTTCCGGAAACGCCAAACCCTCAAGCTCATCCTTCCAGTCGCGGATACCGATCCGTTCGGTTAACGGCACATATATGTCAAGAGTCTCCGCGGCAATTCGGTGGCGTTTGGCCGGATCAGCAATGAATTTAAGTGTCCGCATGTTGTGCAGGCGATCGGCCAACTTGACAAGGAGAACGCGTATGTCTTCGGACATCGCAAGGACGAGTTTGCGGAAATTTTCAGCCTGCCGATTGTGGTCCGACTGCAACTCAATTTGACTGAGCTTTGTTACACCGTCGACCAAACGCGCAATATCGGGACCAAATTGCGCCTCGATATCGCCCAGCGTTGCGATCGTATCTTCAACGGTGTCGTGTAACAGGCCCGTAATGATCGACGCACCATCCAGTTTTAAGCGGGTAAGTATGCCCGCAACTTCGAGGGGGTGCGAAAAATAGGCATCTCCAGAGGCGCGGCGCTGACTGCTATGCGCCTCCATTGAAAATACGTACGCTCGGTTTAGGGCTTCTTCATCGGCGCCGGGATCGTAACTTTTTACCCGATCGACAAGTTCACTTTGCTGCATCATGCCGGGTTATCCGATCGGCATGAGGGTGCGCCGCCGCTAACAGCGCCGCACCTGAGCTCATGTTTCCGTCTGCTCTGCGGTGCCTTCTGAGCTCTCCTCGGTATCAACGCCGTCAACGTCTTTCTCAATAGACGGCCTCGACGACTTCGACGGTCCTTGCCCCATCAACGCCTGCAAATCTTCGACAGCTTCTCCCGCTAGTGTGGCTCCCGCCATCAACTCCAGTGCGTCATCTTCCTCAGGCTCATCCACCTCGACAAACTTCTGCAAACTGCGCACAAGTCCAGTCTGAAGACCGTCTACGGTAATCGTTTCTTCGGCAATTTCACGGAGTGCAACCACCGGGTTTTTATCGTTGTCGCGCTCGACCGTCATCTCAGAGCCCGCGGACATTTCGCGGCTCCGATGCGCAGCCAACATGACCAATTCAAAGCGATTGCTGACTTTGTCTACACAGTCTTCTACAGTAACACGCGCCATCGCAGTAAACCTCAATCGTAGATGTCTCGGAGATAAGTAAATATATGGGGCAATTTAAGGTGTTACAAGCTAATTGCCGCGAATTTGATAAGCGCAATGGTCGATTTTTGGGAAAAATAAGCTGACGACCACACCTGCGCTAAGAAATTCTAAACGAAATCAGGCTTTCAATTGAACTTAAACTTATACTCACATGAACGAGTGGCGTTATTCATCGACGGCGCAAATCTATACGCGGCAGCGCGGGCACTCGGCATTGATATTGATTACAAAAAACTACTCAGTCTGTTTTCAAACGAATGTCAATTGGTCCGCGCCGTGTACTACACAGCTTTGATTGAAGACCAAAAGAACTCGCCGATCAGGCCACTGGTCGACTGGCTTGACTACAACGGATACACGATGGTGACGAAACCGGCGAAAGAATTTACCGATTCTTCTGGCCGCCGCAAGATCAAGGGAAATATGGACATTGAGATTGCCATCGACGTTTTGGAAATGGCGAAAAAACTTGATCATGTCGTCTTGTTTTCCGGCGATGGCGATTTTCGGCGTTTGGTCGAAGCGGTTCAACGAAAAGGCATTCGTTTCACGGTCGTCAGCACCCAACAATCGGCTCCACCGATGGTGGCCGACGAACTGCGTCGGCAAGCCGACATTTTTCTGGATCTGCAAGATATGGCACCGCTTATTGTACGTGCCCAAAATGCGGCAGCGGCAGCGAAGATCGAAATTGGCGCCAAGGATGTTCACCCCGATAGTGCGATCGATGCCCGGCAGCCTGTTTCCGCCGATCCAGAAAACGTTACATAGTTGAGAACTTGTTAGGCGCAATCGAAATGTCAGACCTGCCAATCTCGCCAGAGAGAGACTGCAATCTATGCCCCCGTCTTGCGAACTTTCGACAGGTTAACCAAGAGAAATTTCCCGATTGGTATAACGCACCTGTCGAAAGTTTTGGGCCAACTGATGCTGCGTTACTGATTGTCGGCCTAGCCCCTGGCCTTCGGGGCGCGAATAAGACAAGCCGACCTTTCACGGGCGATGCCGCCGGAGTGCTGCTCTACGGCACCCTCCGCACATTCTCATTCGCCAACGGCACCTACGATGGGCGTGCAGATGATGGATTGGCTTTGCAAAATTGCCGCATAACCAATGCTGTTCGATGCGTCCCACCACAAAACAAACCCGTCACATCTGAGGTCGTGGCTTGCTCAAAATTCCTGCAAGACGAACTTACAAAGCTGCAGGACTTAAAGGTCGTCCTCGCACTTGGCACCCTCGCGCACAACGCAATTCTAAGGTCATTGGGGTATGCGCAAAAGTCCGCAAAATTCAGCCATGGCGCAATTTATCAATTGCCCACTGGATATGTTCTCGCCGACAGTTATCACTGCTCACGCTACAACACTAATACCGGCCGACTAACAAAGACGATGTTCGAAGACGTGTTCGCGGGCATACGGCGCCTCATTGTTTCCTAGAGTTCCAGCTGCCGGCAACTTCACCCCTTGTCTCGCATCAAACGGGCGCGCTGACGCTGCCAATCGCGAGCTTTGGTGGTATCGCGCTTGTCCGATTTACGTTTGCCGAATGCAACCGCCAATTCAACTTTGGCAACACCTCGGTCATTAAAATAAATTCGTAGTGGGACGAGCGTTCGACCTTCTCTGCGGACCGCACTGACAAGACGATCAAGTTCCCGCCGATGGACGAGAAGTTTACGAGGTCGCGTCGGTTCATGGTTTCGATCACCCGCGTTTTGGTAAACCGGAACATGACAATTCATGAGATATAACTCGCCGCCCTGGGCACCAGCCCACGCTTCATTGAGGCTAACTCGACCAGCGCGGAGCGATTTCACTTCGCTTCCAGTAAGAATTACGCCAGCTTCGAGCGTATCCTCAATTCTATAATCGTAACGAGCCCGCCGATTCTGCGCGACGAGCTTTCCCTGGG
Organism: Alphaproteobacteria bacterium; assembly: GCA_963693665.1. GTDB lineage: Bacteria > Pseudomonadota > Alphaproteobacteria > UBA8366 > CAVOAK01 > CAVOAK01. The sequence goes on along the minus strand of CAVOAK010000007.1, from coordinate 19,119 downwards.
AAGTTTTGACGGCCATCGCCTCAGTTTAGCAGCCCGGCTGACACCATCGCCTCGCGAACAACCAATCGGCTGGCGTCAGCAATTGGAACCAGTGGCAATCGCGTGTCCTGTAGGCACTTGTCCATAAGGCTTGCAGCGTATTTAACTGGTCCAGGGCTCGACTCGCAAAATAGCGCTTCGTGCAACGGCGCTAAACGGTCGCGCAATGCTGCAAAACTATCTATGTCCCGAGCCTGCCACGCCTCACACATTTGCGCACACAGACCGGGCGCAACGTTGGCGGTAACGGAGATACAACCATCGCCGCCCTGCCCGAGAAATGCAGCCACCGTCGCGTCTTCTCCCGATAGTTGGCAAAATCCGGTGCCGACAGCTAGCCGCGTCATGACGGGACGTGCAAGGTCGTTCGTCGCATCTTTGACGCCCACGATATTGGCAATTTTCGCAAGCCGAGCCATGGTTTCAACCGTCATGTCGACGACACTTCGCCCAGGAATATTGTAAATCACGACGGGTATATCAACAGCTCCAGCTATCGCAGAGTAATGACTGAATAGCCCTTCTTGAGTGGGTTTGTTGTAGTAAGGAGTCACGACAAGCGCGGCATCTGCACCCGCAGATTTGGCGTGGATTGTTAATTCGATCGCCTCATCGGTGGAATTTGACCCTGTTCCCGCGATCACGGGAACACGCCCCCCTACGGCCTCGACACACAACTCGACCACGCGCTTATGTTCGTCATGCGTCAGTGTTGGCGATTCGCCGGTCGTACCGACAGGCACAACACCATGAATACCCTGATCTATTTGCCATTCGACAAATGCCTGGAATGCCGGCTCATCTACACGCCCATCCCGAAATGGCGTGAGAAGCGCCGTTATCGACCCTTTGAACATCACAGGGCTCCGCTAGGTTATCTCTGAATCTAATCGAACATAGCGCCAAGCATCGGCCAGCGGCAAGCCAGCCAACGTCGTGTCGCTTGTTGATTCGGTCACCTTCAAGTATGTTGCGTAGTATTAAGGGAGCGCGAAATTGGGGCAAATGCAAGGGCTTTAACGTGCCAAGCAAAACTCTGCGCGCATTTTCAGCTCTAATTTTCATTGCAATTTCAGCAATTGCTGCACCGAGTTTACGTGCGGAATTGATATCCCAGCCTGATGCTAAGGCCCTAAAAATTGCAATTGCAGTGGCAAAACTTGAAAACTGGAAGTCGGCGGCGGCACAAGCGAGCCGATTGTCGTCTCCACTTTCGAAGAAGATCGTCGCCTGGTTAATCTATAAGGCACCAAATTCAGGCGCGACCTTTGCTGACATCACTAAATTTATTGTTGAGAATCCAGACTGGCCTTGGCAAAACCTTTTGCGTCAACGTGCTGAAGAAGATCTGACAGAGACAACACCAGATCACGTCGTCCTGAATTGGTTCAAGCGTTACCCGCCAGTCTCAACCTCTGGTTCAATTGCTCAAATTGCCGCCTTGGTTCGGACCAATCGCCGCCCCGAGGCGGTAACCTTGGCCCAACGAGCCTGGGTGGATTCGAATATGGGCTGGAAGCAAGAACGCTCATTCCGTAGACAATTCAGGAAGATGCTTCGTCCAGAGGATAAAGCGGCGCGAATTGACCGCTTGCTGTGGGACGAGCGCATATCCGCTGCCAGACGGCAGATGCGGTATGTCCCAAAAGATCACAAAGCGCTAGCGGAGGCGAGGATCCAGTTAATTGAGCGGCGTGGTGGTGTCGACGCAGCGATAGCGCACGTGCCCGACCATCTCGTTGAGGCGCCGGGACTGGTTTATGAGCGCCTTCGTTGGCGGCGAAAAAAAAGATTCGATGAAAGTGCACTAGAATTGCTGATCTCCGTTCGTGACGACCTTGTGCGCCCTTCCCAGTGGTGGACTGAACGGCACATTTTGGTGCGTCGTGTTCTCCAAAAGGGAGATACGGCCCTTGCCTATCAGATAGCCAGCGAGCATGGCCAGATGTCGGGGCAAGAGCGTGCGGAAGCAGAGTGGCTAGCTGGCTGGATTGCGCTCAGATTCCTTGACAACCATGAAGCGGCATTTCTTCATTTCAAGACATTATATGAGAATATGCGCTACCCAATCAGTCGATCTCGAGGTGCATATTCGGCCGGCCGAGCAGCAGCAGCAGCCGGCAAGCACGTCATAGCATCGTTGTGGTATGCCGTTGTAGCGTCCCACGTGACAACGTTTTATGGGCAATTGGCAGCGGCTCAATTGAGCCAACAAAATCAACAGATTATCCCGCCGGAACTGCCGCCGACAGACGAAGAAACTACAAGTTTCGAACAAAATGAGCTTGTTCGTGTCGTCCGTATGCTGGCTAAGGACGATGCAGGCGACGAGTCTGAACCATTTTTTCGACAGCTTGCTTGAATGGCGGATGGTCGGGCCAAATGGACGATAACAGCGCGACTGGCCCGTGATGTCGGCGGCAGCGACCTTGCCATATTAGCTGCAAAACGAGCGGAACGATCGGGTGTTGTACTGAACGAAAGCGGTTATCCCGCATTGCCCATACAGCAAGGCAGGAAACCCGACATTGCGCTGGTTCATGCGGTAATTCGGCAGGAAAGTGCCTTTGACCCAAATGCGATAAGTCCAAGTAGCGCGCGTGGTCTCATGCAGATTATGCCGCGAACAGCACAATCGCTGGCACAACAGCTCAAAATTACACGCCGCCGCTCACTCTTAACAACCGATCCGGATCACAACATGCGACTTGGTAGCGCGTATCTTGCTGACCTACTTGAATCGTATGACAGTTCGATGGTTCTTTCACTCGCTGCCTATAACGCAGGTAAATCTCGCGTTAAAACGTGGCTCACAGATTATGGAGATCCGCGGAAAAACGATGGCGACGCAATCGACTGGATCGAGTCCATTCCATTCGGTGAAACACGCAATTACGTCCAACGCGTTCTTGAAAACTTTTCAGTTTACTCGCAGCGGCTACATGGCCGGAGGGCGGACGTAATACCCCAAACAAATTTGAACAACTTTCCAATGGAATTATTTCCTTAAAATAAGACGTTTATAACTTTTAATTAATGTTTTTTCTTCATTAAAGAATGAAGACACAAGCGAACCGTTCACAGCCGACGGCAACCACCCTACCGGGATCGTATTGACCTTTATGGACACATTCTCAGAGCATAGGTTTACGTCACAGGATGGTCTATCGCTGTATTATCGGACCTACGGGCCGCAGCGTTCACACCACCTTCCAGTATTGTGTCTTCCTGGCCTTACACGCAATGCTGACGACTTTCATGGCTTGGCGGAGCGTCTCGGTGAATCGCGCCAGGTAATTTCATTGGATTATCGAGGCCGCGGCAGATCTTCTTACGATCCCAGCCCTAAAAATTACCAGCCAAGAACATACCTTGAGGATATCCGGCATCTCCTCACGATCGTTGGTGTACATCGCGTCATTGTCGTTGGGACTTCAATGGGTGGATTGTTGGCAATGGGTTTGGGTGTCATCATTCCATCCACATTGGCTGGTGTTATCCTTAACGACATCGGGCCGGAATTCGGCACTGGTATTAGCCGAATTTTCGCTTACGCCGGAATCGACCGGCCGATGCCGGACTGGGAGAATGCCGCCCGCGAATTTCGACGCGTCTTCAAGAACACAATATTTCAGACCGACGACGACATGAACAGCGCGATTCGGGCAACATGGCGCGAAGAAAGCGACGGAATGTTGCATGTTAACTGGGATATCCGAATTGTCGAACCGCTTACTAAAAAGCAACCTCTACCAGATATGTGGAAACTGTTTCGGTCCCTTCGGCGCTTGCCCGTCCTTGCATTGCGTGGCGAGATATCGGAAATTCTAGATCCTGAAACACTCCACCGCATGGCCGCGGAACATGACGGCCTCACACATGTCGACGTGAAACAAACCGGCCATGCGCCCTCAATGAATGAACCAGAATCGGTCAAAGCCATCAATGACTTCCTCGAAAATTTCTGACCAACGTCCGACGATTGACGACGTGCGCTCCGCGGCCGATCAGATCAAAGGCAAAGCTGTGCTGACACCGCTTTTGGAGTCGCCGTCCTTGAACGCGCGGCTTGGCGGACGTGTGTTGGTCAAAGCTGAGCCTTTACAGCGTACAGGTTCGTTCAAATTTCGCGGCGCCTATAACAAACTCAGTCGGCTTTCACGCGACGAACTAGCCGCCGGTGTCGTTACTTATTCTTCTGGCAACCATGCCCAAGGCATTGCCGCAGTTGCACAAATGATGGGCACGCCGGCGATTATCATCATGCCATCGGATGCGCCACAGATCAAAGTTAAGAACACCAAATCATACGGGGCGGAAATCCTGACTTATGAGCGCGGCAGCGTCGTCGACCGCGAAGCTCTTGCCCGAAAAATTTCTGATGAGCGTGGCGCAATACTCGTGTCGCCATTTGATGATCCTCACATCATCGCCGGTCAAGGAACCGTCGGTTTAGAGATCTCATCGCAAGCCAACGACGTTGGCGCTCAACTAGATGCCGTCCTGGTGCCATGCGGTGGCGGCGGACTCGTCTCTGGAACTTCTATTGCACTGGCATCGGAGTGCCCAAATACTGAGGTCTACGCCGTGGAACCGACAGGTTTCGACAGCATGACACGGTCCCTCTCAGCGGGAGAGCCGTCAGGCAATCTTCCGGGTGCGGGATCCATTTGCGACGCATTGCAGCCGCCACGGGTCGGCAAATATACATTTGCTGTGTGCCAAGAGCATCTTGCCGGAGGACTCGCTATCAACGACGAAGCAGTCCTACGGGCAATGCGTGTCGCCTTCAACGACCTAAAATTGGTGGTTGAACCCGGTGGATGCATCGCATTGGCAGCGGCACTTGAACATGCGATTCAAATCAAAGGTAGAACTATCGCGGTTGTATGTTCCGGCGGAAATGTCGATCCTTCGGTATTTAAGGACGCATTGACCGCATAGTCGGCGCCTCGGCAGGTGCCACGAGGCTAAATCCAGCCTACCCAACCACCTTTACAGGGCCTAGGCGCGGATCGGGCGCATTGCCTCTGTTGACGGGTTGCACGTCGCTCCCACTTGCTGCGCTAAGACCGCCAACTTGTGGTCCTGATTCCGCAACCGAAGAGACCTGCTGAGCCTCGTTTTTCTGTTCGATTTGGCGGCAAAGGCCTTGAACATATGCGCCGGCGTCGATTGAAAGACTCTGGTGATTGATATCGCCAATTACGCGTGCAGTACTGCTAAGCTGTACGATACGAGCGGTAATTTCACCATTCGCTGCACCGGCAATGCGCACAGTATCGGCGGCGATCGAACCATTTATAACCGCTTTTTCACCAATATTGAGAACTCTACTCGATACATCTCCCTCGACGGTACCGTCTACCTGAACATCACCGTCAGTGTGCAAATCGCCCCTAATCCGCAAATTGATGCTGATAATTGACGGCGGTGGCGGCCGTTCTACAGCCCGCTGCCCGCGCCTTTTTGTAATTGTACTATTCCTTCGAAACATAGCGGCCAGCCTCAATAAATTTTATCGGATCCATTTGCTTTCCATCAAAAAGGATTTCGTAGTGAACATGCGGTCCGGTTGACCGACCAGTATTTCCAAGCAAGCCTATTTTATGTCTAAAATCAATAACTTGACCCTTCTTGACAAGAATTTTTTCTAAATGACCGTAGCGCGTACGAATTCGATAGCCATGATTAATTTCCACCATTTTACCAAATCCAGCCTTGCGTCCGGCGACAGCAACTGTCCCTCGCGCCGAGGCATATACTGGAGAGCGCGGCCATCCGGCTAAATCTGCCCCACGGTGCATGGCCTTTCTCTTGGTTATTGGATCCTTTCGAACACCATATCCACTTGAAACGTGGTAATTATCGACGGGAGTAACAAGCGGCAAAACTCGCATAATTTCACGCAATGATTCCCATCGCGCGAGGTGGCCATCAAGGCTAGACAATACACTCGCTAAGCCTTCCCTTTCGGCATCCACAGCCCTGCCGGAAACTTCTTGTTTGGACGCTACAGCAATAAAAATACCGCCCTGACCGGACGGAATGTTTTCAACTCGATTCATCAACGTTGCGGCATCAAGACCGGTCTTAGAGATAATCCTCTCTATGTCTGCACGACCGGCGGCGGCATGTTGCGAATATAGCGTTAGCGTTGCTTCTTCACTGCTGTAAACGCCTTCCAGTCGCTTGAGCAATTGAGCTACACGTTCGCTAACGGGTATTTTTGCGACGCTCCCTTGCTCATCTTCTCTGCCTGCTTGCAGCGCAAGCTGATCGAGAACGCCCGACAATTGTGTTTCCAGCCGCTGATTATGCGTTCTTGACCCATTCAGTAAATTATCGAGAGCGGCCATTCGCGCCTCAGACGCCGAGCGCTGCCGAATGGCCCCTTCATGTTTATTTTTTACAGCAAGAAGGGTTTCTGACATACGTACGATCTCGGTCGAAAGCTTGTCCCCGCGTTCGCGCTCTTCTTCTCTTTCTTGCACCACGGCAGCTATATTGGATTTTAGTTCCTCACGCGCATTTTTCAGTCTAATGAGTTCGGCGTTTGCAACATTCAGGCTTTCTTTGAGAGAGGCGCGCACGTTTTCTTTCTGAGCAAGTTCCGATTGGGTTTCCGACAATTTGTCATCAATCACACGTAGACGATCTCGCAAGAGCCTCCGAAGACCAATTGCCCCCCTGCCCACTCCATCGACTCTTGCAAATTCAGCCTTCGACTTCGCAAGAGAGTCACCAACAAGAGCAGTCATCGCGCTCATTTCACTAACACCAACACCGAGGCGGCGTAAGTTCTCGTCCAAACCGTCCTCAGGCAAAGCAAGTGAAGCAGCGCCTCCGGTTTGATCGAGCTTCGAAACTAATTGGTCAAGATTGCCCTGCTGCACAGCGAGCCGCTTTGAAATGGTCGAGATGTTCGTATTATATGCAGAAGCCTCGCCCAGCAGATCCCGGTAAGTTGCTTTGATTTCGCGGAGCTCGTCCAAACCAGATCGAATGGCATTTCGCTGATCCCAGGCCGTATATGACGTGCCACCAACCCAAAGAAGGACAGAGACTGCCACCAACACCATGACCAATTGTAGCCGCGTTGTGAGGCGAACAAAATGTACACGTCCATCCGATCGCAATAGCAGATCGCGTTCGCGCAAAACCGTAGCTGTCCAACGCTCAAGACTTCGAATAACAATAGCAATGCCGACAGAAAGCGTGCGCTTCAAGTCAAGCACAACTGTATTTGCCAATCATAAGCCTATTCAAATCTGCTAATTTGGAAATATTTGAACGCCCAACATCCCAGTTGCGCGATGCCCAACTGCTATTCATGCCCCTCTCCCAACGACGAAGCCAGACGCAAAGATTTTCTCGTATCTGGAGTGTAGAAAGTATCGGTTGGACTGCTGGAAGACAACCCAGATTTACTTCTTTACAGGAGACAGAACACCATCCGCAAATAGGGTTCTTAAAACACTATAAATTCGATAACCTGACATAATCTCCGCGTTGAGTGGATTGCCAGCTTCTCACTCTTCATCATTAAAGACAGGCAGTGCCTCAAATGCAGGACTTGTTCGCGACAATTTTGGGGGTTATCGGCCTGTTGGCCATATCAAGTGTGTTACTTCCAGTTGCAACACGTATCAACTTCCCGTTTACGGTCCTTCTCGCTCTCGTCGGGGTAGTGTTAGGGGTCGTTGTCGTTGCATTTGGACACACCGACATTTGGCTCATCGGCGACTTCATGCGATCGGTCAGCTCGCTTGAGATTACCTCCGATGCGGTGTTCTTTCTGTTTTTACCCACACTTGTTTTCGAAGCAGCATTATCCATTAACATTCGTCAGTTGTTGGACGACATATTTCCCATACTGCTTTTGGCAATCGTTGGCCTTGTTATTTCAACGAGCTTGATTGGTGGCGTAATGTGGTGGATTTCGGGCATTTCGTTTGTCGCTTGCCTTCTTTTAGGCGCGATCGTTTCGGCTACAGATCCGGTTGCCGTAATTGCCTTGTTTAAGGACATGGGTGCGCCACATCGCTTGGCAACGCTCGTCGAGGGAGAAAGCCTTTTTAACGATGCGACCGCAATCGTGCTGTTCACAATTCTCGCTTCAATGTTGGTCAGTGGGCAGGACGCGGATTTTGGCGCCGGTGCACTCGACTTTCTCCGTGTTTTTGTAGGCGGTGTGCTCGTTGGCTACATCCTCGCCTGGCTGACCTGCAATTTGATCGGTTTTTTGCACGATGTGCCAATGGTCGAAGTAACGCTAACGGTCTGTCTCGCATACTTTAGTTTTATCGCCGCAGAACACTATTTGCACGTATCAGGCGTAATGGCAGTAGTAACTGCCGGGCTTGTCCTTGGATCTTATGGTCGAACCAGAATTTCACCTGAAAGTTGGACACATCTCCAAGTCATTTGGAAACAGCTCGGGTTCTGGGCCAATTCCCTAATTTTTTTTCTCGTCGGCCTGCTTGTGCCCCACCTCCTGCTCAACGTTACCGGACGCGAGATTGGATGGCTCAGTGTATTGATTATAACTGCGTTTGGCGCACGCGCGGTTATCCTTTACGGATTGTTGCCGCTACTTGGCCGTTTTCGCTTGGCGGAAAAGGTGAGCACCGAATTTGAATTGGTGATGTTGTGGGGCGGTTTACGTGGTGCGGTATCTCTGGCGCTCGCATTAGCCGTTCTCGAACACCCCCTGCTCTCCGAAGACATTAAGAGTTTCGTCGTCGTTTTGGTCACCGGATTTGTGCTGTTCACGCTGTTCGTCAATGCACCAACTATGGGTGTCCTCATGCACCTGCTTGGTATCGACAAACTTGAGCCAGCCGAACTCGCGATCAGAAACCGCGTGATGGCATCCTCACTTGCCAATATTAGCGATAGCGTGCGCAAATTTGCCCAGCGGTGCGATCTCGATCCCACGCTCGTAAATGACGTCCTCGGCTATTATGAAGAGCGCGCGGGCGCAGAAAACTCAACAATCAACGAAGTCGGTGAATTGACACACGAGGATTGGGTGAAAACTGGGCTCGTCACCCTCGTCCACGCCGAGCGCATGACCTATTTGAAACAATTTACTGAGCATTTGCTTTCCGGCAATGTCACGCGCCAATTGTTATTGATGTGTGACCACATTTATGACGGGTTGAAAGTAAAAGGGACTGCCGGTTTCGAACGAACGGTTTCCAATACGCTCAGTTTCGACTGGCGGTTCCGGACCGCCATGTTTCTTCATCGCAAGTTTGGATTTACAGTTTTACTTGGCGACCGCTTGGCTGACCGGTTTGAAGTCCTCCTTTCAAGTCAATTAGTCCTGCGCCATATGCCCGTCGACCACCGCGACCGTATTGAAGTACTCCTTGGAAAACAGGCGGCAGAAGAGTCCCTACTCTTTTATGCAAAGCGCCTAGACGAAACGAACAAAGCGCTTGATGCCATGCGGCTGCAGTATCCAGAATATGCTAAGACCCTTGAACGGCGGCATCTTGGTCGACTCGCGTTGCGCATGGAACAACTCGAGTATCAAAGCATGCGTGAACAGGCAATGATCAGTCTAGAGGTGTTTAACGACCTACAGACCGAATTCCACGCACGCCTAGAAGAATTTGACCACAGGCCACCGTTGGACTTGGGCCTGAAACCCGAGGCGCTGTTGCGTCAGGTGTCATACCTTGCACATCTCGATGAAGATCGGTTGAGCGAAATTGCATCTTTGCTGACGCCAAGGCTCGCGTTGCCTGATGAACATCTGGTGCGTCGAGGCGGTATTGGAGATGCCATGTATTTTATTTCAACTGGAGCTGTAGAGGTCGAACTCGAACCTGATCCCGTCCGATTGGGTAGTGGTGAATTCTTTGGCGAACTTGCGCTTCTGACTGACGCGCCACGAAACGCAACCGTTACAGCGCTCTGCTACTGCAATATTTTGACCCTAGCAGCGCGCGATTTTCAAGATTTTCTAGACGATAACCTGGAGCTTCGTGATGCAATTTACAGCATTGCCAAGGAACGAACCGGCGATGACATAGATCGCCTCCCAACGGAAACGGTTTAGGGCGGCAGCAAGTTTTTGTGGACCGGAAGTAAGAAATGATTATCGACCAGATCGTGATCCTGACCATATTGGCGGCAATCTTCGCATTGTTTCTCTGGGGCCGATGGCGCTACGACGTCGTCGCGTTTGCCGCGCTTTTGATCGCCGTCGTTGTCGGCGTCGTGGCACCTGGTGACGCATTTTCCGGCTTCAGTCACCCCGCAACAGTCACGGTTGCAACTGTTTTGATTTTGAGCAGAGCGCTGACGAATTCTGGTGTAACTGATCTGATTGCACGGGCCATCTCGCCTGCAACCCGTCGAACGGTTACGCATTTGGGAGCGCTTTCCGGCATTGCCGCAGTCATGTCGTCTTTCATGAACAATGTCGGTGCACTCGCGCTGCTGATGCCCGTTGCGATACGTTCAGCAAAACAATCGGAGCGTCCGGCATCTATCATCCTTATGCCTATGTCATTCGCTTCAATTCTCGGCGGCCTCGTCACGCTGATCGGGACACCACCCAACATCATAATCGCCACGTATCGGGGGCAGGTCACTGGAACGCCCTTCAAGATGTTCGATTTCCTGCCGGTCGGCGGAACCATTGCCTTAGTCGGCTGTGTTTTTGTGGTGGCAATCGGTTGGCGTCTTACTGCAAGCGCCGGTCGCGCTAAAACAGCCCCCGAAGATCTCTTTCAGATCGATGATTATGTTACCCAAGCGCGGGTTCCTCGTGGTGCAAAAATTGTCGGCATGACCTTCGCTGAAGCGGAGCAACTTGCGTCGAGAAATGACGCGCAAATCGTCGGTTTGACGCGTCGTGGCCGCCGTTACACAAGTCTGCCAAAGCGCGTACCCATTGCTGTAAGCGATCGACTGATTATCGAAGCTGGACCGGAGGAGATAGATAAAGTCATCACCGCGCTTGGCCTTAAAATTGTTGGAACGGAAGGTGCCAAATCAGCACTCCTCCACGCTGAGGGCTCAGGCCCGCTAGAGGCAGTCGTCCAGTCGGGGTCTCGGCTCGAAGGCCGTACAGTTGAATCGATGCGGTTTCCAAGTCGCTATGGCGTGCATTTGCTGGCCGTTTCGCGGCAAGGCAGGCCCTTCCGTGACCATCTCAATGCATTGCGTTTCCGCGTCGGCGATGTGCTGCTATTGCATGGTGATCTTGATCAGTTGCCAGAAGTTATTTCAACGCTTGGTTGCCTCCCTCTTGCCGAACGAGGATTACAATTCGGTGCCGGCCAGCGGATTGCCGTATCGGTCGCAATCTACGGAACAGCCATTGCTGCAAGTGCGATGAATTTACTCCCTTTGCAAGTCGCGCTCGGGCTCGCCGTGGTCGCAATGGTCATCACAAATATCGTCCCAGTTCGCGATCTCTACGAGGGGATTGATTGGCCGGTCATCGTCCTTCTCGGCGCCATGATTCCAATTGGCGGTGCACTCGAATCCACTGGTGCGACCGATGTTATCGTTAACGTCATTTACGAGCTGGTCCGCAATATTCCAGCGGTGTTCGCACTTATCCTGATGTTCGTCTTCACGATGACCTTGTCGGATATCTTGAACAACGCGGCAACAGCAGTCGTCATGGCGCCGATCGCGGTCGCGGTTGCCGACCGTCTGTCCGTCAACTCCGACCCGTTCCTCATGGCGGTCGCAGTTGGCGCCTCCTGTGCATTTCTGACACCCATCGGCCATCAGAACAACGCGCTGATCATGGGTCCTGGTGGCTACAAGTTTGGTGATTACTGGCGTTTGGGTCTGCCACTGGAGATATTAATCGTTGCCGTTGGCACTCCCGCGATCTTAATGGTATGGCCCCTGTAATCATCGACCTTCAAATCCACATTGAGAGAATGAGCCGATGCTAAAATTCTATGCAAACCCTACGAGCACATATTGCGCCAAGGTTCGTATCGCTTTGGGAGTGAAGGGTGTGGACTTTGAGACGATCCCCCCGCCTGGCGGCCACGGGGCGCCCGAGTTCTTGAAGATAGTTCCAATGGGAACCATTCCCGCAATTCAGGACGGTGACTTCATACTCAGCGAGTCCGACGTTGTGATAGAATACCTTGACGAAGTTTATCCCGAACCAACGCTGTTACCCGGCGATGCCAAAGCGCGGGCACGCCAACGTTTTTTTTCGCGATATCATGATCTTTGGCTGGAGCCGCATCTGCGGGATACCTTCATTCACAAGCGCCCGGCAGAACTCGATCCAGCGGTCTTAGCGTTCCATCTCGACAACTACCAGGCGCGTCTGCGCCAACTCGATACGCTTATCGATCCCAAGCCGTTCATGGCAAGCGAGACGATCAGTATTGCCGACTGTGCGTACCCCGGCACATTCACCTTTGCCGACATCTTGCTGCCGCATCTCGGCCGCGAATCGACCTATGGCCCCAATCTTCAGGCCTGGCGCGAGACCACCTTCAAACACCCGGCTGTAAAGAAGGCAACAGATGAAAGCGCCCACGCAACGCTGGAATGGATCGCGCGCCTGAGTGACTGAATTACAAATGAACGCGGTTGCCGCTCATCTGTTTGCCGGGTCATTCCAATGGATCGACAAATGTTGCGACGACCGGCGCATGGTATGAATAAGGCGGACTTTCCGCATTACGATAAGCGACAAGCTCGTCGCCTAAATCCTCGTTATAGATTTCAATTCCTTGATACCAGGCCATCAACTGGCGGGGTAACAGCATGTGGTCGAGCATCTGCGGCCGGCCGTGATGCAGGACTGAAAACCTCTGCGCCAGAGCCACCGAGCGTTCGGCAACGACAAGCGCCCGGTAGGCCAGTGCCCCGCTGCCCGTATCTTCCTCTTCGCCGCGAAGAATCCGGGTTGGCATCTCATTCTCCCCGGCATTGAGATCGCCGCAAACGGCAATCAGTACTTCTCGATCGTCGTCAAACAACTGATCGATGGCAAGCCGCACCTCAAGCGCTTGGCCGGCGCGCTTCATAGAGGCCAAATAATAACCCTCAGCCCAGCCACCGACGGTCCGCCAGACAAAGGATGAGCTTTTCTGTCCAGGAACGAAGGCCGCAATTGGCGCACGCAAATGCAGATTGAGAACATACAGTAGCGGCCCGTCAGGCAAGCGGACTGAACAACACAACGCAGGGCCGATCCCATTCAACCGGTGCAGGCTCCGACGCCGGTGAAGCGGCCACCATGCGGTAGCTCGGTGGCGGCACAAGGTCGTGATGAAACTGAACTTGCCGCTCGATGGGATGCCGGCTGAGACATACCAAATTGTGTTTGTCCGTCGGTCCCTTTCCTGTCACACCGAGGCTCGACGCTCTGTAGAATGCGCTATACGGCGTATCAGCTAAGAGCTGGTCCAGTGCATCGAATACCCGCGGACGGCACCCTCGCCGTGTTTCTGATCGTTAACTTCCTGCAGACAAAGAATGTCCGCATGGAGGCGCAGGATTTGTGGCCGCAACACACCAATACGCTCATCCAATGGCGGTCCATCGACGCTATCGACGTCGAGATTTTCCAGATTGAATGTGGCTATACGAAACACCGCCGGTGTCTACGAAACGGCTTGCATGCCTTTCGCGATTCCGGGCCGCGCCGCCATCATCTGTCGCCACCGGTCCAAGTTTGGTAACCCGCCAGATTCTTCGATTAATTCCCAACGCTGGTTGACGGCAGGGTAAAGCGCGATATCAGCGATTGAAATTTCGCCCGCCAAAAACTCAACATCGGCAAGCCGCTGGTCGAAATAGCCCATATGTTCGAGTAATGGATCCTTGAACACCTTGGTGCTTGCCACATTTGGCTCTGGAAAGCGCATGAGCGAGAACGCATAGGCGCCGCTATAAAGTACCACGTCGGACATCGCCTGCATGAAATACTGGAAGGCAATGTAACGGGTTCGCGGGTCCTTCGGTAGGAACCGCCCGGTCTTCTCCGCAATATAGAGGCAAATTGCGCCGGTCTGCGCCAAGGTCAGTGGCTCACCGCCTGGACCGTCCGGATCAATGATGACCGGAATTGCGCCAACTGGATTGATTTTGCGGAACTCCGGCGTTTTGTGCTGGCCTGCCTTGAGGTCAAGGATGTGGGTATGAAACGCCAACTCGGCCTCTGCCAACATGACGGCACCACGCTGACCGTTCGACGTGTTACATGCGTAGAGTTCAATCATCTAAGATCTTCCGGTTTTTGGTTTCGTGCAGCCCTAGCTGATGGCAGACATGCCCTTTGCCACACCGGGTCGGGTCGCCATTGCATCTGCCCAACGCGCTAGATTTGTCAACGGTTCGCGCCCTTCTAACAACGGTTTGCGCAGCGCGACGAAGGGGTAAAACGCGAGATCTGCGACGGAGATATCGCCGGCCAGATACTCCACCTCGTCCAATCGTTCATCGGCCTCGCCAAACAAGCCATAAAGCCGTTCCTCGAAGAATTCGATGACCGCTGGCACCTTTTCTGGTGCCCTCATCGTTGTCATGAAAATCGCGTTGTTGGTGCCTGCAATATCGGAAGCGCCAAACATCAGCCATTGCAAAGCGAGCACTCTGGCCTCACCGCCACTTGGTAAGAACTTACCGGACTTCTCAGCGGCATAAAGCACGATCGATGCCGACTGGCTGACCGTCAACGGCTTGCCGCCTGGCCCGTCGTGGTCGACGATCACCGGAATCGAGCCGAGCGGATTCATCTTGAGGAATTCGGGTGTCGTATTCTCACCCTTCGCCAAATCTACTTTGTGAACGGTATACTCGAGTTCGCACTCGGCCATGGCAACGCAGACTCGCAAGCCATTTCCCGTTCCATAGGTATAAACATCAATCATCGTGTGCCTCCCCTGCGTTCAACGAATTTTGTTCGTCGGACGACTTGCAAGGCCCCCGACTGCGATTAAATCACCGTGTAGCCGAGCCGAGATGCCAGCACAAGTGCAGCAATGTCGAGGCTCCATGTTCAGCGTTTCACCAGCATTGCCGTCATGCGCCGAAAGGCGCCGCTCGACGTGGTTACGAACAGGAATGGAAAAACCGAATGAATAATTGCCGTGACACCCGAGATCACACCCCAAATACCAAAACGCATGGCGAATCCCATATGCTTGAAATATGGCTCGTTCGCCTCGCGCAGGTGCCTAGTGAGTATGTTGTTCATGTGCAAAACCCTTCATCGAACAAAAGTATTAATTAAGCTTATTTCCGACAATCTTTGTCGCGTCGACCATGGCGTTGATCTTGCAAAATGCAGAGACGCCCGCAGATATTTCATGCCGCAATCCGGCGCCAGGACGATCCGCTGCGCAGTGCAGTAGTGCGCGGCGTAATATGCACGGCGACGTCTTCCGGTGCCTCCTGCGCCCTACAAATTAATCACTTCACGCTCTGACGGAGCATGGCATTCGACCGATGAGCCAAGCGATTCCAACGCTGTGCGCGCCGCTTCCAGTTTGCTGTCTATGTTATCGTCACCGCCCCTCTCCGACACCTCCTTGGCGTAGAAGAACGACCCACCAGCAGGCTCTGTCATGTAGGGGAAGTCACTGTGCCAGGCATCGCCGAAGCTGCGGTCTGGTCGCCCACCAATATCTTTGCCGTCGACCTTGATATTGGAGAACACACTCACTCCCGGGTGCTCTGGAATCCGTGGAGGGGCATGGCGGCCAATTTTGAGCGCGCGAATGCCGACTGCCGCTCTACGCTTAGATCCTGACCGCGGAACAGAAGAATTTTGTGCTGCAACCACCCCTCACGGATTTCTGCAATCGTTTCGTCAGAATTGTCGTCGGCGAGTTTGACGCCGACAGCCTCGGCGCCTAGAGCGTCGCTAAGTGGTCTGAATTCGATCGTCATGATCGGCCCCTTCATTGGAACGCGATATTACGCACCGACGGCGAGCCAATGACACGGCTTCACGGAATCCGATCGGCCTCGGCTCTCAGCTGGGTCCGACGCCCAAGGTCGTTGCGCGGTAACACAACCGGCGACCGTTCGTGTCGGGAAATATTGACCCGCGGTGCAGGACACATCGATTATCCCAGAAGATCGCTTCGCCTGGTGTCCATTTGTGCACGTAGGTGAACTGAGGTTGCGTTGCAAATGTCCGCAACTCGTCGAGAAATTCGATCCCCTCTTGCTTCGACATGCCGTCGACCGACGCCTCGCGCGTGTCGAGAATGCCGACAAACAACGCCCTCTTTCCGGTTTCGGTGTGTGTATGCACGAAGGGGTGGCTGACATCAGGCAGCGCGCGCTTATCTTCCTCGGTGAACGGTGGAAGTTTCGGATTATGGAGCTGTAGCGTCGTTACATGGCTATAGTTCCAGCGAAGGCCTTCGAGCTTGCTCTTCATTTCGTCGGGCAACGCCTCATATGCTGTGGTCATATTTGCGAACCACGTGTCATCGCCACCCTCTTCCGGCACTTCCTTGGCATAGAAGAACGAGCCACCAGCCGGCACACGCAGAAACGAGTTATCGCTGTGCCAGTTGGCCCCAAAGGCGCGATCGGGACGTGAGCCGATAGGTTTGCCGTCGACCTTGATGTTCGAGAATACGGACATTTCCGGGTGTTCTGGAATAAACGGTTTGGCCGGAGGCGCCAGATTCATGAGCTTGCCGAATCTTCCTGTGAACGCCATCTGCTGCTCGACCGTCAGGTCCTGGTCTCGGAACAGGAGAATCTTGTGCCGCAACCAGCCATCGTTGAGTTCGGCAATCGTTGCGTCGCAAAAGTCATCCGCGGCGTTGACGCCGACAGCCTCGGCACCGAGAGCATCGCTCAATGGCTTGAATTCGATTGTCATATTAGGCCTCCGTTCGAGCCATGTAATTGGGCACCATCGGGCGATTAATTCCAGCTGAAAAATGGGAGGGCGACGTCATATCACCCTCCCATCTATTGCGCTTATCGTGACGTGTTCGCGGCTTACTTTATCGCCTGAACGCGTGCCAGACGCTTGGCCCACTTCGCACGATTTATCTTCGAGTAGTCGATGAAGTAGAAATCGGCCATCTTTTTTGGCTCCATTATATTGAAGGTCATGCCGTTCTCGCCTTTTGGCGCGGCCTGCCAATGCTTTGCGAGGACCTCCTGATTGGTCGGAATCAATCCACTCTGTAAATACATGCCCTCTTGCATTTCCTGACCGACGAGTTCGTTGAGAAAGAAGTCAACGGCTTTAGCAACTTTTGTGCCCTTGACCGCACCCATGTAGCCAACACTCGGCATCCCAGAGGCGTTTTTGACCTTCACGTGAGTAACCGCCATAGGAAGGCCGGCAGTCTGCAGGCGAATGGCACCACCGCCGGAACCGAACGCAGCCCAAACGTCACCAGCCTTCATGAGCTGAGACATAACTGTCCCTCCTACCCAGGAATGAATTTGGGGCACGTATGCCTCGAGCGCTTTCATGCCCGGCTCGATGTTGCCCTCGTCGCCGCCATTCTCGTAGGCGAGCGATACAATGTGGCTGATCATGTTGTAGCTAAAGGGTGACGGCATGCCGAGATGGCCCTTGAGCTTGGGATGCAACAGGTCCGAGTGCTTCGTCGGGAACGGGATGCCGTTCTCCTTGAACTTCTCCGCGTTGTATTGGATCGCGGCCACGTGCATCCAATACCCTACCTTATAGTCGCTCACGAATTCCGGCTGGACCTTGGCCTTGTTCGGGATGTTGTTCAAGTTGATCTTCTGGAGAAAATTCGACCGCATGAATTCATCCAAAACGTGATCCGTGATCTCGACGACGTCGAATGGAATCGCTTGTCCGCGCGCAGCGACGAGTTTCTGCAGGAACGACTCGGTGTTCCCACCGATGAACTCCATCTCGATCCCGGCCTTCTCCATCGCCGGACCGACCTCTTCTCTGATCCGTATCTCCCAGGTACCCGGGAACGTCGCGATGCGAATTTTAGTGTTATCGAACATCTTCTGGGCGGAGGCTTGCGGCATTGCCGCGAGCATCAGCCCCGCTACGGCCCCTACTACACCAAGAAGGTGTAGCGCCCGCAAAATTGATATTGATCGCATGATGTCTCCCTTTCGATACTCCGTGGTTATGGTTTTACTATTCTAACGCCAACGCTTACGCGTTGCTGCCTCCGCCACGCAGCAGCACGTTCAGACCAACGAGTCGCTGAATGAACAGAAGTATAATGAGCGAACCGAGAAACACGAGCGTTGCCATGGCGGGAATCGTCGGTTCGAAATCCTCTTGGATGGAAAACAGCACCATTACTGGAAACGGCGTCGCGTTCGGCCCGGAAAGAAACAGGGAAATTGTCACGTCGGCGAACGAAACAAGGAAGGCATAAAGTCCGCCTGCGTAAATGCCTGGCATTATGATCGGTACGGTTATGCGCCGGAACGTACTCCATCGGCTGGCACCGTGAATAAGGGCGGCTTCCTCCATCGCAGGATTAAAGCGCTGTAGCTGCACACCGACGGCACCCACGACATAGGGTGTTGCGACGAAAACATGGCCAATCACCAGCCCTGTGAATGTGGCGACAATCTGAATACCAAATATGTTGCCGATGGCGTAATAAGCCTGAAGAAACGCGACGCCAATTACGATGAAGGGCATTTGTAAAGGTGCCCTGAACAGCGTTCCAAGAACGATCTTGCCACGGAAATTGCCACGGATTAGCCCGAGTGCCGCCGGCACGCCGAGCAGAAGTCCGAATGCGCACGAAATCGATGCCATCGAGACACTAACCCATAGGGACTGCCAGAGCCGGGGATGGATACTCCAGTACCACTCCAGTGAAAAACCCCGCGGCGGGAAGACGAGGAAAGCCCGCATGCCCGCGACATCTTCGCCAGGATCAAACGATGAGGCGATCACGACAAGGATGGGCGCATAAATGGCGAGCACAATGAACCACAGCCAAGTGAGCGCGCAAACCCGCCGAATGCGGCGACCGTCAAGTCGTCGCATCAAGCGGTCGTAACCGTTCAGGGCCCGTGGCTTGGGCGGAGTAGCGACGGCTGTTTGTTGCTCTGTCATGTGACCGCAAGCCTTGCTGCGCG
>CAVOAK010000006.1:0-41648 GCA_963693665.1 Alphaproteobacteria bacterium | reverse complement strand
GTATTTGAGATCACGATTCGATGCGGGAGGTCCAAATACGTCAACAAATTTTTTGGAGAAAGATTGTTTCGGATTATGGTCAAATTCAAACCACGAAAGGTTGAGTGCGAGAATTCCTTCGTTGAAATGAATCATTTCACGCATAACATCTTGGTGAATTGGATCACCATACGCGGACATTCCCATGACCTTGTATTCACCATCATTAACAGAAAATCCAAGATAATCTGTAATTGTTGAATAAAATAAACCTATGGAATGGGGAAACTTTGTTCGCCATAAACAGTTAACTACGCCATTGCGCACATAAAATATAGAGGCAGTAATTCCATCACCAACACCATCCACCACAATTGCTGTCCAATCACGTGTCTGGTCGGCATAAGCAAGTGCTGTTAATGCATGACTCAAATGATGCGGACAATAACATACTTGTTGTTTTTGAACAGGAAGCACCCGATCCAAATGATGCCTGAAAAACAACGGACCATCCCAAAACGATTTTAAAAGTGTAGAAGTTTGGCGCCATCTAAAGAACGGTTTCTGTAATGAATGATTCATCATTTCAGTCCAACCCCGCAGCGGTTTCTCGTAAAACGAAACCTTTTCAACGGATTCGACGGTTACATCATAGTGCTTCTTTAGATACTCCAATCCATAGACAGGAAATGTACTAGTTCCTTTAATACGAGTTAACCATTCCTCTTTTATGAATGCAGTCAGTTCACCATTTCTAATTAGTGCCACACTGGAGTCATGAAAAAATGCTGAAACTCCAATAATATCGCTCATAGCATGAGATCAGAATTTTCTTTTGAAACCAAATTATTCATTCGTGGCGGTTCAATAGAAAAGGCAAAGCGAAATGGAATAATTAGAGTTATTACGATCAAATATATGGATGCAGCAACCCATTTATTGACTGTACTATTTGATGCACAAAAATGACGAATATTATTTAAAATTCGTTCCCAAAGTAAAAAGAATAAAAACTTCCATTTCTTTACATTACGACTTGCATAAATCAAAGAAAAATTTTCATGATTTTCTTCATCTCTGATAATTTTTCCAATAACATCGGATGCAAGTGTTACGTTATACGCATAGGACTGTTGGTCCCCCGACTTAGAATCAATTTTTCTTAATGTATCAGTGCACCGGTTGCGTAATTTTGTAAATATTTTACTGGCATTCTGTTCATTAATTCCAACAAATATAAAAAATCTTTCAATACCGTATTTTTGAAATAAAAAATTTGAAGGATCTACATAACCTTTTTTTATTGTGTGATTTGGGCAGAATCTAACATTTCTAAAAATGTCTGGATTATCTTCGGTGTATTTTGAAATTATCGAACGCATTAATTTTGTATGATTATATTCGTCCAATGCATGATCGATAAGATTTTTTGAAATTTTAATATCATAATTTAACTTTGCCGCTTGCAACATTTCAATAGCAGACGAAAATTCAGCGTATGAAAATTCGTGTAAAAACATCCAAAGAAAATTTCTATTTTTTCCTCTAATTAGTTCTGTTTTTAATTTGATTAACGTTCTAATCATTTTAATACGTAATTCATAAAAGTTGAATTTTTATCCTAAAACTAATAATTTGAACAATAAGATTCCCTAGGTTCAAACGTAAGAAATTCTGTTTTAAAGTGACGCCCATCAAAGGTAAATAATTTATCGGTGGGGAGTATTTTCGGGAATTTAGCAATGTATGCTTGGGTTACATAGAGAGGGTCTAGAATATTAACATCACATACAAAATTATGAAATTCTGTCCCAATACGTTCCTCAAGGTATGACGTTTTTTCTTTTTGAGTGTACATCCAATAAGGTGGAAAAAAGATAAAATCTATTTTTGAATTTAAGGATTTTGTCTCTTCATTCAATTTATAAATAAATCCCTTAAAATTTTCCCTGATTTTTTGTTTCTTAGAAAAATATTTTTCTCGTATTTGGTGTACATTGATTTTTTTGGATGTAAAAAACATTCCTTTTAGCATACCTAGTGTGGTTTTAATTTCATACCAAAATGGGAACGTCATCACAGTCGGCAACTCATCGCTAGTGAGAGAAACATAATTTTTGGTTTTCCAACCAGGAATGATACGAAATATGTCAGTTCCAAAATTTAACCCGATTACAATATACTCAGGCGTTGTTGTCCGTAAAACATATTTCAAATATTCTACTGTTTCAAAAGGACCGTTATTTGGTGCTCCGTGTATGAGTATCGTTTTTTTATTGTACAATGTCCGTAGAGCATGTCCATTCCCACGAGTATTGGGAAAAATCTCAAGTAATTGACTTTCGCCAAATGCATGCACTGGCACTTCAGATTTTTTCCCAGCGATAATTCTGGCGCCTCTGCTGTCAGTTTTGTACGTTGTATCACCGTCCGATGAGGACACACAGAAGTTTTCATCGGCAGGTAGGTGTACAAAAAAATTGTTGTACCCATAGGGTAAAAAAGAAAGGCACCCGCCAAACGAGGGTGCCAAAATAAAACCAAAAGATAACAAAAGAAGAAAACATAACAATGGGTACATTTTAAATGCCCCAAAAATGGTTCTCAATCGAGTCAATTTAGAGGCGCACAATTTCGTAATTTTCTCCGTTTAAATGACGATGGTTAGTTTGCGTGCTTAGCACCCGCCTCCTTCGCCTCCTTCGCCTTCAGAGGATGCATTTGCTTCTTCTTTGTCCGAAAGTCCTTTATCGGTGAATTTCCAAATACCATCCGAGGTTAAGTATGCTTCAAACCACTTGAGCGAAATAAAATCCATTTTTTCAAACCGCTTGCCGATGATCCCATCGTTTTCGTCCATTAAGGTTACAGACCTAACATCTCCTGTAATTTTAGCATAAACAGTAGTTTCCGCCGCGAATGATGACTGGCATCCTATCAAAACAGTAAATATCGCTAAAGTGTACAAAAATTTACGCATTATAACCCCGAAAAAACATGTGTTGTTAAACGAATTCTAATATAATTTTATTACATTTTTAGTAATCCTGCAATTCACAATAATAAATATACCCACCGTGTTTTTTTATTTTCTCAAAATTCACATTGAAGGTATCTCCATTCACATTTTTATCCACCCACCTCCATTCAACGAAACTGGTGAATGGAAACATCACGGTGAATATGAGTGCGAGGAGTATGGATAAGGATTTTATAGAGGAAGTCTGACAGAAATGCGGGAAATAGGGAGTCTAGGTGGAGGTTCCCGTATGAAACTACGATGGGTCAGGTTCTAATCCCCGTACCACGCAAACTTAGACCCACTCGACAGAGCATCCAGACATCAAAATGGGTTTATTAAAATTTACACAATCCGTGAGAAGTGATTATTTTGGCAGAGGATTACGATCAGTGGATAAAGGTCGGGCTCAACTTATGTCACAAGTATCACACAGAAGAGGTATTTTTTGTATGGGGTAACCTGTCAAAAACCAAGGATAAGTATGGAATTTATGAAAGATAAACTTGTGCTAAAAAATAGGAATTATTCAAACTTCCTATGGCAGTGGGCAAGCAAGTTTCCGTTGGAACCATATTTTTCCTTGCACAGAAATCTGGATGGCAAGCATCCAATAAACACACAAGTGACGTCGCAGAGAAAGGGTGGCCGGTATTAATATCAGTTGCAGAATTACTGAAATTACCACCACCCGAATACCTTATTGAAAGCATACTGCCCTATAAAGGCGTTGCCATCATGGCTGGCAAATTAGGTGATATGAAGTCGTTTCTTGCAATATCATTTGCAACGGCGGTAGCGACAAATAGCAACGGCGGTACATGGGTAGTTAAGACCGGCAACGCGCTCTACATGATGAATGAAGGACAGGCTGGGTTCGGGTTACGTTATGAGGCATGGCTGAAATATCACAATCATAAATCCCCGAATGCTTTTAAAGCCTTTACAATGACACCAAACTTAATGCACCCGGAATCTTTAGAGCCGTTCGTTGAGGAGATAATACGTAAAGGGTTTTGTCCCAACTTCATCGTCTTTGACACATACAGTAAGGCCATTGTTGGCGGGGACGACAATCAGACCAAAGACGTTTCATTGGCCATTCAAACAGCATACGGGCTGGCAGAAAAATTCGATGCACTTGTGCTTATCATCGACCATGTCGGCAAGGATCCCAAACGAGGCGTTCGCGGTTCCTACGCAAAGTATGGCAATGCTGATGCCGTAAGAAGGAAAAAACTATATATTTTCCTAGTTTACAGCCACTCTATGAATTCTAGTGGATGGTCATGGACAAATAAATGGCGGAGAGAGTTTCCACCCTCTATTATAATATTATTACGTTAAATCAATCTCTTAATAAATTATTAAAGTTTCTACCTACAAATCAAACGCTTGACGCTTTGCGACTACCACCGGTTATTCCGCTCGCATGGCAGATGGTTGAAGGCTCAACGCAACCTGCAGTCCACCTACTTTCTGCGAACGAAGAAGAAGTCACCACCTGTGGTAAGCCCGACCTCCGCTGGGCTCGATTTTATAGCAGAGCGATAGGTACCTTTGATCTTCAACCAGCCAACATCTCTCAAACCGCGCAGTCGCGCCTTTATTTGCAATACCCCGGTAGCGTGATCACTACACCATCAACCTCAAACCGCCTGTACCGCCCACGTGAATACCGTGGGCAGTCCAATGCTAGTCCGGCCTTGATGACGGCCTCACCAATATCTCTACCATGAAGGTAACACGCTCCCACAAAACGGTCGTGCGTCGAGGAGCCATCTAGTTCGCATCGGACCCGCTTGCCCATGACTAGGTCGGCCATGAACGCTTTGGCTTTGGGACCGAGAGGCTCGTTCATCTCCGGTGCGGAAACACCATTCAGGCGTATAGGGATACGCCCAACCTCAATAGTGTCGCCATCGCGGACTTTGGTGACGGTGCCTTCAAGGATGGTGGGGTTGGCTCCAACCGTGGATGCGCTGATGATTAGGACAGCGGCAACGATTATATGGGTAGCAGTCATGCGGAAAGCATAGCACTTCCGCTGTTCGCAATGGTGGGGCGTAATTTTGTGGTCAAACGTGGTCCGCTCCTATCTATAAGCGGACATTCTTCTACACCCTGAATTATGTCCGTTTTGCCCCCGAATGCGGACACTCGTTGCCCATTGCCCGACAACCATTTGAGCGGCCCATGGTTGAGCTAGCCGCGTTTGGGCTCCAAAAAAATTTCAAATATATTTTGGATGCCCTGCGTGAATATTGCCATCAGCGAGAGGCGAAAAGAGTAATTGGGTCGGGATATAGGGTGGTGTTGTGAAATAGACGGGTGCCCCCTGCCAAAACGTGATCAAAAACATAGGACCCCGAATGCCCATTTCGGCGAGCCAGCAACAGCAACGGCTCGAACAAAGTGGGGGATGAAATTGGGGGGTCAAAAATATTAATTTACAATAATCTATGTAAAAACAACGCGTTACTGGTGATCAGTGGCGGAGGGAGCGGGATTCGAACCCGCGAGGAGCGTTAACCCCTACACGCTTTCCAAGCGTGCGCCTTCAACCACTCGGCCACCCCTCCGATTGACGCGCGAGCTACAAAAATTTGCCCGCGCGCCGAAGCGCGGACATTACCCCCCCGGCACAAGCACCAGCAAGCGGCCCGCGCGCCAAGACAGCATTTAAACGGAACCAACGCCTAAATGGGGCACGGCTACCGTTTACCAGGTCAGTATGTTAGGCTTCTCATCGCACGTTCGCCTTAGGGTTACGAGCGACCTCCGCTCAAAAGTTTGTTTGTACACTCTTGCGCGGGAGGCAGGATGTTCATAGTCCGGCTACTTGGCAGTTTCTTTCAGTTAATTGCGCTCGGCACGGGCGGCCTTGGCCTATGGCTTTGGATCGCCGGTCACGACGTGACCCTGCCAGCGGGCCAACTGTGGTTTCAATTCGATGTTGGAACTCTCAATTTCTTCCAGGTGATCGTACAGCGTTATATCTACGCACCGATCTGGGACGCCGCCATCGTCCCGATGTTGCAGCGCTCGACCTGGGAAGCACTGTTAATTCTGTTCGTGATCACGTTGGTCTTGGGCTTCGCTCTCGGGTCACTCGCGCGGGAGCCGGAGACGTAGGCGTTAGACTACGCTCGGTCGTCGCTAACTTTGAGGACATCGAGAAAGGCGGATTGCGGAATTTCCACCTGACCGAACTGGCGCATCCGCTTCTTACCAGCCTTCTGTTTCTCCAAGAGCTTGCGTTTTCGCGTGACATCGCCGCCGTAACATTTAGCGGTTACATCTTTGCGCATGGCACCAACCGTTTCGCGCGCAACAATGCGGCCACCGATCGCTGCTTGAATCGCAACTTTGAAGAGTTGGCGCGGAATCAACTCCTTAAGCTTCTGGCAAAGAACACGGCCACGGGTCTCCGCGCGTGCGCGATGAACGACAACCGACAACGCGTCGACCGATTCAGTGTTGACCAGAATTGATAGTTTGACGAGGTCGCCCTCGCGGTACTCGTCAATTTCATAATCGAAGCTGGCGTAGCCTCGGCTCATGGATTTCAGTCGATCATAAAAATCAAAAACCACCTCGTTTAAGGGCAATCGGTAGATCACCATCGCACGAGACCCGACATAGGTCAGGTCTACCTGTTCGCCGCGGCGCTCCGTACAAAGCGACAGCACTGCGCCGAGATACTCGTCGGGTACGAGGACTGTAGCCTTGATCCACGGCTCTTCAACGCGGTCGATGGCGACGGGGTCGGGATAATCCGCCGGGTTATGGAGTTCGACGATGGTGCCGTTCGTCAAATGGATGTGATAGACGACCGAGGGTGCTGTGGCGATGAGGTCGAGGTCGAACTCCCGGCTAAGTCGCTCCTGAACAATCTCCAGGTGAAGCAGGCCAAGACATCCAACACGAAAACCAAATCCAAGCGCAGCTGACGATTCCGGTTCGTAGTGGAAACTTGAATCGTTAAGGGCAAGCCTCGACAAACCCTCACGCAACTCTTCGTATTCGGCTGCGTCGATTGGGAAGAGCCCACAGAAGACGACGGGTTGCGTCGGCTTGAAACCCGGCAAAGCGTTCTCTGTTGGCCGACGGTCTTCGGTGAGTGTGTCACCAACCTTACAGTCGGCAACGGATTTCATTGCCGCCGTAATGAATCCAACCTCGCCCGGCCCAAGGCTATCCACCATCACGCCTTTTGGCGTGAAGACACCAACACGCTCGACTTCATGGGCGGCACCCGTCGCCATCATGCGAATGCGCATGCCGCGCTTGAGAATACCGTCGCGTACACGGACCAGGATGACAACGCCCAAGTAGGCGTCATACCAGCTGTCAACGAGCAGGGCACGCAGCGATACGTCAGCCTCGCCTTGGGGCGGTGGTAGCTGCGCGACGAGCGTCTCCAGCAATTCATCGACGCCAATCCCTTGCTTGGCTGAAATCTCGACTGCATTTGATGCATCAATGCCAATCACGTCTTGTATCTGTTGTTTGACGCGCTCCGGTTCGGCAGCCGGAAGATCAATTTTATTCAACACGGGCACGATCTCATGATCGGCATCGATGGCGAGATAGACGTTGGCTAGGGTTTGCGCCTCGACTCCCTGGCTCGCGTCGACCACTAACAGGGACCCCTCGCACGCGGCCAGAGAACGGCTCACCTCGTAGGTAAAATCTACGTGGCCAGGCGTATCTATAAGATTAAGCGTATAGGTTTTGCCGTCGTTTGCGGCGTATGTCAGACGAACAGTCTGTGCCTTTATCGTAATGCCACGCTCTCGCTCGATGTCCATCGAATCAAGGATCTGGGCCTTCATTTCACGACTTTCGAGGCCGCCGCAACGCTCGATCAGCCGGTCGGCCAAGGTCGACTTGCCGTGATCGATATGGGCAATGATCGCAAAATTGCGGATGAGGGATAGGTCGGTCATTTTAGCTCTGGCGAATAGACGGCTGCGGTCATCGGGGGATTGGCCACGATGGCACCTGCGCGGCAGAAAGATAGGGCCGCAGGGGCCGCTGCGCAATGGCACGGATTAATCCGTCTTAACTCCACTGACGCTGGTTGCTGTACGTTGTTCTGCCCGGGCCGCCTGGCTCTCGCGATAGGCGATGTAAAGCGCCGCAGCAAAAATCATGGCGCCACCAATCCATGTATAGATCGTCGGCACCTCGGCAAAGAACACGAAGCCTATCAGCGAAGCCCAGACGAGCTTACTGAAGTCCAACGGCATGACAACATTCGTTTCGCCGATCTTAATCGCCTGGACGAAGGACATAATCGAGGCGGTACCAACAATACCGGCGAGGACAAGAATCCCCAACTGCGGCCATGTCGGCCACTCCCAGACAAAGAGCGCCGCGGCAAGCGCCATCGGTGTCGGCAGGAGCCTAGTGTATGCAGTAATCGTCAAACTCGATTCGCTCTGTGCGAGCAATTTGGCAAGCATCGCCATGACTGAGAAAAAGCATGCCGCAATGAGAACGTAGAGCGACCCGGTTTCGACGATCTCTAACCCCGGGCGAAGAATGACAAATGTGCCCGAGAAGCCAAAGAGAATGGCGACCCACCGTCGAAGTCGAACGACCTCATGAAAAAAGACGATCGCCAGAATCGTCGTAATGATAGGCACCGTGAAGCCAAGTGCTGCGACAAGCGAGAGTGATGTTGTCGCGAGAGCCGTATAGATAAACACCATGGCGACGAGAAAACAAATCGCGCGCAACAGGTGAATTCCAAAGTGCTGGGTGCGTAAAACCGTTGGGCCATAGTGCAGCAACAGCGGTGTCAACGCGATGACGCCAAACGCATTAACAAAGAACGCTATCTCAAGTGCGCTTAGCCCCGTCGATGTCAGATACCGTACAAACGCGTTGTTGGTCGCAAAACCCGTCGACGCTAGAGCCATCCAACCCATGCCCCGCAGGTTGCCGGACAGGCGTGCCGGGGAAATGTCCGCTAATAGTGGGGCTGAATTCACATCATTGACCGCGCATGGAGGACAGAAGACCAGTAACGCACGCCCAAGAATTGCTCGCCAGAACAATCTGATTCCAAACTATCAGCGAAATTCCACCATCTAAGAAGTGTGGCCGGCCGCCACTCGATCAATCAGCATCAAGTCTCGTCGGCTATGAATTCGATGACGTTGAGATCCGGATCGCGGATAAAGAGTGCTACCGTCGTCTCCCCGTGGGTTCGGTTCCCAGAGGTTTCGATTCCGGCTTCTCTCAGCGCTGTAGCAGTACCTTCAATGGACGGAACTTCCAGCGCGACGTGGGTGAAACCCGGATACTTTATGTCGACGTCCATGAGAATGTTCTTGCCGTCATTTTCGTCATTTGCGTTGACGATAAAGTTGATTTCGACATCGTTCTTATTGCGCACGATAATAACCGTATCGTCTGGATTGTCGCGGACCGGTTCGAATCCGAGTTTGCTATAAAATGCCTTCGAACGATCCCGGTCCTTTACACGAATACCTATGTGCCCAACCTGTTTGATTTCTATCATCAACTCCATTCCCTGATTGCGAGATTGTTTATCGCGCAATTCCTTGCTCGTCCCATCTCAACGGTAACGCCAACGGCGCCTTATGCAGTCAACATTTCCAGGCTGTGGCCGTTGGCGTCACGGAAATAGACGCCGCGTCCACCGTTGTGATGATTGATCATCATATCGTCTTGTGAGCTTGGCCGGCTACCATAGGCGATACCTTCAGCCTTGACGCGCCCAAAGATCGCGTCGAACTCCTCATCGCCTACCTTGAAGGCGTAGTGATGGCTCTCAAAACCCTCATAGTTGTCGAACAGGAAGACCAGCTACTCATCAAGATGAACGCAGTCGAAATGTGAATAGGCGCCTTCGTATTTCAAACCGAAAATCCTCGCGAAGAATTTCACCGATTCCGTCTTATCATCCGTTAGGTTATTTTACTGTCAAAATGATGGTGCAGTATCAGCATGAGCGAGTTGTCGACAAATCTTGCACGCACTGTTCGTCACCTCCGCGAGGAGCGTGGATTATCGCAGCAGCAGATGGCAAGCTTGGCGTCGATCCCGCGCCCGACCTGGGCAAGCCTGGAATCAGGTAGCGTCAATCCAACACTTGCTGTTCTCGCCAAAGTCGTAGCCGCATTTCAGATCTCGATCGAGGAATTGGTAGGCCCGCCGCGTTCGAGCCTGTCAGTTTTTTCCCGCAGGCTCTGTCGTACCGCGAAAAAAGGGGGACGCACTCTCCCATTCCTTAGTGCCAGAGGCATTGCCAGGGCAGGAGATCATGCGCCTAGAACTGCCGCCCGGCGGCATCATGCGCGGTGTTCCTCACACCGTCGGCACGCGCGAGTATCTGACCTGTGATGAGGGCAAAATCGAACTCGCCATCGGCGGCGAGAGTTCGACGCTCGGGCCGGGTGATGCCTTAGCGTTTCGCGGTGACCAACGCCATACCTACCGCAACCCGGGAAAATCACGTACCTTGGCCTTTAGTATCGTTGCGTTCGCCGTGCTGCGGACCTGAGCGGAACACGTCGACTCCACAGCTGTCAGTTCAGCACCCCTAAACCGGCCTGCCCGACGTATGTGGACTAAAGATCGTAATCTCATATCCGCTGGGATCGGTGATGCGAAATGAATTGTGGACCTGCCCTGACTTGACGTCCGACGGCGCTAACCCTTCAGCGCCCCATTGCTTGCGAACCTATTCCAGGTCGTCAACCATCAGGTCGACGACCTGCGCGAGGCGAGCACCGACGGCCTTGGTTGGCGCCTCATGTTCCGCCGTGAGGTTGCCATATTCGTCAACTTCTCTGAAAGCGGAGACAACGCCGTACTGCTCAGGAATCACCATGACCTGGAACACGCTGAGTATACCTCGGAGGTGTGCCATTCCAATTTTCCCACCGAGAGCACCCGCGGCAGAAACTAACGCTGCCGTTTTGCCGCGAAAATAATGCATTGATGGATGGTCATCGACGGGGCGAGATGCCCAGTCGATGGTATTCTTCAGGACAGCGCTCAATGAATAATTATTCTCCGGCGTTGCGATCAGCAAGCCGTCATTCGCCTCAAGAAGCGCCTGAATACGCCTGGCGTTTTCGGGGATGCCGTCGCTTACTTCCAGATCGCCGTCATAGATCGGCATCGGGTAATCACGTAGGTCGATGACAGTGACTTCAGCACCAGCCTCACGTGCGCCTTCGGCTGCCAAAGCAAGGAGCTTCTTGTTGAGCGATCCTTCTCGTAAGCTGCCGGCAAATGCCAAAATTTTAGCTCCACTCATTGCGGCGCCCCTTCGAAAATAAAATTCACGCGTTTCTCCAATTCATTTCACTTTGCGCCAACGACAACATTGAATGAGGCGGAATTCATACAGCTGTATTCATACCGTGGAAACCTAACCGACCAACACAATGCCTTCTAGCCTACACTGCTCCGGAGACGATTCATCGCCTCGTTAAGCTGACTCATTCGTCGATGGTCACCAAATCCACTGTCTGGGTGATGAATACTTGCAAGCATCCGGTATCTCGCCCTGATTGTCGTATGTTCAGGTACATTGTCATGGGAGAAACCAAGCACGTGGAGGGCATCACTGCGATTTTTGACGCCATCCGGTAGCGGTGTGAAGGCGAGCGCTTCAACGATCGTATGCAATCGTAAAACCTCGTCCTCCGCCGCTTTGAGACGATCTCCCGTCGTCGGCACCCCGTTATCCTCAACCGCGACCATCTTGCTGCCATCATCGAGCGCGAGCGCCAGGCCAAGCGCGCGGCGGATGGTCTCCGCGCTATGTCCCGGCGGCAAGCGAACCTGCAATCGCGGCTTTCGGCGCCAGAGCTTGCCCGGATTCCGGCCAGACTTCAAAGTGATTGCCTCACGATCGTCCGCTGGCGGTTCGCCTGGGTCGTCAAGACGCCTAATTACATCAGCAGGAACGGCAAGGAGTATCGAACGGGCAAGGTCGCCAACATTGACACTTTGGCTTTCAGCCAAAGCCATCACCGCTTTGCGGAATTGACTGGAGCAGCTGATCGCATAAGACAGCTTCGGCTTCGGCTTCGTCTCGGGCGAATTGTCATACGGCATAACGCAAGCAACCCTCTATTATCATCACTGGCACCATCCATCACAAACACAACATGTGGAGGTATCGGCAGCCAACACCGCAATATCTGCGAATATAGTTTAAATTTCTCCGATCAGTGCACCCCTGTCAACTGCGAACGCAGTTAACCGACGAATGACTGCGGAGAGCCGTTGACGATAAAAACTCACGTGAGAATAGGCAATTGTGAACTGGCGACTTAGTTGCGCAATACGCCGCCCGTCTGCTTACCGACCGCCGAAACAACTTTATCCGAGACGGCGTCAATTTCAGGGTCTGTCAACGTATGTTCTGTTGGCTGAAGCGTTACCGAAATCGCGACTGACTTCTCGTTCTCGCCAACATTCTCACCGTGATAAAGATCGAACACGTCAACGTCGACAATAAGCTTGCGGTCAGCACCCCTTGCGGCGCGCACTAATTGGGCACTCGGGACGGCGCTACTTACGACAAATGCAAAGTCGCGGCTTACGGCCTGATAGGGCGACGCATTGAGCGGCGCCCGACCCGTTGCAGCTTTGGATTTGGACTTTGGAAAGCTGTTGATATTGACTTCAAACGCAGTCACAGGCGATGGCAAGTCGAGGGCCTGAAGGATACGGGGATGCACTTCGCCAAACGTTGCAATCAGAGTCGATCCCAGCTTGAAGACACCAGATCGTCCAGGATGATACCAATCTGGTGCATCACTACTGACCTGGAGATTTTCGACCGGAACAGTGCCGAGTGCCATAACAGCTTCTGCATCGGCCTTCGCGTCGAAGACATCGACTTGTCGCGGCTTAACGTCCCAATGGCGCGGGCCAGTGCCGCCGATACGAACACCGGCCGCAACGAGATCCTGCCCCTCCGGTGTGTCATCACGCCACGCCGCCCCGACTTCAAATAGTGCGAGTTCATGAAAGCCGCGATTAACGTTGCGTGCTGCAGCTTTCAGCAAATTTGGAAGTATCGAGGGCCGCATAACGTCTAAGTCCGCACTAATCGGATTCGCCAATTTGAGTGACGGCGAAACGCCACCGAAAAGCCCGGCCTCCTCCGCGCTGACAAATGACCAAGTAACGGCCTCCATCATGCCACGTGTCGCAAGGACTTTGCGGGCCAGACCTTCACGGCGCTGCTCAACAGAAACCGCAACCTTTGGCAGTGACGACTCGCGCTCCAGCGGCACCACAGGAATTGCGTCAAACCCATGAACACGCAGCACTTCTTCGACCAGACAGACCTCGTCTTCGACGTCAGGACGCCAAGTCGGCGGCACAGCAATGATCGCGCCCTCGCCGAGCTTGGTCGAAAACCCCAACGCACCGAGGATACCTTGCGTGCGCTCGACAGAAAGGTCTACGCCGCCCAATGTCATCATACGCTCTGGCCTAAACTGGATCTGCCGGCTGACGTCGGGCATCGCGCCGGCGATAGTGAGCGTGCTTGCCTCGCCACCACAGAACTCGGTGATTAATCGGGTCGCTACTTCTGCTCCCCACAATGCGGATTGTGGATCCACGCTACGCTCAAAACGGTAGCGCGCATCAGATTCGATCCCAAGCTTTCGCCCAGTTGCAGCTACCCTTACTGGATCGAAAAGAGCGACTTCGAGAAAGACGTTCTGGGTTGCCTCGGTGCAACCGCTCGCCTCGCCACCCATGACGCCACCTATACCCTGAACATTGTTCGTTCCCGAACTCTCATCCGCGATGACAACCATTTCCTCGTCGAGAGCGTATTTCTTGCCGTCCAATGCCAGAATTGTTTCGCCTTTTTTCGCAAAACGCATAAGCAAGTCGCCCGATAGCTTGTCCGCATCAAAAACATGTAAGGGACGACCAAGATCAAATGTGACGTAATTTGTAATATCGACGAGCGCTGAAATCGGCCGCAGCCCAATTGCCCTAAGACGATTTTGCAACCACTCAGGGCTTGTGCAGTTTTTGACGTTGCGAAAACTTCGTCCAACAACCATCGGGCATGCGTGTCCAGCGCCTTCCAGAAACTCGCGACGCCATTTGATAGGACTTTCAAATGCCCCATCAATCGTCTGTCCGTCGATTTCCGCGTGCGCCTTAAACTTGCCCACACCAGCAGCAGCAAGATCGCGAGCAATTCCGCGAACGCCCAGACAATCACCGCGGTTCGGGGTGATGGCTATCTCAATTACGGCATCGTCAAGACCTGCGAATTTCGCGAACGGCTCACCGACTTTCGCATCCCTTGGCAGTTCGATGATGCCCTCGTGCTCATCCGAGATGCCCAGCTCCCGTTCAGATACCAACATGCCGCTGGATTCAACTCCGCGGATTTTAGTTTTTTTGAGGTCGTGTCCTGTACCTGGAACATGGGATCCGACCGGAGCAAAGACACCCTTCATACCTGTCTGCGCATTAGGTGCGCCACACACGACCTGAACAGTGCCAGAGCCGGTTTCAACAATACAAACCTTTAGCCGATCGGCATCAGGATGGAGTTTTGCCTCGACAACTTCGGCGACAGTAAATGCACCGAGGTCAGCTGCTCGGTCGACGATTTCCTCAACCTCAAGCCCGAGAGCGGTTAGTCGCTCTGACAGTTCCGTTACTGTCGCGTCACATTCTAAATGTTCGCTAAGCCAGGATCGCGTGAACTTCACAATGTGAGCCCGCGAAGTAGCGTCGGCACCTCAAGCGGCACGAAGCCATAGTGCCGAAGCCAACGAATGTCTGCGTCAAAGAAAGTGCGCAAGTCGGGAATGCCATATTTCAACATAGCAATACGCTCAAGCCCTATACCAAAGGCGAACCCCTGATATTTGGACGAATCGACACCGCCTGCCTCAAGCACCTTGGGATGAACCATCCCACAACCAAGAATTTCAAGCCAATCGTCGCCGGCGCCAATCTTTAGCTGACCGCCGGCACGAGAACATCCGATATCCACTTCGGCGGATGGCTCCGTGAACGGGAAGTGGCTTGGCCGAAACCGCACGGGAACGTCAGGTGTTTCGAAGTAGGTCCGGCAGAAGTCGATCAGGCACCCTTTAAGATGCCCCATATGTGTTGTCGTATCGACCACGAGACCTTCAACTTGGTGAAACATAGGGGTGTGCGTGATGTCGCTGTCACAACGGTAGGTTCGACCAGGCGCAATAATGCGAAATGGCGGCTTGCCAGCGAGCATTGTGCGGATCTGAACTGGTGACGTATGGGTTCTGAGAAGCCTGCGGCCGTCCGTCGACATTTCGCCGTTTTCAGTATCCTTCGCGGCACCAAGCGTCTGCAGATAGAACGTGTCGTGCATCTGCCGCGCGGGATGCTCGGGCGGAATATTAAGGGCGGTGAAGTTGTAGAAATCGTCTTCGATATCCGGACCTTGTGCGACGACAAAACCCATCTCACCAAAGATCGCAACAATCTCATCGAATGTCTGGCTAATAGGATGAAGTCTGCCGGCGGATTCGGGTCGCGACGGTAGTGAAACATCAACAGCTTCTTCTTGGACCTGAGCACCAAGCGCCATCACTTGCAACGTCTGGACGCGCGATTCAATTGCCGTCGCAATGACATCTTTAACGGCATTGAGTTCTTGGCCAGTTTCTCGGCGTCTGTCCGCCTCAACTTGACCCAAACCCTTCATCAGCTCCGTTACACGGCCTTTTCGGCCCAGCACGGAAATGCGGACAACTTCGAGTGCTTCGAGAGTTTCAGCAGTCGCAACCGCCGTTAGGGATTCATCGCGAAGCGTATTTAAGTTTTCCATGCAGCTGCCCTTGTTCGTCCGACGCGACCGTTTCAGACCTGACGCTCCTGCAGGTGACGCTCAAACACCCCTAGGCTGGCCAAAGTAAGTCGATGGATTAGGGAGGCTTGTCGGCGACGCCTACTTCGCCGCTAACGCGGCCTGTGCGTGATCGATCATTACCTTAAATGCGTCTGGGTCGCGGACGGCAAGATCTGCAAGAATCTTCCGATCTATCGCAATCTCAGCCAGATTAATTCCATTCATAAACTGGGAATAGGTCAGGCCATGCTCGCGTACGCCGGCATTGATGCGCTGTATCCATAGCGCTCGAAAGTTCCGCTTCCGAATGCGGCGATCGCGATAGGCGTACTGAAGATCTTTCTGAACACGTTGAATCGCTGCACGGAAGGTATTCTTCGACCGTCCACGCGAGCCTTTCGCCGCCTTGATAACTTTTCTGTGCCGAGCGTGTTTAGTTACGCCCCTACTAACCCGTGCCATTGTCGGCCCTTTCTAGCGTACCCGAAGATAATGCCTCTTCACGGACCTGGCATCGCTCGCCGACATGATTTGGGTGCCCCGATTGCTCCGCTTCATTTTCTGCGACCGACGGCGCAACATATGATTGAGGTTGGCACTGGCAAAGCGGACTTTGCCCTTTGCGGTCAAGCGGAAGCGTTTTTTGGCACTGCTCTTATTTTTGAGCTTGGGCATTTGGCGATCCCTAAGTAAGTGAAGAAGGCTTTCCGGCCCGTCAGGCATACCCATAAAGCCCACACGCCGAACCCGCATTCATCTTATTCAATGCGCGGAAGACAGGCTTATAGCCTTCGTCGTCATTAGGCGCAAGAACCAACGGTCATCACATGTAGCATTTCGCTACAATTTCAATACAAACCGCTCTGGTGAACTCGACAATGAGTAAATTTGTCAGAGAAGTTTAACGCGGTGCCAAAACCATAATCATTTGGCGACCTTCCATCTGCGGCATCTGCTCGACTTTGGCCTGTTCATCAAGATCAACCCGCACACGCGAGAGGACGTTTACACCAAGTTCTTGATGAGCCATTTCGCGGCCACGGAACCGCAAAGTGACTTTGACCTTGTCGCCTTCAGAGAGAAACCGGAGCATCGAGCGCATTTTTACCCCGTAATCGTGATCGTCAATATTGGGGCGGAATTTTACTTCCTTAACGTCGATTGTCTTTTGCTTCTTCCGAGCCTCGTTTTTCTTCTTTTGGGCTTCGTATTTAAACTTGCCGTAGTCGAGGATTTTGCACACCGGTGGATCGGCATTTGGCGAGATTTCGACAAGGTCCATTCCCGCATCTCCTGCGGCTTCAATCGCCTCATCGCGAGTCACGACGCCCATCATCTCGCCGCTTTCATCAACCAAGCGCACTGCCTGCGCAACTATAAATTCGTTTACGCGCGGGCCCTCGCGGGACGGCGCGGAATTGTATGGTGGTCTGGCTATTAACGCCTCCTATTTGAGCTAATACGCACGATAATCCGCACTATATCAGGACACACGTGTCACTCCGAGTCTTCAATTTGAAGCCGTCGGCACCGCTGCTTCCACAACAAGCTTATTTACGGCTTCATCAAGCACAAGGATTTCTTGATCCTTACCGCCAAGTCGACGAACCGCGACGCTTTTCGCTTCAGCTTCACGGGCACCAACAACGAAAATGACCGGAACCTTTGATAGGGAGTGCTCACGAATCTTGTAGTTGATCGTCTCGTTGCGCACATCGAAGCGAAATCGCAGGCCCGCTGCTTCGAGCGACGACTTGATTTCCGGCAGATATTCCGCTGCATCATCAGTAATTGTAGCGACAACGACCTGTATTGGTGCCAACCAAAGCGGCAGATGACCTGCATAATGTTCGATTAGTATGCCAATGAAGCGTTCAAACGAACCCAGAATTGCACGGTGCAGCATGACCGGTCGATGCTTTTGCCCATCTTCGCCGACATAGGTCGCATCGAGCCGTTCAGGTAAAACGAAATCAACCTGATGGGTTCCGCATTGCCATTCCCGTCCGATCGCATCGCGTAGACAGAATTCAAGCTTCGGTCCGTAAAAAGCACCCTCACCTGGATTATGCGTATAGCTGAGCCCGACCGCATCTGTCGCCGCGACGAGCGCTGCTTCTGCCCGATCCCACGTCGCATCATTACCGGCACGTACCAGCGGCCTGTCTGCAAATTTGACCACAACATCTTCAAAACCAAAGTCGCGGTAAACTGACAGCAGCAACTGACAAAATTCCACGGTTTCAGCTGTGATCTGATCTTCGGTGCAGAAAATATGTGCATCATCCTGGGTAAACGCCCGCACGCGCATCAGCCCATGCAACGCCCCCGAAGGCTCACTGCGGTGACAGGAACCGAATTCCGCCATTCGAATTGGCAGATCGCGGTAGCTCGTGATGCCTTGGCGGAAAATTTGGACATGCGCAGGACAATTCATCGGTTTGAGAGCGAGCACGCGGTCATGTTCATCCTCAGCTATGAACATATGCTCTCTAAATTTTTCCCAATGCCCGGACTTTTCCCAGAGATTGCGATCAATGAGTTGCGGCGTTTTCACTTCGACATAACCAGCTGCATCGAGGCGCGTACGCATATGCATTTCGCAGCATCGGTATAGCGTCCAGCCGTTCGGATGCCAAAATATGCTGCCTACCGCTTCCTCTTGTATATGGAACAAATCCATCTCGCGGCCGAGTCGGCGATGGTCGCGGCGCTCAGCCTCTTCAAGCAGGTTAAAGTGCGCTTTGAGTTCCTTTTCCGTCCGCCAACATGTGCCATAGATGCGCTGTAAAGCGGGGTTTTTGGCATCACCGCGCCAATATGAACCTGCCAAACTCGTCAGCTTAAATGCCTGGCCGAGACTCCTCGTTGAGGGCAAGTGTGGCCCCGCACAGAGATCCAGCCATTCGCCCTGGCGATAGATCGATATATCTTCATCTTCATGCAAAGAGGCGACGTGCTCTGCCTTAAAGACTTCCCCCTTCTCCTCGAAATAGCGAACAGCACGACTGCGATCCCAAACTTCGCGTGTGATTAATTCATCACGGTCGACGATTTTCCGCATGCGGTTTTCAATGGTCTCAAGGTCGTCGGGCGTAAACGGCTTTTCGCGGTGAAAATCGTAGAAAAATCCATCTTCCGTCGCCGGCCCAAACGTCACTTGTACATCTGGATAGAGTTCTTGGACCGCTTCGGCCATTACATGGGCTGCGTCATGCCGCAACAGCGCCAACGCGTCATCATGATCGCGGGTGACAATCTCGACCTTTGCGTCGCACTCAATTGAGTAGGCAAGATCTTGCAGGACACCGTCGACTTTGATCGCCAGCGCCGCTTTTGCGAGGCCAGGGCCGATTTCCGCCGCCAACGCCCCTCCTTCTATCGGGCCGTCAAATTTGCGAACGCTGCCGTCAGGGAGCGTGATGGCTACCATAATATTCGCCTATATCTCGGACGGAGATTAGCCGCCGCCCATTTTGAGGTTTCGCGGAATTTAGTGTGATTGGATAGATAGTCAAGGAAGCGACGCAGTGCATACCACTTCTTACGCTAAAATCTGGCTCTGTTTCATCAGTCTAATTGGATGCAAGGGCCGCGAGCACGTCATCCACCGGCAAGTCAGCCAAGGTCTCCTGCCTGAGAACTGTAACGCCCTTACCGCGGGGGGCCGTAAGAGCTGGATCTGAGTCGGACGAAAAGAGAACCACCGACCGGCACCCTGCCACAGCAGCAATGTGCATCGGCCCCGTATCGTTCCCAACCGCTGCAGATGCAACGCGCGTCAATTCTGCGATCTCCAACAATGTTGTTTGTCCTGTCAGGTCCTTCACCCCGTCACAACCAGCAACAATAAATTGAGAAACCTCCAACTCGGACGACGTCCCAATCAATACAGGTTGATATCCTGCTTCCACGAGAGCTCTTGCAAGCGCTAAATAGCTGGACGCCGGCCAACGCTTTCCTAGCCGATGCGGAGCACCTCCGGGGGCAATAAGAACCGACGATGTCCCGATTTCGAACTGGTCGATCTCGGCAGTCACCCATACCAACTCGGGAGGCGGCACCGTCTCGATGCCAGCGATTGCCAACTGCTCAGCCTGTCGTTCAAGCGTGTGCATCCGATCCCGGTCAGGGTTATCGTGAAGGTGTGAGCAGCCAGCAACGATGCCTGACCATTCGGTGTTGCGGCCAATTAACCTGAAATACCAGCCACTTCGATCAGAGGTCTGCAGGTCGTATACACGATCAAAGCCAACGCCATTCAATCGACGACGAAGAGCCAGCCAACAATCAAGGCGCCACCATGGCATCCGATCATCAATCCAGACCTCGTCAAAATATTTGCTCGCATCCGCAAAATCTAAATATGGAGCCGTCGTCAACAATATAATGTGCGCATGCGGATGATGATTACGAATAGCGGCACACGGTCCGAGCGCAAGCACGAAGTCGCCCAAGGCACCAAGCTTAATCACCAGAATGCGTTGGACCGACGCGTCCTCGACAATTGCAGTGTCACTCACGCGACCACCGAACCGTTACGCTCCTTTTCCGTGAGGACGCGACGGTAGACATCAAGCGTTGCAGAGCACATTGTCTCCTTGCTGAAGCGTCCGCGAACATGAGACCGCACCTCTCGCGCCAGCGTTTCCCTTTCCGACGAACCAAGCGCCAGCACGTGTTCGAGTTGCGCAGCAAGTGCAGCAGGATCAGCCGGCGGCACGAGAAAACCGGTCTTTCCCAGCAATACAAGTTCAGGGGGGGCGCCATGATCGGTGGCAATAACCGATTTCCCCATCGCTTGTGCTTCGACAATGACGCGCCCGAATGCTTCAGGCTTTGTCGACGCAGAGACGACTACATCGGCAAGCATGTAGGCCGCCGGCATGTCTGTACAATTGCCAACAAGCTGGACTACCGATTGCAACTCAAACTTTTCGATCAGTCTTTCCAACTCGCGTCGATAGCCAGTTCGACCCTGATCATCACCTACCAACAGACATCGAAAATTTCGATTAGGCAACTTAGCGAGTGCTGCCAGAAGCACCCGCTGACCCTTCCAGTCCGTTAAGCGACCAGGTAGCATTATCACGGGCACACCATCCACCAGGCGCCACTCCTGGGAGTGCCTTACAAGTCGCTCCGGGTTAATTTTTTGGGGATCAAACAGCTCGAAATCAACACCACGGTGAATGACGGTGATGCGATCTGGGCTTGTGCTATACTTATCGACGAGGTGTCGGGCGATGAAGTCACTGATCGCGATTACTCGCTGTCCCCGGGCCATTACAGAGTTATACGTTCGCTTGAATGGTAGGCTGGTATCGTAGGTACCGTGAAACGTCGTGACGAAGGATGTATCGGTTCTCCAACATGCTGCAAGTGCACTCCAGGCAGGAGCCCGGCTGCGCGCGTGGACAATATCAACATGATAGTCACGAATAATGCGAGCCAGCTTGTCAACGTTGGCATGCATAACCAATGGGTTCTTGGATTCAGCCGGCATTTCAATATGGTTCACGCCAGCACGAGTCAACTCACGGACCATGGGTCCACCAGCCGAAACGACCAACGAATGCCAACCCTCCTCAGCCAACGTCCGCGCAACATCAACCGTGCCCCGCTCAACACCGCCAGTAACGAGCGAAGGGAGCAACTGGAGCACGACGGGCGGATGTTTGTCATCGCTACTGGTCGTCATGTTAATGTCAGCAATGTCTGCCACTAGTTATTCCCATGCTACGCCCGTCAGGATGCAGCTTGTTTGCGCTGCAGTGTAGGCAAGATCCTAATTTATGCGACGTGTAATTTCATGCAGCCTGAGCCGCTAATTCTATCACGAGACGGAGGCGCAACAATCGCCTACCGCGAAATGACTGGAAAATCACCAACCGTTATTTACTGTGGCGGATATCATTCTGACATGTCCGGAAGCAAGGCCGTAGCGCTAAGCACCTAGTGTCACGACTTTAGACACACGTATATACGCTTTGACTATCAAGGACACGGTATGTCGTCAGGTGAGTTCACCGATGGCTCGATGGGATTGTGGCGAGACGGTGCACTGTCAATCCTCGACCACATCACCACTGGCCCCGTTGTGCTTGTTGGTTCGTCGATGGGCGCCTAGATCGCCCTTCTCATAGCGCTCAAACGGCCGGATCGCATCAGAGGAATGGTGCTGCTTGCCCCCGCTGTTGATTTCACAATCGATTTGATGTGGAACAAATTTGATACAGACATTCGTCATGAAATCGAAGACAAGGGATTCAGGAACCGCCCGTCGGAATTCGAGGATGAGGCCAACCCAATTACATTAAGACTCATTGAGGAATCACGCTCCCATACCTTTTCCCGGGCCAGAAAATATTTTGTACGGACTCGCAGACGAAGTGGTTCCGCTCGACCACGTGATGCGAACTGTAGAGGCAATCGCATCTTCAGCGCTTGCGGTCACGCTCATAAAGGGCGGAGACCATAGGTTGTCGCAAGACACCAATATTGTTCGAATGACAAGCGCCGTCGACAACGTCATATCGCAGATTACATAAGAGCCCGCAGCCCGACACGATAGTTTGGATATTTAAGTGTCAGTCCAAATTCATCCTTTAACCGATGGTTCAACACCCGTTTATTCTCCGTATAGAAGCTGCGCCCCATTTCCGACATTTCGGCAGTTTTGATGTTCTCAAAGGGCGGCGGCTCCATGCCAAGCAGCTGAGCGGCATAGCTGATCACTTCGTCTGGCGCTGCCGGCAAATCGTCGGCCACATTATAGATTGCACCTGAATTTGGATTGGCGATCGAGGCGCGAAGGGCTGCGACGATATCGTCGATGTGTATGCGACCAAAAACCTGCCCTTCCTTATAGATCCGACGTGCCGTACCTGCCCTTAGTTGTGCGAGTGGGTTGCGGCCGGGACCGTAAATGCCGGCAAGTCGAAATATCTGGACTGGTACGCCGGCATTTAGTCCAAACTCCAGCCATCTGGACTCTGCCGCAGCGCGACGCTTTCCACGTTCGCTTGTAGGACGAACCGATGTGGTCTCGTCCACCCAACCCCCGTTGCAATCACCATAGACACCTGTCGTTGAAAGATAGCCAATCCATTGTAGGCGACCATGGTCAAATAGATCATAAAGATGAAGGTCGAGTACCGGATCGCCTACCTCGTCCGGCGGAACGGACACGAGGACATGAGTGAACTCAGAAAGTGCCTCGGCGCAATTGGCAAAAGGTAGATCGCGATCAAATTGGTGGGCGGTTATATCCTTGGCATTGAGGCTTCTGCATTTGCTGTCGGTC
This sequence comes from Alphaproteobacteria bacterium, assembly GCA_963693665.1. Taxonomy (GTDB): domain Bacteria; phylum Pseudomonadota; class Alphaproteobacteria; order UBA8366; family CAVOAK01; genus CAVOAK01. The sequence goes on along the minus strand of CAVOAK010000006.1, from coordinate 18,467 downwards.
CGGCATGTACCGGCACATCTCCAGCCATCCAATGCAACCGCAGCAGCCAATGCCTCGGCGACATAGCCATGACCAAAGCAGAACAAGCCTAATCGAGCGTCAACAATACTCATCTATCTTACTACCTGTCCGGTAGTTCCCCTCATCAACAGGCTTGCCACGAAGCGACGATTTGGATGAATTTAGAAGGTGCAGATGTAAGGAACAAGCCTGTGGCCAACTCGGTTCGAATTGCGGCGATTTTGCTTTGCGTCTTGTTGTCGTGGTGGGCTGGCCAAGTTTGGGCACAAAATATCGATAAATCCAGATGGTATGAATCCTGCCTGAAGTTAGCCGTGATCGATGCCGAGCAAGCATTTGAGGAGGGACTCGCTTGGCAGGATAACGGCGGCGGCGACAGCGCGCTTCATTGTATTGCCGTTGCCCTCATAGGCATGGAACACTTTAAGGAAGCGGCAACACGCCTTGAAGCGCTTGCAACGGAAATGGCCCCGGGAACTTCATTCGAACTGCGTGCTGAGGTCCTCGCGCAAGCGGGTCAGGCTTGGCTCAGGGCTGATAATCTCGATCGAGCATTTGCAGTTCAAACATCGGCTTTAAAATTGGCACAACAGGGAAGCATGAGTTATGCGGAGATCCTCATAGACCGTGCAATTACGCTGGCTGAGGCTAGCAACTATTGGGAAGCTATCGATGACCTAAATTTGGCAACTGAAATTGCTCAACAATTGAAAGAAGGTGGACCGGAGCAGACCTTTAGCCTTGTGCTACGGGCCAGTGCCTATCGATTTGTCGACGAATTGCCACTTGCGTTGGAGGACGCCGAGGCCGCGCTGACGTTCTCACCAGACTATCCAGAAGCCTTGCTGGAGCGGGGTATAATCCGCCGCCTCATGGGTGACGACAATGGAGCTCGCGCCGATTGGTTAACGCTTACACGCCTCTATAGCAGCACTCGTGCGGCCGAAGCAGCTCGCCGAAACATCGAAAAACTAGACGTCAAAATTCCTTAGACCCCAGTTTCCGAAGGCCAGTTTCTATTTGGCCGGCGAAGAACCGTCAGAAATCAAGATCAGCGTAGTGCTGCGGTGGCGGGCAACCGGGAATATGATCGCCGAGGATCGAACGAAAACTAGGACGGGACTTAATACGAGCATACCAATCCTTGGCTGCGGGGTGATCATCCCACGGAACATCTCCGAGGTAGTCGATTGCAGACAGATGGGCAGCGGCGGCTATATCGGCGAGCGACAAATCGTCACTTGCGAGCCAGCGGCGGCGTTCTATAAGCCAACCAATATAGTCGAGATGGACATGGATATTCGCGGCACCAGCGCGAATTGAATTGGAATCCGGTTCACCTAGACCGAGAAATCGCTTCATGATTTTTTCTCCGACTATATTCTCCGTAACCTCCCTGTTGAATTTACGATCGAACCACTGGTTCAGGCGACGAACTTCAGCACGTACACTTGGGCTGCGTCCCAGCATTGTCGGTTCCGGATAGCGTTCCTCCAAATACTCAACGACCGCCACCGCGTCAGCGATCACCGTACCTTCCTCTTCAACAAGGACAGGAACCTCGCCAGTGGGGTCAAGTGCCAAATATTCGTGGCGTCGCTCCCATGTCTTTTCGACCTTCATGTCGAAATCGAGCCCCTTTTCCGCAAGGATAATTCGAACCTTGCGGCAAGTTGGTGAAAGCCAAAGGTGATAAAGCGTTCGCATGGCGCTATAAATCTATACAGGTCTGACGTGGACCGAAAATGTTTGACGCTGCAATTGCATACAGCAACTCAGATCGTTCAAACCGGTCCATCAGCGACAGCAACCGCAGGTGAAATCGGTGCAGGCGTATGCACGGTCGCATTACGTGCGCGTGGCAAAAGCAATGCAAAAATTGCTGCAACAATCGCAAGAACACACAAGACGGCAAATAGCCAAACAAAGTCCCCAGTTCTGTCGAAGATCATGCCAACGAGCGGAATACTGCATGCGCTAACGCCGAGAGACGCGACAAATCGAGCACCAAAAGCCGTCGCGTGCCAGCGCGATGGGACCCAATTCGCGACTAGGCTGTCCGCAACCGGCTGCACCGAAGATCCAAGCGTTACAAGGCCGAGTGCGAGGAACAGCATCGACCAATTCGCGGCAATTGCCGCGAATGCGAGCAATGGAATATGCAGCATGAATGCGAACGCAAATACCCGCCGCAGCGAATATCGGTCAGAGAACCAACCGCCGATAAGCTGGCCTCCAGCACCGACTAAATAGACAAAAGCGACAAGTCCCCCAACGCCAATTACCGCGCCGTCGAGGAACTCAAGGCGGGTCGCGAAGATCTTGGGCATCCCGACGGATGCTGATTGATAGATCAAACCTGCGCATGCAGATGCAAGAATAATTAAGGTCAGAACTGGCAAAATATCCGCAAGTTTGCCTTCCCTCGCTGGCGTTTCAGTAACAGAATTTTGGACTACCTCGGCCCGCGCAATCCGTGGCACATAGGCCAAATAGGCGACCCCCGTCAAAAGGCTGATGGTGCCAGGAACGATGAACGCAGCGCGCCAACTTACCAAGTCGGACAAGACGCCGGCCACGAGCGCACCAATTGCGACACCCACACCGCCAAATATTCCGTTTATACCGAGTGCTTGCCCGCGTCGGGTTGCGTGGCGAACAACCATCGCGATACCGACTGGATGGTAAATTGCGGCAAAGACACCGATCAACCCGAGCCCAAGCGCTATTTGCAGCGGTGACGAGGCGAACCCAGTCGCGATTGATGCAACGCCCAATCCAAAAAACATAACTGCCATCATGCCTCTGGCGCTCCAGCAGTCACCAAGCCAGCCAGCTGGAAGCGCTGCTGCGCCGAACAAAATATAGCCGCCGAGCGCGAGTCCGATGAGTTCGCCATAGGTCATAGCAAACTCTGCCTCAAGCGCTAGCACGACCGTCGGATAGAGCACCATAAAGAGATGGGCATAGGCATGACCAATTGATGCAAATACAAGTATATGGGACGCCGCTGGACGGTCGGAGATATCAGAATCGGCATGCGGTTGCTTCATGGTTGACCATCCTAACCCAACAGCGGTGAACTCGGATAGCGCCGATTTATGTACGCGGATATGCGGATACAAACGTCGAATGAGACAACAAAGTTAAGCCCGCAATTCACTATCCAATGCGGCGACAGTTGTCGGATGTTCGAGTCGGGTTGCCATTTCTCTTGGGACAACCTGCAAAAATTTTTCCAGTTCAAAGTCCCAATTGTCGAGAATGCGCTGAGCCCACAACGACTGCGTCTCCAGTACATGTTCAACAATGAGATCGCGGCACTGCGCCTCCCAATAATCGGTTTCGATCCGCTGCAAGACTACAGTTTCAGCATTGACCTTACGTTCCAAGTCACCGTCCAAATCGTATACAAATGCCATGCCACCTGTCATGCCGGCCGCAAAGTTATCGCCGACAAGACCCAGAATTACTGCCGTGCCGCTCGTCATGTATTCGCACCCGTTTGAACCGCACCCCTCGACAACAACAGACGCGCCCGAATTACGTACAGCGAAGCGTTCCCCTACCTGGCCAGCCGCAAAAAGTTTGCCGGCGGTTGCGCCGTAGAGCACCGTGTTGCCAAGAATGACATTCTCGTTGGATACCAATCGAGCCGACGTGAGGGACCGCACAACAATCGTCGCGCCCGATAATCCCTTACCCACATAATCATTGGCATCACCCAACACCTCAAGTTTTAGGCCCTGGACCGCAAAAGCGCCGAGCGATTGTCCGGCGGAGCCTCGAAGTCGCACAGTTAGATGGTCAGGATTTAATCCGCGCATTCCGAAACGTCGGGTGATCAAGGCAGACAACCTTGCTCCAATGGCCCGCTGCGTGTTGCGGATATTGTACTGGAGTTGCATTTTCTCGCCGTCCGAGAACAATGCCTGGGCATCTTCAATCATTTGTGCGTCCAGCGATTCCGGCACTTCGTTGCGACCTTCTAAAGTGCAATAGCGCGGAAAACCGCCCGAATCGGCTTGAGTGAGGAGCGGGTTCAGATCGAGGTCATCAAGATGCGGTGACCCTCGGCTCACCTGACCTAGGAGTTCCGTCCGACCGATAATCTCGTTAAGCGTGCGGGCGCCAAGTTCAGCCAAAATCTCGCGCACTTCCTCGGCAATAAAGCTGAACAGGTTAACGACTTTCTCTGGCGTGCCGGAAAATTTTGCACGTAACGCCTCGTCCTGCGTACAGACGCCGACCGGACATGTATTAGAGTGGCATTGCCTAACCAGAATACAGCCCATAGCGATTAGTGAAGCGGTGCCCACACCGAATTCTTCCGCTCCGAGCAATGCAGCGATCACCACGTCGCGGCCTGTCTTGAAGCCACCATCGACCCGCAGCCGCGTCGTGTGGCGCAGGCGATTGAGCGTCAAGACCTGATGAACTTCAGAAAGGCCCATTTCCCAGGGAATGCCGGCATACTTTATTGACGTCTGCGGGCTCGCGCCGGTTCCGCCGGAGTAACCGGAGATCATGATGACATCGGCTTTTGCTTTCGCGACACCTGAAGCGATCGTGCCGATGCCAGTCCGCGCCACAAGTTTCACACAGACCCTCGCCTCCGGATTGATTTGCTTCAGGTCATAAATTAGCTGTGCCAAATCTTCGATCGAGTAGATGTCGTGATGTGGCGGTGGTGAAATCAACATAACGCCAGGAGTGGAATGTCTAAGCGCAGCAATTTCTGCGGTAACTTTGAAACCAGGAAGCTGCCCGCCCTCACCGGGCTTTGAACCCTGTGCGATTTTTATCTCGATCTCGCGGCAATTTGCGAGATATTCCGCCGTCACACCAAAACGGCCGGAGGCAATCTGCTTGATTGATGAATTGGCATTGTCGCCATTGGCACGGGGTTTAAAGCGTTCGCGCGCTTCACCACCCTCTCCACAATCTGATTGGGCACCCATTCGGTTCATGGCAATTGCCAACGTTTCATGAGCTTCACGCGAAAGAGCACCATGACTCATCGCGCCCGTTACGAATCGTTTGCGGATTTCCGTTATCGACTCAACGTCGTCAGGATTGATCGGCGCCTCTTTTGGCTCAAAGTCCAGTAGGTCGCGAAGGTGTATTGGCGGAAGTGCCCGCAATGCATCCGAGTACTTGCCGTAAATCGCGTAGGAATCACTCGAAACCGCGGCCTGTAGCGTGTGTATCAGGCCAGCTTCCCAGTTATGGGATTCGCCTCCTTTGCGATAACGGTAAAGGCCACCGATCGGGAGAGTAGTGACATCTTCGTCATACGCGCGAGCGTGCTGTTCGCATACTTTATGTTCGATGCCAGCCAAGCCGATTCCTGAGATGCGGCTTGGCAAGCCGGGCATAAATTCTGCTGTCAAAGCACGGGAAAGTCCAACTGCCTCAAAATTATAACCACCTCGATAGGAACTGACGATCGAGATGCCCATCTTTGACATAATCTTGAGTAAGCCGTTGTCGACCGCGGTCTTAAAGCGCTGTAGTGCCTCGTCCAGAGATATGCTGGAAAACAAGCCTCGCGCATGCCGATCTGCGATCGATTCCTGCGCTAGGTATGCATTAACCGTGGTTGCGCCCACTCCGATCAGCACGGCCAAATAATGGACATCGAGACATTCCGCAGCGCGCACATTAAGCGATGTGAATGTACGCAACCGTGATTGTACGAGATGCGTATGAACCGATGCGGTTGCAAGAATCATCGGTACCGGCGCGCGTTCTGAGTCCGTACAACAATCGTGCAAGACGAGATGCTTGCTACCTCCTCTGACCGCATCCTCGGCTTCGGACTGGAGACGATAAATCGCATTGCGCAAAGCATTCTCACCGTCTAAAGGACGAAACGTGCAGTCGATCTCTACGGCAGAGTCGCCCATATGCCCGCGTAAGACTTCAAACTCTCCATTCAACAACACCGGGGAGTCGAGCTGGAGAATATCGAGCTGACTTTCATCTTCCTCCATGATGTTGCCAAGGTTACCAAGCCGAGTGACCAGGCTCATGACACGTTTTTCGCGGAGCGAGTCGATCGGTGGATTAGTTACTTGGCTAAAATTCTGCCGGAAGAAATGGTGGAGACCACGATACTGATCGGAAAGAACCGCCATCGGCGTGTCGTCGCCCATAGAGCCCGTTGCTTCCTTGGCCTCCTCAACCATGGGCTGAAGGATTAGTTCAAGATCCTCAATCGTCCATCCGATTGCATTCTGCCGCCGCCTTAGCACGTCACGCGTTAGCGCCCCTTTCTCGCCAGGACCGGACTTAATCAAATCATCCAATCTGGTGATCCTGTCCGTCCACTCCCCATAAGGCCGTAACGCAGCAACCTGATCTTTGAGCTCACGATCGTGAAGTAACCGACCATCAACCAGGTCGACAGCAATCATCTGTCCAGGCCCAACGCGGCCTTTCTCAACCACCTCGCGTTCATTGATGCGAACCATCCCGGTTTCCGACCCGACAACTAGCAGACCATCGCCGGTAATGGCGTAGCGCATCGGCCGCAAGCCGTTGCGATCCATCCCAGCAAGGGCCCAGCGCCCGCCAAACGCGCAAATAGCAGCGGGCCCGTCCCACGGTTCCATCACAGAGTTTGCATATGCGTAAAAATCACGGTGCGCCCGTGGAAGCACCTCAACCTTCTCCCACGCTTCTGGAATGAGAAGAAGTTTCGTTTCCGGCAAACCGCGCTGACCACGAAGTAAGAGCTCAAACGTCGCGTCAAGCGCCGCCGAGTCAGAACTACCACCCTGAATCACTGGTTTGATGTCGTCCATATAGTCCCGCAGGACTGTATCGTCCAATCGGGTTTCATGGCTCTTCATCCAGTTGATATTACCTAACAGAGTGTTGATCTCGCCATTATGCGCAATCACTCGGAAGGGCTGAGCGAGCCGCCATGTTGGAAATGTATTGGTCGAGTAGCGCTGATGGTAGATTGCAAAGTTGGAGACAAACCGTTCATCAAGTAAGTCCGGATAAAATTCGCTCAACTGCTCGGCCAAAAACATCCCCTTGTAGATGACCGACCGGCAACTCAGCGAGCAGATGTAAAAATCGACAATATTTTCCGCCAGGACCGCCTTCTCGATACGGCGACGAATGGCGTAAAGGTCAATTTCGAACTGTCTCTCACTCACATCTCGCGCGTTCTCGATCATGATTTGCTCGATTTCCGGGCGCGTCGCATTGGCCTTCTCTCCAATAACCTCGACATTGACCGGAACCTGGCGCCAACCATAAATCGTATGACCAACGCGAAGAATTTCGCTCTCGACGATTGTCCGACAACGCTCCTGTGCCGCAAGCTCGGTTCGCGGCAGAAATGCCATCCCAACTGCCAGCCGACCACGGCCGACTTCATGTCCAGTTCGCCGTACATGCTCTTTAAAGAAGTCCTGTGGTATCTGGACGTGTATACCGGCCCCGTCGCCGGTCTTGCCATCGGCGTCTATCGCGCCGCGATGCCAAACGGATTTCAGCGCTTCGATACCAGCCTCGACGACCTGCCGGCGTGGCTTGCCGTCGATTGCCGCGATCAGACCAACGCCACAGGCGTCATGCTCTTGCGAAGAGTCGTAGGCATGATTCGCGGTTAAGTGCTCCGCGTTTTTTTGCCAATCCTGCACGAATTTATTCATTGCCCTACCCCAAACTGCCTATTCAGCAGCAGCCGCGGTGTCCACGGATTGCTCTGATAAATGTTGGTGAATACCTGCCGCGGCATCGCGACCGTCACGAATTGCCCAAACGACGAGCGACGCACCCCGCACGATATCGCCTGCCGCAAAAACACCTTCCATTTCAGTCATCATGGTCCTGTGATCGACTCGCAAGGTCCCCCATCGGGAAACAGGCAGATTTGGCTCACTCCACAAAGTAGGAAGGTCTTCCGGACCGAAACCAAATGCCTTGATGACGAGATCAGCGTCGATGACATGACTCGAGCCCTCGATTGGCTCAGGAACCTGCCGGCCAGTTGCATCCGGCGATCCTAAATGCATGCTCTGGGTACGAACGCCGACAACTTTGCTTGCCTTGTCATCACCGAGAAAAGCCTGAGGTGCCGACAGCCAAACAAACTCAACACCCTCCTCCTCCGCATGCGACACCTCGCGTTGCGAGCCAGGCATGTTATCTCTATCCCGGCGATAGAGGCATTTGACTGATGTTGCCCCCTGCCGAACTGCCGTACGCACGCAGTCCATTGCTGTATCACCACCACCAATGACAACGATATTTTTCCCGTTCGCGTCCAAACCACTATCGAGTACGTCGTCATTCAGGCTCTTACGATTGCTCGCAATCAGATAATCCAGAGCTTCGACAACGCCGGCCAACCCCACGCCGGGTACTGGAAGTTCTCTCGCCTGATACGTACCCGAAGCGACGAGCAATGCATCGTGGCGCGCTCTCAACTCGTTAAAGGTCGCCTCTCGGCCGATTTCAAAGTTGAGCGCAAACTCGACTTTGCCCTGCTTCAGCAAGTTGACCCGCCGCTCAACCAAATGCTTTTCGAGCTTAAATCCTGGGATGCCATAGATCAGCAAACCGCCGGCACGATCATAGCGATCGTAAACACAAACTTGATAACCCTTGCGCCGCAACTGCTCTGCCGCCGCCAATCCAGCCGGTCCAGCGCCGATAATTCCCACTGACTCTGATCGCTCACGCACCGGTACTGGCGGCTTCACCCATCCATTGGTCCACGCAGTCTCAGTGATAAACGTCTCCACTGAACCGATTGTTACAGTCCCGTGACCTGACTGCTCGATAACACAATTACCCTCGCACAATCTGTCATGTGGGCAGATACGGCCACATATTTCGGGCAAATTGTTTGTTGCAGAGGAAAGCGTATAGGCTTCCTCCAGCCGCCCCTCCGCCGTTAGTTGCAACCAATCCGGAATATCGTTGCTGAGCGGACAATGAACTTGGCAAAACGGCACGCCGCATTGGGAACAGCGACTGGCTTGCTCCGCCGCGGCATCGGAGTCGAAGCCATGATAAATTTCTTCAAAATCGCGGCGGCGACGAGCAGCCGGGCGCTTTTTCGGCCGGCGCGTCTCTACCGACACAAACTTGAGCATCTGTTGGGTCATTACGCTTCCAATCCTTTGGCCTGCTCCTAAGAGGACGTTCAGCGCAGCCGAAAAGCAGGCGTGTGTTACACCGCGGTCTTCGCGCAGAATTATTTTTTGAACGCTCCCAAACGGCTCTCTGTGGCCGCCTCAATTGCGAATTCTGCCTTCGCTGACCTAAAGACTAGCGCGTACGACTATTACCACGCGAGAAAAAAATACAACTTACGTCATATATGCTGACATAAAATACAAAAATTCCATCGACCAGCGTGACTTATGTCGACAAACTCGCTTTAGCAGGCAACCCCACCGCCGCATCACCGTCATTTTGATACTAATTTCTTGATATTTTAGCTGCCGCTTGAGGGATGGGAATGATATAACGGTAAAACCACAATATTTGGGGTTTTATAGGTGAGTTTATACCACATAATGCTGTTAGCCTTTGTGCAGGGTGTCACCGAATTCCTGCCTATCAGCTCTTCTGGACATTTGATCCTTGCATCCAGGGTGCTGGAATTACCTGACCAAGGCATAGCAATCGACGTAGCGGTTCATGTTGGTACGCTCTTCGCCGTCATTTTATATTTTTGGCGCGACATCTTTGACCTAACCATCGGCGCCTTGCGCCTCCTTTCCGGTCGTCGCGATCCAAGAACACTGCTTGTCGTTCGTTTAGCGATCGCAACACTGCCTGTCATTGCCGCCGGCTTCGTCGTCAGCCGCTATTTCCCTCACGGAATTCGCAGCATGGAGATGCTCGCTTGGGCAACCATCGGATTTGCCATTGTGTTGTGGGTATCGGACCGGTTGGGTATGACAGTTCGCCGAGTCGAGCACTTGAGTAAGAGCAATGCACTATTTATCGGAGTTCTGCAGATTTTGGCCCTCATTCCGGGAACGAGTCGGGCCGGGATCACAATGACAGCAGGGCGAATGCTCGGCATGGAGCGCACCCAAGCGGCGCGCTTTTCGATGCTGCTATCGATTCCGACAATCGCCGGTGCAGGCGTCCTAAGCGGCGCTATGCTGTATCAAACGGGTGACACCACACTCCGCCTTTCGGCGATAATTGCAGCGTCACTGTCATTTGTAACGGGGCTAATTGCTATTGCTCTGTTGATGCGATGGCTCAAGAAATCGAGTTTCACACCCTTCATAATTTACCGCATCGCACTTGGCGGCGGTCTACTTGCGTGGATTTACATTTAGGCGATTTACATTCAAGCGCGCAAACTCAACGACACCTTCGACTCTAGCTTAAACAGTTTACGCAACATTAAAGCGCCCACCCCGGCGAAATCGATCAAGGTAGGTCGGCAAAATTGCCTCGGCGGCGGTTGGAGCAATACCAAGCGTCTTTAACGTACCTATGCCCTCCGATACGACATTATCATATTTTAGGAGGGCTACTTGATCACGCGTTAGCAGCGGATGTGGCAGAAATTCGAGAAAGTACGCTTGGAGAGTTGCCAACCAATACGGTACAGGAACCAAAATACGCCGTCGTCCCGTTTCCCGCAGAACCAACTCCATCAACTCCTTAAAGGAATATTGGAGCGGTCCGCCGAGTTCATAAATTTGACCCCGAGTTCGCCGTTCTGCCAGGCATGTCACCACGGCACTGGCAACATCACCCACATACACCGGCTGAAATTTTGGGCCTCCGTTGCCAAATTGTCCCAGCGGGCCACTGACAATTCTCGGGAATGGACAACCGATAACCGGCATAACAGGCAGCACCTGCGCTAGCGCCGCAAACCGATTAAAAAAATCATCGCTGGGCCCAAAAACAACACTAGGACGAAGAATTGATGCCAACGGAAACGCTTCCGTAACAGCTTCTTCACCCATCGCCTTGGTGCGAGCATATTGGGAACGACTTTGCGTCGATGCGCCAATGGCCGAGATGTGAACAAAATGCTTAACACCGGCTTGTGCTGCGGCTTGTGCAATTTGTGTGGCTCCATCACGATGCACCGTCATAAATCTCTGGCGCCGAGTCTCATTGAGAATACCCACGAGGTTTACGACCGCATCGGCTCCATCCAGTGCAGCATGCACCGACGCAGCAAAGCGCACATTCGCTTGGACAGGCGTAATTTGTCCAACGTAGCCCATTGGCTTTAGAAAAAGTGCCGCATCAGGGTTTCTAACGGCAATACGTACATGCGCGCCCGTAGCTGCAAGCCGACCAACTAAATGGCGGCCGATAAATCCTGAGCCGCCGAACACGGTGACAAGTTGTGTGCCCATAAATTTGCCCGTCAAGTCGCGGTGCAGCAATGGCTCTGCGTTACTCAGCTTACCGGCTGAAGCGGTGCTAAACCAGCGCAAATGCCAGTTGACAATCCAACCCTCATGCACACAATGCGAACGTGCGACCGCCCAGATGGCGAGAACGCGCAAATCGCCCAGGTGGCGGAATTGGTAGACGCGCAGGTTTCAGGTACCTGTGGCCGCAAGGTCGTGGAAGTTCGAGTCTTCTCCTGGGCACCATTCTAGCGTGCCAGTTTCAGCGAACCGTTTGAGGATTGCATTTGGCCATTGAGTTGCACCATGGTGACCTGCCGGACGGCCTCGACTTTGGCAACGTCGTCGCGGTTGATACAGAGACAATGGGTCTCAAGCCATTCAGTGACCGACTCTGTGTCGCTCAGCTTTCGGCGGGCGACGGGATATGTCATCTCGTACAATTTGAGGTAGGTGGGTACAGCGCCCCTAATCTCAAACGCATTCTCGGCGATACAAACGTTCTGAAATTATTTCATTTTGCGCGATTTGATATCGCCGTTCTTCGACGATATCTGGACGTCACCTGCACACCACTTTACTGCACAAAGATTGCGTCCAAACTTGCTCGTTCCTACACCGACCGCCACGGATTGAAGGACTTGTGCCGAGAACTCCTCGGTGTGGAGTTGTCAAAGCAGCAGCAGTCGTCTGACTGGGGCGGCCCGACACTTTCGGAAGCTCAACTTAATTACGCCGCATCGGATGTACTACACCTGCATGCGCTACGCGAGAAATTAGACGTCATGCTCCTTAGGGAAGGTAGAGACAAAACTGCGCAAGCCGCATTCGAGTTTCTCCCGGCTCGCGCAGCTCTCGATCTTATGGGTTGGGAGCAAACGGATATCTTCGCGCATAGTTGAAAACACAGCCAGAAGTCAATTGGATTCATTGACGTTTCTCGGATTGCGCTGCATACTCCGGAGACGTGTCTCTGGGCTCGCATAGCGTGGATTCAGGAAACTATTTTGATTGTATGGGACGACGCGTCACATCAAGAAGATTGATTGGGCAACATAGCTAACATGAGCCAAACACACGCCCAAATCGAACCTGAAGACACCATCGCGGCTAGTAGCGACATGGAAGCAGCACTGATGGTGCTCAAATTGGAAGCGGACGGCATCCGTGCGCTGACCGATTTGATCGATGACAATTTCAGAAAAGCGTTGGATTTACTTGAGTCCGCAACCGGACGAATTGTCGTTACCGGGATGGGAAAGAGCGGGTATATAGCCGGCAAAATCGCCGCAACCCTTGCATCCACCGGCACTCCGGCATTCTATGTTCATCCTGGCGAGGCAAGCCATGGAGATCTCGGCATGATTACAGCTCAAGACGCCGTGATCGCCCTATCAAACTCCGGCGGAACCGTCGAGCTTCGAGACATACTCGAATACACACGGCGATTTTCAATTCCCCTGATCGCGATAACGGCAAAAGAGAATAGCACACTCGCTGAGACTGCTGATATTACGCTTCTTTTGCCGTCGGTTCCGGAAGCGTGCCCGATGGGTTTGGCACCGACGACGTCAACAACGGCATCATTGGCGTTAGGCGACGCAATTGCCGTGGCCCTCTTGCAACGCAAAGGGTTTACCGCAGAAGACTACAGTGTACTTCATCCAGGTGGTCGTCTGGGTGCCGGCCTGCGCCGCGTAAGTGAACTCATGCATACTGGGGATGCAGTCCCGCTTTGCACGTCCGAACAAGACATGAGTGAAGCCATATTGTTGATGACGTCGAAGCAATTTGGCTGCTTGGGCGTAACTGGCCCTGATGATCAACTAATTGGCATTGTCACAGACGGCGACCTACGCCGGCATATGGATACACACCTACTGGGCCGCACCGCAGGCGAGGTCATGACGGCAGCACCAATGACAATTCGCCCCCAGGCGCTTGCTGTAGAAGCTTTAGCGCTTATGAACGATCCAACACGGCCAATTACAGCGCTCTACGTCGTTGATGACACTGGCCCGGTTGGTATCATTCATATCCACGATTTGTTGCGCGCGGGAGTTAGGTGATCTTATGGACACGACTTTGGCGGGACCAACAGACAGCCGGTTTGCCAATATTCCGGACCCATCGAGCCCGCGCCGCCTAAGCGCCGGCTATGGCCGCTTCGTGGGCATCATGAAGTTGTTGTTGCCGACACTGGCTATTATTCTCATTACCTTAGTATTTGCGTGGCCCTATCTTAGCGATCAAGACGGACGGTTTAGTCTTGCGCCTGTGGAAATCGGTCCAGAAGATGCGGAAAATTTTCGCATGCTGAATGCCCGGTATACCGGGGTTGATCGGAAGAGCCGCCCATATGCGATTACCGCAGATACCGCGGATCAAAGATCAGCTGACGCGCGGCTCGTGAAGTTGAATGCGCCGAAAGCCGATATCCTTCTTTCGAATCAATCCTGGATCGCTATTACGGCGGAAGACGGCACATACGACCGCGAAGCGCAAATTCTTGAGCTTGCTGGCAACGTCAATCTATTTCACGATAGTGGATACGAATTTCATACCACGAGCGCCATCCTCGATCTGATGGCTGGTGATGCGATCGGCCAAGAACGTGTCTCGGGTCAGGGTCCCTTTGGCCAGTTGTCTGCAGACGGATTTCGCATTCACAATCAAGGTGAGCGGATAGAACTCGTCGGACAATCAAAAATCAACATATATCCGAATAGTAGCGCAAACTAATGAGGCGCAGATTCTCTCTCGCTTCAATGGTCGTCGTTACACTTTTTACATTTTCAGGCCAAACGCAAGAGAACGCCAACACGGCCGTTGACGATTCAATTGAAATTGAAGCGGAAGACGGCATTGAGTGGATCCGCGATGCGAAAACCTATGTTGCGCGTGGCAACGCAAAGGCATCTCGCGGTGGGTTCGAAGTGCTTGCAGATACATTAACAGCTCACTACCGAGTTCAAGCGGACGGGGATGACCAGAAAATCTTTCGCGTAGACGCCGACGGTAACGTTCGTATCGTCTCTGCTTCGGAGCGCGCATTTGGCGACAAAGCGGTTTATCATATGGATGAAGCGGTTGTCGTGTTGCTTGGCAAAGGATTGCGTCTCGAAACAACCAATGCCGTAATTACGGCACGCGATAGTTTGGAGTATTGGCAGATTAGGCAGTTAGCCGTTGCCAGAGGAGATGCGGTCATCAAGCAAGGCGAAAACCGACTAAAGGCCAATGTTCTATCGGCGCATTTTGCGACTAATGCGTCGGGCAGTCAGAGTGTCGAGCAGATAGACGCGTTTGGTGAAGTGCACATCTCAACGCCCACAGAAATCGCCCGCGGCGACGAAGGTATGTATATTCTGGAAACTGGCATAGCAACATTGTGCGGTAACGTTCGCATTACACGCGGTGATAGTCAGTTGAATGGCGAGTGTGCAGAGGTCAATTTGAACGCCGGAATCAGCCGCCTGTTAGGTGGTTCTGGACGCGTCAAAGGACTAATTACAACGCAGGGTGGGCTATAGGCATGCCGTATCGTAACACTTGGTCAATGGGTAGCTCTGCATGACGCCAATTGGCGACAATCCCGGTGAGCTTCAAGGTCGCGGTTCGCTGGCACCGCGGCTGGTCGCCAACAATACCGGTTTGGTAGCGAGCAATCTTGGCAAACAATTCAAAAAGCGCCCAGTTTTGCGTGATGTCAGTATAGCCGTACAACGCGGTGAAGCAGTAGGCCTGCTTGGGCCAAATGGAGCCGGCAAGACAACCTGCTTTTACATCATTACTGGATTGATCGCCGCTGACTACGGGCAGGTCACGCTCGATGGTCAGGATATTTCTGATCTCCCCATGTATCGTCGCGCCCGCCTCGGCGTCGGCTATTTGCCGCAAGAAGCTTCAATTTTTCGCGGCCTCACTGTGGAGCAAAATATTCGCGCTGTGCTTGAGCTCACCGAACGCGACCGAGATCGCCGCGAAACGATGCTCGACACATTGTTAGCAGAGTTTTCGATTACCCATCTTCGACGGACACCTGCACTCGCGCTATCAGGTGGTGAGCGAAGGCGAGTAGAAATTGCTCGAGCGTTGGCCTCGCAACCACATTTTATTTTGCTCGACGAACCACTTGCAGGAATTGATCCAATTGCCGTCCGTGACATCCGCGATTTGGTAGCTCATCTTAAGCAGCGCGGTATCGGCGTTCTGATAACGGAGCACAATGTGCGCGAGACTCTGGATTTGGTGGATCGTGCATATATCCTCCACGAAGGGCGCGTTCTCATGCAAGGCGCCCCGTCTGAGATTGTTGCTCACAAGGAGGTTAGACGCGTCTATTTGGGCGAAAAGTTTAGCCTCTAGAACGATTAAGAGTCCTCATGGCGCTATCCACCCGCCTTGACCTAAGACAGACCCAGACTTTGGTCATGACGCCGCAGTTGCAGCAGGCGATAAAGCTGTTGCAGATGTCGAGCGTCGAGCTATTCAACTTTGTCGAATCGAAGTTAGAGCAGAACCCCCTCCTAGAGCGAGATGATCCAGACGGCGGCGCAGTCGCCGATTCCTCATCCGACGATATCGAGATCGACGGCTTTGAAGATGTTGACACTGGTGGCCATGCCATAGATCTGACGATGTCAAAAACAATGCCAAGCGACGGAGGGCTTTGAAGCAACACTGAGCGGCGAACTCACGCTGCATGATAAATTGCAAGCGCAGATCAATATGGACATAGCAAGCCCGGCTGACCGAATGATCGGTTTAATGCTTGTGGATCTGCTCGACGACAGTGGTTGGCTGTCTGACGAAATCAGTACTGTCGCCGTAGCGCTCAATTGTAAACTACAGCGTGTTGAAGCGGTTCTCGAGCAACTCCAACGTTTTGAACCGCCGGGAATTTTTGCGCGAGATCTTCGCGAATGCTTGGCCCTGCAACTTAAGGATCGCGATCGCCTGACCTCCGCGATGGCAGAATTCCTCGACAATTTGGAATTGGTTGGAAGCGGTGACGCAACAAAACTAAAAAAATCCTGTGGAATAGACGGCGATGAATTGAGCGCTTTGGTTTCGGAACTCCGGACGCTCAATCCTAAGCCGGGTGAAGCCGACAATACGATTGTAGCTCAGGCTGTTGCACCTGACGTCCTGATGCGCCGGCATCCGGATGGCAGTTGGATCATCGAACTGAACCCAGCTACACTGCCGCGCGTATTGGTGAACAGTCAGTACTTCCAAAAGATTAGTCGTGAAGTCCGCAAACGTGAGGAAAAAGACTATATTTCAGAACGTTTTCAGACCGCCAATTGGCTCGTAAAATCATTGCATCAGAGGGCGACAACCATTCTAAAAGTTGCCGGCGAAATCGTGCGGCAGCAAGACGCATTTTTCACAAGTGGCGTCGAACATTTGCGACCACTAATTCTCCGTGGCATCGCAGAAGAGATTGAGATGCATGAAAGTACCGTGAGTAGGGTGACTTCGAACAAGTATATTGCCACGCCACGCGGAACGTTTGAGTTGAAGTATTTCTTTACCCCTTCCATTGCCAGTTCATCGGGTGGTGATTCCTATTCCGCAGAATCAGTGCGGTTCCATATCAAAAAATTGATTGACGTCGAACTATCTGAAGCAGTCCTTTCGGATGACAAGCTCGTTGAACTATTGCGCGTTGATGGGATCGAGATAGCGCGCCGCGCCCTCGCCAAGTATCTGAAATCCATGAATATTGCTTCATCCGTACAACGCCGCCGCGAACGGATGCGCGAGTTTTAATGGTGTATGTCTTGTTGACAGGGCCGAGAGCGGCTGCATTTTAGAGATCACTTGATTCGACCAATGAACTTTGCTTCCGTCCGCGCAAGGTATGTCATCATACTTGTATTTTTTCCGTCTAAAGTGCCAAACTTCCGGTGTTCATATCTCCAGTTCACTTCAATTTTCAGAGCCCACAAAATGACCAAGGCGCAATAAACAATACAACTTGACGTCGGCGACGCGCTCCAGACTCACATCGAGCAGGCACTTCATGCCGCCGTCGCCAAATATTTCGAGAATGCGAGCGATTCGCACGTTACCATGTCGAAAGATGGTCATGGATTTCGCGCTGACATTACTGTTCATGCTGGCAAGCGCATTGTCATTAAGGGTCACGCCATAGGCGCCGATCCCTATACATCATTCGACAAGGCAGCGGAGCACGTGTCCAAGCGCCTAAGGCGATACAAACGGCGACTGTGCGACCATCACAAAGGGCCACGGGGCCAGAGAGCGCTGAACGCGCATTGCAGTACGTTATTGCTGTTGAGCCCGAAATAGCTTTACCAGAAGAGCAAATTGATCCTGTTGAAAATGATGAACCGGTAATTGTCGCCGAAGCCGAAACTGAGATTGAAACACTTACCGTCGGTGAGGCCGTTATGCGGATGGAGTTACGAGAGTTATCGGCGATGATGTTCCGAAATAGCGTTCACGGCGGGCTTAGCACCGTCTATCGACGTAGCGACGGCAACATTGGATGGATCGACCCTCAAAACAGCCCAGCAGCAGAAAGATGTCCGCGCACAATTGGATTGTGAAATTTGGTGGATTGTGAAATTTGGTGGATGGCAAATGATACCATTGCTTCGATGAGTTCAGGTTGCCGCGACGTCAGTGAACACTCACCGGATATAGTTCGTGCTCGCGAATTGCCGAAACTGCACTCGCATAGTCCACTGCAATCCCGAGCTGACGCCCATCGGCCGCATTGACGGCAAAACACGGCACGTCTTCGAAAACGATGTGTTTAACATACGCAAGTTCGCCTGCTCCGAGCAGGCCAAACTCCTGACTTGTCATCTCGCGAAGTCTTTGTAAATCGATCATCATGTTCACCTTACTCTATAACTTTGTTTTGTTCGCGACGAACATCCTCGCCGACATACATCTGGCCGGTCCCGGCCTTACCGCCCGTCTTAATCTCAACCTTGCGCACCTGCATTGCGGGTTCAGGTCGCTCGAGGTCAATGTTAAGAAGGCCGTGATTTAACTCGGCGGCGACAACTTCAATGCCGTCGGCCAGAACAAACGTGC
>CAVOAK010000005.1:0-44018 GCA_963693665.1 Alphaproteobacteria bacterium | reverse complement strand
TTGCTCCGACATGCAAACAGGCTGCCAGAACCGGCGCAAATACTCACCGCACGGCGTTCCTGGATCCGTATGGGTCAGTTCGGCATCTTCGCCCGCCGTCTCCGAACGATGGTATCCGTTGAAGGTCGATTTGAGGACGTCAGCGGCACCTGTAGCGGCACCTGTAGCGGCGGCACACATTGCATAAATCTCCTTGCTGCTGCGATCGAACGGATACTAATGCATAATTTGTGGCGCGTGCCACATTGGCCATTAGCGTAACATGGCCCATACTGTCTCTCATGATCCAAACACCGCTTTCCGTTCTTGATCTGGCGCCCGTCGTCGAGGGGAGTGACGCCCGTCAAGCGTTACTCAACACCTTGGAGTTGGCACCGCGTGCGGAAGCATGGGGTTACACACGCTATTGGCTGGCGGAGCATCACAACATGATCGGCATCGCCAGTGCTGCTACGTCGGTCGTGATCGGTCAAGTCGCTCAGGTAACCTCGACCATCCGTGTTGGCTCCGGCGGGGTCATGTTGCCCAATCATGCGCCACTTGTCATCGCCGAACAGTTCGGTACCTTGGCCGCCCTCTTTCCAGGCCGCATCGACCTCGGCATCGGTCGCGCTCCCGGCACTGATCCGCAAACCGCCTATGCCCTGCGCCGAATGCTCGCCAGCAGCGGTGATGCTTTCCCGCAGGACGTCATGGAACTTCAGCATTATTTCAAGGACCCTGAGCCGGATCAGGCGATCCGCGCCGTACCAGGCGCCGGCCTGGATGTACCAATCTGGATTCTGGGCTCCAGCCTCTATGGTGCCCAACTCGCCGCGGCACTCGGCCTGCCCTATGCCTTCGCCTCGCATTTCGCACCAGCAGCCCTCATGCCGGCCATCGAAATCTATCGCGAGAAGTTTGAACCATCGGAGCAACTCGATAAGCCCTACGTCATGCTAGGTATGAACGTCATCGCTGCCGATACCGAAGACGAGGCGAGTTTTCTCAAGACCTCCGTCCTGCAGTCCTTCGTCAACCGGAGCAAAGGCCAAAGGGGAAAACTGCCGCCGCCTATTGCCGGCTACGAAGAGCAGCTAAGCCCTGCCGAACGCGAGATGCTGGACAATGCGCTATCTTGCTCCGCTACAGGTGCTCCGGCCAACGTGGAACGGGGGATTGCTGAATTCGTCGATAAAACGAACGCCGACGAGATCATGATCACTTGCAACATCCATGATTTCGATAAGCGGCTGCATTCCTTCGAGTTAGTTGGAGAGATGATAAGCGCCGCCTGTTAGTTTGACTGACTAGGATTTACCCGGCTTGGCACGCAACACGGCCTGGACCGTTCGCTCCAATGCATCGAGGAAACGTAGGCGATCCTTCTTGAAAAACGACGGATTATAGCCGGCGATCGCGCCGGTATCGCGCAGATGGGCGTTCAAATCACGCATCGCTAGTGCCGTCCCAATGTCAGCTTGCGTGAAGGGTCGACCATCGGGCCCAAGAGCGGCAGCGCCTGCCTCCAAACAACGGGCGGCAAGCTGGATGTCGGCAGTAATCGCAATATCTCCAGGACCTGCCCGTTCGGCGATCCAGTCGTCGGCGATGTCTGGGCCTTGCTCCACAACGACACGATGAACCAAGGGATCATCATCCAAACGCATCCACTGGTTCGAGACCATGTGAACGACAAGTTCGTGACGGC
This sequence comes from Alphaproteobacteria bacterium, assembly GCA_963693665.1. Lineage (GTDB taxonomy): Bacteria > Pseudomonadota > Alphaproteobacteria > UBA8366 > CAVOAK01 > CAVOAK01. The sequence continues at coordinate 42,328 of CAVOAK010000005.1, read as the reverse complement.
GCACCACACGCATCACTTCGTCCTTAACCGGGCAGGCATCCGCATCAACGTAGATTGCCGACATTTGATTTAGCTCAGGCGGCGTCCGCGCCAGCCGATTCAAGCGCATTGCTTGCCTCAAGCCAACGTGCTTCCGCACTTGCCAGTGCACTTTCTATTTTAGCCCGCTTTTTCATCAATTCGGTCATGGTCAAATTCTTTACGGGTCCATCATAGGATTTCGAATCAAACAGGGCGCGGTCGATATCCGTGCGCTGCTCGGTCAGACGTTCGAGTTTGCGCTCGGCATCGCTCACGGCTTTACGCAAGCCCTTCGTTTTTTCCCGTTCCTTAGCGGCGTGCCTGCGTTCGTCCTTACGACTCCGCTTTGGACCAGATTGGCCCTCTTCCTTGATGTTGTCGTTTGAGCTCCCGAGCACAAATTTGCGATAGTCGTCCAAGGTTCCGGGGAAATCTTTGGCTTCACCATCAGCGACAACCACCAGCCGATCCGCCGTCAGCTCCAGCAAATGCCGGTCATGACTGACGATGATGACCGCACCGGTATATTCGCTGAGCGCCTGGACCAGGGCCTCGCGTGCATCGACATCCAGATGGTTCGTCGGTTCGTCGAGGATCAATAGATGAGGCGCATCCCTTGTGATCAAGGCTAACGCCAGACGCGCCCGTTCGCCGCCGGACAAATGACGCACCGGAAGTTCCGCCTTCTCGCCGGGAAATCCAAAGCGGCCGAGCTGTGCGCGGACAGCGCCCGGTTTGGCGTCCGGCATCAGGCGCGTCATGTGTTGAATTGGTGTATCCTGATCGCCCAGTTCTTCAACTTGATGCTGGGCAAAATAGCCAACGCGCAGCTTGCCGCTCGCTGTCATCAAACCGTCCATGGTATTCAGGCGCCCCGCCAACAAGCGTGCCAACGTCGTTTTGCCATTGCCATTGCGGCCGAGCAAGGCAATCCGATCATCCGGATCAAGACGCAGGTTGAGTTTGCTCAAAATCGGTGTGTCAGCGACATAACCGACCGCAGCATCATCGAGAACGATCAGCGGCGGTCTCAACTCCCCCGGATTAGGAAAGTGGAACGACCGGCTCGGATCCTCGATCATTGCCGATATTGGTTCCATGCGTGCCAGCGCCTTCAGACGGCTCTGAGCTTGGTTCGCCGTATGCGCCTTGTAGCGCCAGCGATCGACAAACGATTGCAGATGCGCGCGTTGGCGCTCCTGCTTATTACGCATAGCGTCGACCTGGGCCAGACGTTCGCTGCGCTGGCGCTCAAAGGCATCGTAACCGCCGCTATAAAGTGTGATTTTACCGTTCTCAAGATGGAGAATGTGATCGACTACGTTGTTCAAGAGATCACGCTCGTGACTAATCACCAGCAGGGTACCGCGGTAATTTTTCAGGAAGTATTCCAGCCAGAGCGTCGCTTCGAGATCGAGATGATTGCTGGGCTCGTCCAGCAGCAGCAATTCAGGCGCGGCATACAGAAGCTCGGCCAAAGCCACACGCATACGCCAGCCGCCGGAAAAACTGTCGAGCGGCTGATGCTGTGCCGTCTCGTCGAACCCCAGACCGGCGAGAATACGCGACGCGCGCGACGGCGCGGAATGTGCCTCGATGGCGTTCAGGCGTTCGTGAATCTCGCCAATACGATGACTGTCGGTCGCGTTTTCAGCCTCTGCCAAGAGCCCCGCGCGCTCCTTATCCGCGGCCAATACCCGATCAAATGGTGTATCCACACCCCCCGGCGCTTCCTGAGCGACGTAGCCAATCCGCGTCTCACGCCCTGCCTCAACGCTACCGCCGTCGGCGTCCTGCGCACCAGCCACGACCTTCATCAGGGTCGACTTGCCGGCACCGTTGCGGCCAATGAGCCCGACACGGCTCCTAGTGTTGATAGATGCCGAGGCCTGATCAAGGATGACCTTGCCGCCCAGACGCACAGTTATGTTTGAAATCGTCAGCATGGCGCGGCTGATAACACGGCGCGCGCGCTACGTCAGCAAACTCTGTTTATCTTCATCCCTACCGTATGAGAAAAACAAGGGTTTTGGAGAAACATTGCCTAGAATGCAAGTTCGGAACAGGGGGTGTATTCCAAGGCGTCGTGTCCGCTAATAGCCATTGGGTTTTTTGACATTTCTCGGCAAAGAAAGTACCGAGGTGTTATCCAAATGATCAAAACTGATATCATTATCATCGGTGGCGGGCTCAGCGGTCTCGCTGTCGCAGACAAGCTGACATGTAATGGGCGCGACTGGATTTTACTTGAGGCACGGGATCGCTTGGGTGGTCGTATCCTCTCACTTCCCACTGCTGAAACAGTGCGTCGTTTCGATCTCGGTCCTGCGTGGCTGTGGCCCCATAATGAGCGCATGCTTGCAACATGTGAGCGTTTGGGCATAAGACTGTTCGAACAACACGCTGAAGGCAATCTCGTCTTTCAGGATGCATCCGGGATGGTGCAGCGTGATCTTGCATTCTCCACGATGGCGGGCGCCCTTCGGATTGAGGGCGGCATTACATTGCTGGTTGAGCGACTTGCCGAAACGTTGCCGCAGGAACGCCTCCGAGTTAAGCACCAAGTCACTCGCTTAAGCCGACAGGGCGATAGCATTGAAGGCGAGGCGATGGCATCCGGTGTCCCGGTCAGGTTTTTGGCAAACTCGGTGGTACTCGCTTTGCCGCCCAGGATTGTCTCCAAAATCATCGTCTTTGATCCTGAATTGCCGAAAGACGCCGCTGCCGCATTTTCTGGCGTCCCAACATGGATGGCCAGCCAGGCCAAAGCCATCGCGATTTATGACGAACCGTTCTGGCGTCAGCAGGGGTTTTCGGGTGACGCGATCAGCCATCACGGCCCCATGGTGGAAATTCACGACGCGTCACTTTGTGATGGAACGGTCGGTGCTCTATTCGGATTTATCGGTACTCCCGTGCGTGAGCGTTCCCGGCGCGACGATGAAATGCGTGCTCCTGTCATTGCGCAATTTGTCGAGCTGTTTGGCCGAGAGGCTGCTACACCGAAGATGTATTTCTATACGGATTGGGCGAGCGAGGCCGAGACAGCAACAGCTGCCGATTACCAGCAGCTTAGTCATCACCCAACCTATGGAATGCCACTCCCGTTAGAAGGGCTTTGGGATGGTCGTCTGGTTGTTGCAGGGACCGAGGTCGGAGAGGAAAATGGCGGATTTCTCGAAGGTGCCCTTGAGGCAGCTAGCGCTGCTATTGCCAAATTGAAGTCGTCGGACGCCAGCCCATGAATGCCAATTGGGCCCTTGCGCCTGTTTTTTGCTTCGTCTCACGAGGACGAAGTTCAGGTATCTGTTTCGCCGCGATGCCAGCCCAGCCGTCCGGCGATTAGGACGAGATCGACTCCTCGGGTTCTTCCCTGAGCCTGCTGCTCTCATCCGCCGTCGCCATTACATTCTTGATTTCCCGACGTGAGATACGCCAGCCTTCCTCGGTTCGCACCATTTTGTTGACGACCTCGCTGAATCGGTTCGCCGCGACAGTTTGCAGCTTTCCGTCGGCAACGTCCTGTTTCGGATAACAATAGACCACGAGATAGGTGACGGCCTCGGCGTGATCCTCATCGATTACGCTGACGACGATGTTCGAGATCACATGGCGTATGAGAGACTCATCCAGCAGCTTACGCATTCCCGAAAGATTACCTTCCCGACCGCTATATTCATCACCGCCCATTGACCAGACGACGTCGGGGGTAAAAAGCTTAACAGCTGTGTCAAAATCCCCCTGATCGACGAGATTGTAATAATGCGTCAGCACCTTGGCGCATTGCCACTCGATGGCTAGCACCCGATCTTCATCCATGACTTTCTCCCTCGGAGTTCATCGTATACGCACCATAAGCAATTATGCGGCGCTATTCGCCCTACTGCCATGCCCAGCTTCCCGTCGGCGTAGCCACGGATGTATTCCCGCCTCGCGAAGATAATCCGCGCATAGCCAGAAGCAGCTATTTTCTGTTACGCTTAGTTTCTACTGACCCTTTACAGGGTTGTTCATATGGTTCGTACGGTTCCAACCTCAACCATCAGGAAGCCAAAATGAAAGTCGTTGGCGGAAAACCGTTCTATGGGGACGCGATTGGTATCCTCATGTTGGACAACAGAAAGTATCCAAAGATCCCCGGCGATGTCGGAAACGCAAGCAGCTATGACTTTCCGGTCCGTATCAGGGTGGTGCCCGACCTCAACAACAACCCTTTTCCACCGATCCGCGACGAGAACGGGGAGTTCACGCGGGACGTCCGCATTACCGTTGAAGCCGTTAAAGAGATGGAAGCTGAAGGCGTACGCGCCATCGCCCTGTGCTGTGGCTTTTTTTCATTGATTCAGGAAGTCGTGGCCGATGCGGTCGACATCCCGGTGTTCTCTTCGCCACTATTGATGATCCCCTCTGTCCTGGCGATGTTGCGCAAAGACCAGAGTTTATGCGTGTTAACCGCGTCCAAGAAATTCTTGTCGCCCGAATTCTTCGAGGCAGTTGGCGTCACCGCCGATATGCCGATTGTCATTACCGGTATGGACGACTCAAAAGAGTACAATGCTGTGCATTTGGGAGGCACCTCTATCGAGAAGGATGTCGACCAGTTGCGAATCGACGTGGTGGCCGCGGTCCAGAAGGTAATAAAGGCAGATGCGTCAGTCGGTGCGGTACTCATAGAATGTACGAACCTGCCACCGTTTGCTGCTGATATCCAGCAAGCGACAGGACTGCCGGTCTTCGATCAGATCGCCTACATCGACATGCTCTACCGTGCCGTCGTGCCGAAGCGCTATCAGGGGTTTCTCTAAACAATATTGTTGCTGCTGGACAAGGCTGGAACAATCCCAAGCCGTAGTCCGCTTTAGGTCACTAGCGGACATTGAGGAGTTTTTACAGCCTCCGGCTCGCCTCATATTTTTGGTTCTGTTGCCACGAGACGAAGTCTGAGTCTCTTGAGAGCCCCTAGTCTACTTTTCCGGCAGCGCGCAGGGTCTCACCGATGCGCTGGATTTCTGCCTGCCCCTCCGCCAAAGCTTCTGCAGTCGTATGCACCGAATTTCTGCCGATCATAAGATCGTGCGGGTGCTTGACCGCCGATCCCAAGACGAACCGCGTGTCATCGATGGCTTCAATGTGGATCGACTCTTCGGTTGCCTCAAACACGACCAACTCGCCCGCTTCAACAACGCCGGGTACACGCAGACTGCCTTTTTGAAACGTCAGCCAGCCCACCGTGTGACCCTTTGGTGGATGGTAAGTCCACTGTTCACCGGCTTTCAGTTGCACATCCAAATAATTCATTCCGGGAGGGGCCGGAATAACGCTTACTGCATTCCCATATTCTCCAAGAATCACCCGTGCGGGACCGTCGGCGGATATTTTTTCTGCGCTACAGTAAAAAGCTTCGCATTCAGCTACTTCAAGCTCGGGTGGCAGTGCGACCCACATTTGATAACCCTGGACGTTTTCTTCGCCATACGAAATACCACCATGCCAAACACCCTTGGATGCTCGCATCCATTCAACGGAGCCGCCATCCAATACGCCTTCCGTCCCCGACGTCTCCATATATTTGAATTTCCCCTGGAACAAGAGCGACACCGTGGCGATCCCTGAATGTGGATGAAATCCAATTTCGCGAGGCGGATTCGGGTTCGTATCGAAGGCGTCGAGAAAGACAAAGGGTTTTATCATTTCTCCAACTTCGGATGGTGTGACGAGCCGGGTTATGGGGCCCATGACCGTACCGCGCGTGCGGAACGCAATCTCGCGAACGCTGGTATTGGGGTCATCTACTGATTGAACGTTCATAGTAAACACCAAACCTTTCTTGGTTCTCAGATCTGTTTACGAGAAGAAAGCAGACGCTTACCGATTTGACCAGGAGTTCCTCCCAATAACCAATAACAAACATCTTGAATCAGAGCTAGTAGTTGGAATTTTTCTCAGCATACGCAGCATTTTGTTACCGATCTCTATTCAGCGGGCCGCACGTCGGCGAAAGCGCAGAGTCCGAACCAGTCCTCCATCAGAGCGTAGAGGCCAATAGGTTTTCTAAGCCCGCGGATCTCGGTCTCGCCGATCTTCCGGAGACCGCTGTTCTTCAGTAATTCGGACGTCGACTGTAAAACGAGAAGCGATGTCCCGTGTTCCTTATTTAGACTTTCCAACCGCGCCGCTAGATTGACCGTATCGCCGTGAACCGTATAGCTCTGGCGGCCGCCTCCACCCACATTACCGGCGATGATCGGCCCTGAATTCAAGCTGATGCGGGTTGCCAATCGTTCGCCAGCAAACGTTTTCTCGCCAACCGTCTTCAGGAATTCGATTGACGCGTCGAAGGCATGCTGCGGATGATCTTTGTTTTCCAACGGAACATTGAAGATAGCGAGAATGGCGTCGCCCTGATATTGGGTCACCACGCCATTGTGTTGGCCGATGATCTCGGTCGCCGCATCGAAATAGGCGTTGAGGATGTCGACGGTCGCCTTCGGACCCTTGGCTTCGGTCAGCTTGGTAAATCCGACGAGGTCGACGAACAGAACCGTTGCCTGCCGCTCCACGGGATCAAGCGCACCTTTGTCTTTGATCATGGAATCGGCAATAGCTTTGGGCACAAACCGACAGAATATCTGCGAGACCGACACCATGTCGCGCTCGACCTCCAACTGCCGCCGGACAGTTTGCCGGGCCCTGTGCATGACGACGGCAATCAACATGGCCACCACCAAATAAACGACGGCTTCCTGAAATCGGCTGCCGGCGGCAGCGAAATCTTCGCTCAAGAAGACACCAAGATACTGCTCCTTCGTTGGGAGACCGGGGATGTCGGTCCAGCCCAAGGACATCTCCATTCTGGATACAACCCACACGAAAGCGCCCATCCAACCACCAGCCCCAAGTAACCCGGCCCAGGCGACGAGACCGGGGGAGAAGCTGAAGGCGGCAATGCCAAGAATGATGAAGTAGAAGGGAAAGATATTAAATTTAAACATAAAGATCTGAGGTAACTGTAATTCAGGCGTTGGTGGCACGAAGGCTACTGCGGACGATAACAGCAGAATGTCAATTGCGAGAAGGACATACTTTACCCATTTGCGGTCCAGCACCGATCCAATCATCAGGTGATGAACGACGCCGAGTGTGGCAAAGATCAGCACCGTCAAAATAATGTCGGTCGCCCGCTCCGGTCCCCGGCTGGCGACCAGCCAAAGTCCAATCAGGCACAGCGCCGCAACCCGGCCCTTGATCGCGAGCTTCAGCCCGGCCTGTTCGGCCGCGTAAAATGTCGGTTTGGACGTGTTTATCGGTCATGGACCAAGCCTACCCGTCCTAGAATACAACCGCTATCAAGAGAAAAATGGCGTCCCCTAGGGGATTTGAACCCCTGTTACCGCCGTGAGAGGGCGGCGTCCTAGGCCACTAGACGAAGGGGACCCGGATTTACAGCAGCCCCATTCTTAGCCGAACAATAAGGGTGCCAGCAACGGGTATTCGTGCCGCTACCTACGCGGCAGTGCCTGTAGCGGTGCTTTAAGCTGTATCGGCAGCGTAGCGCCGCGCCGCGTCGATCAGCGCCGTGATGTCCTCCTCGGCGGTATTGAAAGCGGTGACGAGACGGATGCAATCTGGGCCGCCGGCTGCCCATGGATAGAACTTGAAGCCATCCGCAAGCAGCCCTTCCCTGACACGCTCGGCAAGGGTCACGAATAGCTCGTTCGCCTGTACTGGATGGAGCAGATGCACGCCAGGCAAGGTGGTAAGTTCTGCCGCCAACCGCGCGGCCATGGCGTTCGCGTGCATCGCATTTCGCCGCCACAAATCATCGCTGAGGTAGGCCTCCAACTGTGCTGACAGAAACCGCATCTTCGAGAACAAGTGGCCGCCACGTTTGCGCCGATAGCCGAAGTCGCCAGCATCCGCCGCGTTGAAAAAGACGACTGCCTCGGCAGCAATCGCACCGTTTTTTGTAGCGCCGAAAGACAGGGCGTCGACGCCTGCGCGCCAGGTTGCATCGGCGGGGCTACACCCCAATGTCTCCAAGGCATTTGCGAACCGAGCGCCGTCCATATGCAGCTTGAGGCCGCGTTCCCGGCAAAGGCTGGAAATAGCTTTGATCTCATCGACGCTGTAGATCGTGCCGGATTCAGTCGCTTGTGACAGGGTGACGGCCGCGGGCTGAACATGATGCTCAAAACCGATTTGAAAGCGCCCAAGGGCGGTTTCAAGAATTGCCGGGTCGAGCTTGCTGTGGTCACCACCCATGGGCACAAGCTTGGCACCACTGTAAAACTCCGGCGCACCACATTCATCTTCCCAGGCATGGCTTTCCTCATGGCAGAGAATCGCACCATGTGACGGCGTTAGAACCGACAGGGAAAGCGCGTTGGCTGCGGTTCCCGTTGCCACGGGAAAAACTGTCACGTCTGTTTCGAAGACGACGTTGAAGCGTTGCCTTACGTGGTCCGTTACCGGATCGGCCCCATAAGGCATTGCAGCTCCTTCGTTGGCGCGCATGATCGCATCGACGATCTCCGGGGAGGCGCCGGTTACGTTGTCACTACAGAAGTTCATTATTCGCCTACCTTCTTTTCCAACAAGATCGACCCCATTTGCTTTCCCGTGGACAGATCGAATATCAGAAAGCGGTCTGCACCCTCCGACTCAGACACTCGGATGACGAGGCTATTTTCTTCGACTATATAATTCAGCACCTCGGCAGTGGGAGCTACCGAGATGACTTGATCGCGGAAGATTTCAATAGGATCATTGTTGCTGCCTGCGAGATTGCCAAGCTTTGTTATAATTCCATAGACGACAAGACCGGTAGCGGCCACGATCATAACCCCAAGGATGATCACCAGAGCCTTTAATGCCCGCATATCGACGCCTCGGAAAAAAAAACGTATGAACCAAATCGACTCTGCAATATCGCATACGGTTTCGGAAGAGCAAGAAGGCGAACGATTCGACCGCCTGCTTGCTCGATCTCAGCCTAAATTGTCACGCAGTAGAATCCAGGCGCTGATCAAGGAAGGTTGCACCAGTGTCGATGGCGAGACGATAACCAACCCGTCCTATCGGGTCAAACACGGTCAGCAATTGCTGGCCATAGTTCCACCAGTGCGTCCCACCACAGTCATCGCTCAAGTAATACCGCTTGTCATCCCCTTTGAGGACGACGATCTGCTGATCGTCGATAAGCCTGCCGGCATTGCAGTACACCCTGCACCCGGGACACCCGACTCAACCCTCGTCAACGCGTTGCTTGCTCATTGTGGTGACAGCTTGTCAGGCATCGGCGGAGAGCGTCGGCCGGGCATTGTTCACCGACTGGACAAGGGTACCAGCGGACTGATTGTCGTTGCCAAGAACGATACGGCACATGCCGCACTTTCCGCGCAATTTCAGGCGCGCGATGTTGAGCGATCCTACGCAGCTGTTGTTTGGGGAACGCCGTCGCCGCGGGATGGTGAAATCGTCAGCAATATCGGCCGCAGTTCCCGTGACCGAAAAAAAATGGCGGTTGTGTCACCGCCGAAAGGACGGAATGCGATCACTAGGTATCGAACTGAACGCGCCTTCGATAGTGGCGAGAGTTTGCTCGAATGCCGTCTTGGAACTGGTCGGACACATCAAATTCGTGTCCATATGACCGATCTCGGGCACGCACTAATCGGCGACCAGACCTACGGCCGAAATACCAACGCGCGACTTAAGCGGTTATCGGCGAAACAAGCTGAAACAATACAGCGATTTCCGCGCCAAGCACTGCATGCCCAACTGCTCGGATTCATACACCCAACGAGGCATGTTCCATTACGCTTTAAAAGTGCATTACCCTATGATATGATTGAACTAATAGGAACATTGGAAGATGTCTAGCTGTTCTGTTGACGTGTTGGTTGGCGGAAGACTGTTGCGTTAGTTGGCCACCTGGGGAGGAGCGAGCCAAAACGCCAAAGAGAATTGGAGTTGATTTATTATGGCCACACTTCCCAGCATCGCAGTCATAAGTCCGGAGGGAAATCTCCATCGCTACCTCAGCGAAATCCGTAAATTTCCCATGCTGGAAGTAAACGAAGAATACATGCTGGCAAAATCATGGCGCGAACATGATGACGTTGAATCTGCGCATAAACTGGTGACGAGCCATTTACGGCTTGTGGCAAAAATCGCGATGGGCTATCGCGGCTATGGACTACCGGTGGCCGACCTCATCTCGGAAGGCAATGTCGGCATGATGCAAGCGGTAAAGCGATTTGACCCCGAGCGCGGTTTTAGGCTCGCGACCTACGCCATGTGGTGGATTCGCGCGTCAATACAGGAGTATGTCTTGCATTCCTGGTCGCTCGTGAAGATCGGCACGACGGCCGCACAGAAGAAACTCTTCTTTAATTTACGAAAGCTGAAGGGTCAGTTACAGGCCATCGACAACGGCGATCTCCATCCAGATAACGTGACAAAGATAGCCGAAAGACTGGATGTCTCCGAGTCCGAAGTCATTTCCATGAACAGACGTCTTGCTGGCGGAGATGCATCGTTGAATGCATCGCCTTCAGCTGAGAGTGACGGTGAGTGGATGGATTGGCTTGTTGACGAGACCGAAAGCCAAGAAATTCAGTTGGCTGAAACCCAGGAAATATCGAAGCGCAGGCTGCTACTCAATCAAGCGATGGGCAGCCTCAATGATCGCGAACGACATATTCTTATGGAGCGCCGCCTCCGTGACGAACCAAAAACACTCGAAGACCTAAGTCAGGAATATAACGTTAGCCGCGAGCGCATCCGCCAAATCGAAGTGAGAGCATTCGAGAAATTGCAGCGCGCAATCCGCAACGCGGCGCGAGATAGCCAACTGACCAGCGAAGCATAGAACCCAGTTCGACCAAGATAGCCTCCCGAGGGGGCTAGTCGTCACCGATGTCTTCCACATCAAATTCATCGTCCAGTTCCGGCTCAGATTGATCCGCAACGGCCTGACTTTGGTCACTGGCCGAAACGTTGCTTTGGGCCGGCGAACCAGCTGCCTCCGTCGCAGCGCGACGCACCGTGTTTCCCCACTCGTTTGTCAACTCCACCTGGCGGGACTTCAGTGCTTGTTGTCGAATTTCGTGATTAACGGCCATCCACGCAGCCACGACAGGCGGAGTAGAATAGTAAATCAGCCAACCAACCGCGGCGGTAGTTTGGGATCACAAACCAGGGCAATGATCTCGCGCCCCGGGTCTCGACGATGGCGTGCAGAATACGCAACCGCCGGCGCCAAGTCATGCGCCGGAATCGATTGGTTCGGGTTTATGTCTACGCGGTCCTGAATCGAGACGATACCCGAACCGCCTTCGCCACCTGTTAAATTCAAAGCCATAGCGTGCCCGTCCTTAGAGCACGATGTTTACACTCGCCAACCAACACCTTATCACAGAAATGCCTATTTATTGGGCAAATGGATCACGGACTAGGATCGTATCCTCTCTTTCCGGGCTGGTCGATAACAAGGCGACCGGCGTTTCGATCAGCTCTTCGATACGACGGATGTATTTGATCGCTGTCGCCGGGAGATCAGCCCAGGACCGGGCGCCCATCGTACTACCGGACCACCCTTCGTGCGTTTCAAGAATCGGTTCTACTTTGGCCTGCTGGACTCCAGATGCTGGAAGGTATTCGAAAGTTTCATCTCCCAAGCGGTACCCCGTACATAATTTTATTTCTGACATGCCGTCGAGTACATCGAGTTTTGTGAGGGCAATTCCATCCATGCCCGCAATTTTCGACGCCTGCCGTACCATGACAGCATCGAACCAGCCGCATCGACGGCGACGGCCAGTAACGGTCCCAAATTCTCGGCCTCTCTCCCCGAGCAGTTGCCCGATGGAGTCGCTAAGTTCGGTCGGAAATGGCCCAGACCCAACACGGGTCGTGTATGCCTTGGTAATTCCCAGCACATAATTCAATGCACCAGGACCAATACCGGCACCGGTCGCTGCCTCCGCCGGAGTCGTATTGGATGATGTGCAGAATGGGTAGGTGCCATGATCGACATCAAGCATTATGCCTTGCGCTCCTTCGAACAGGATACGCCGCCCCAACCGACGCGCCTCATCGAGAATCTGCCAGACTGACGCCATATACGGCAGGACCTTATTGGAGATATCAGCCAATTCCGCGAGCAGTACGCCGCGATCCACTTCTTCTTCACCAAGGCCGCGCAGCAGTGCATTGTGATGCATCAATAGTGTGTCAACCTTTTCAGCAACAACGATAGGATCAACAAGGTCACAAAGCCGCACAGCACGGCGAGCTACCTTATCCTCATATGCCGGACCGATTCCCCTACCGGTCGTTCCGATTTTTTGTTCGCCGCTAGCACGTTCCTCTCGAACATGATCAAGGCGCCTGTGCAAAGGCAGTATAAGCGACACATTTTCTGCAATTTTGAGAGTCTCAGGGCTAACGTCCACGCCAGCTGCGCGAATATTCTCAATTTCCTTGATGAGTGCCCAAGGATCGACGACGACGCCATTGCCCAAAATGGATAATTTTCCAGGCCTCACGATACCTGATGGCAGGAGACTTAATTTGTAAGTCGTTCCGCCGATGACCAAGGTATGGCCAGCATTGTGTCCGCCCTGAAAACGTACGACGACGTCAGCGCGTTCCGACAGCCAATCGACAATCTTCCCCTTGCCCTCGTCACCCCATTGGGAGCCAACGACCACGACATTGGACATGCGATTTCAATCCTTACTAATTTTCAATACACAAAGAGATTAATTAATCCGCATTCTGACAAATGAGCAAGCGAGAGCCTACTCTGCACCATGTCCTATTTCTTCTGGGCCAGGCACCCTCAGCCTCGGATCACGACCAAACTACCGTTATCCAATCCATATATGATCTCTTCCAGGCCATTTCCGTCCAAATCGACTGCCACGATCGAAGTAGTGATTGCACTCGCATTACTGACCGATTGAAGTTCGGCTAATTCACCGTCGATCAGCGTCACAGCCTTTAACACGTTGCGATCATGCGTAGGCACGGTAATGTCCAACAGGCCGTCTCCATTCGCATCCACAACCGTGGCCATTCTCAAAACGGTTGAGCCAATTCCATGTTTTGAATAGCCGGGCCACCGACCGATTTCACGAAGATGCCGACCGTCGTGACGGCAGAGGACAATCCATCCGCCGATATGAGGGGTTATCACCGCTGCGAACTCAACTTGACCATTTCCATTAAAATCCGCGGCACCAATTGGATTGAACCAACGATGTGGTCGACCGATTGGATCTGCCTCGGCTATTTGAACAAGCTCGCCGTCCCGCAGTCCAAAGACCGACAGCGCAGCGCCCCAATCTAAATAAGATCTGACGACAACCACTTCGTCCCTACCGTCGCCATCAATATCATGGAGCCGCGGGGTTAGGTCTTCGAAGACCGACTCTTCATCCAACACGAACAAAACCCTGTCGCCGTCCCTGCGTTCAACGGCAAGAACTCCAGCTTCGATCGCATCGCCAAGGATCCCATGGCGATAGCGTACGGTCGGTCCGGCGAATAAAGCAGAGCGTATGTCATGTTTACCGTCAGTGGCAGATGACTGCGGAATTATTCCCGACACGAGTTTCAATTTCTCTAACGGCAAGCGCTCTATAGATGCCGTTAACTTAGAATCGAATTCGAGCCGATAGCGGAATTTGCGCCCGCGTATGAAAACGTCATCGCCGCTATCGGACACCTCAACATCTACCATGTGATTGAGTGTCGCTACCGTCAGTGGGCGCCACTCGTGCGCCGCCGCGCGAGGTGAAAATAATCCGATGTTTATTGCTGCGACGGCCAAGGAGACGCCGGCCCATAGCAAAACAGTGGCAAAGTCAGTTATTTGAAGGCGTCGTCCCACTGGAAAAAATACTCACCGATGTTCATCAAAAGACAGCGCCTTGACCAATACGATGTTCTCAAGGCTTGCAAGATTATCGAGAACATCACTATCAATCGGCTCGTCCATCAGTAATAGAGCCATGGCATCGCCACCCCGCTCTGCGCGTCCAAGATGAAACGTCGCGATATTGACACCGCCGTCGCCAAGCGTTTGGCCAATTTTTCCGATGATTCCAGGGAAATCCTTATTTCGAACGTAGAGCATATGTGGTCCGACTTCAGCGTCGACCGGCATATTATCAATCTCGATAATTCGCGGTTTGTCCCCACCAAATAGTGTCCCTGAAACGGACTGTTTCCCGCTGCCAGTTCTGATGGTTAACCGTATGAGTGTCTGATGGTCGCCAGGCCGTTCATTTTTGGTCTCGCTGACATCAACATTTCGATCGCGTGCAATCGTCGGCGCATTGACAACATGAACACGATCCAGAAGCGGCGCTAACAGGCCAACCAATGCCGCCGAGACCAGCGGACGAGTGTTGAGTGTTGCAACATGCCCCGCAAACTCTATCGACACGGCCTCAATCCCAGAATCGGTCAATTGCCCAGCGAAACTGCCAAGCTGCTCCGCAAGCCGCATGTAAGGTTTGAGTATTGGCGCCTCCTCGGCACTAATGGAGGGCATATTGACGGTGTTAGCTGCAGCTCCGGTCAGCAGAAAATCTGATATCTGCTCGGCGATTTGGATCGCCACATTTTCTTGCGCTTCCGAAGTCGCCGCCCCCAAATGGGGCGTCGCAACCAAATTTGATAGACCGAACAGCACGTTCTCCGTAGCTGGTTCCTCCGAAAATACGTCTACCGCCGCTCCAGCGACATGCCCGGCTTCGAGGGCAGCCGCGAGATCTTCTTCGACAACAAGTTCCGCCCGGGCGCAATTGATGATGCGCACGCCTTTCTTCATTTGATTGATCGAATTTGAATTGATCAAATTGCGGGTGCTGTCCGTCAGAGGTGTATGGAGAGTAATGAAGTCACTGCGCGTATACAGTTCAGAAAGGGTCACCATCTCTATTCGCAAGTCAGCCGCCCGTTCGCTAGATAAGAACGGGTCGTAAGCGACTACCTGCATCTTCAATCCAACAGCCCGTTCCGCGACGTTAGCGCCAATATTGCCGCAACCAATTATGCCGAGTGTTTTGCCAGATAACTCGACCCCCATAAACTTAGATTTCTCCCACTTCCCGGCTTGCGTCGAAGAATTGGCTTCGGGAATCTGTCGGGCCAACGCAAACATCAACGCCAGTGCATGTTCCGCGGTAGTCGTTGAATTTCCCGACGGCGCATTCATAACAACAATGCCGCGTGACGTTGCCGCCTCTAGATCGATATTGTCAGTGCCAACACCAGCGCGGCCAATAACCTTCAATGCATCCGCATTTTCAAGAGCAGCACTGGTTACCTTCGTCGCTGAACGAACAACCAACCCATCATAGTTCTTCAAAGCGACCGCAAGCTCCGCTTCGCCAAGGCCGGTCTTAACATCTACCTCAATACCGTTGTCGGCAAAAATTTGTTCAGCTTTCAGGCTGAGTTTGTCGGCGATCAAAACCTTCGGCAATGTATGCTCTCTTTTACGATTTATGTTAATGCGTGGGCTTCACCAAATGCCCAATCGAGCCATGGCAGCAGCGCTTCAATGTCTTCACGCTCGACGGTTGCGCCTGCCCAAATGCGCAGGCCAGGCGGCGATGCGTGATACGCATTAATGTCATAGGCGACGCCTTCAGCCGCCAACAGTTCAGCAATACGCTGCGGCGCCATATCACGAGCGTCGCCGTCAAGGCCACAGACGTCGGAGAGCTTCAGACATACAGATGTGCACGACCTGATAGCCGGATCTGACGCCACGAAGTCAATCCAATCCGTCTTTTCGACCCATCCAGCGATTGCCGCCAGATTCCCTTCCGAGCGTGCGATCTGCGCCTTAACACCACCGATACTCTTTGCCCAGCGCAGCGCATCAAGTGCATCTTCGATGCAAAGCAGCGACGGCGTATTGACGGTATCCCCTCGAAAAATCCCTTCATTTAACTTGCTGTTATTAGTCAACCGGAACAGCTTTGGCAGCGGCCAAGGCGGCGTGTATGTGACCAGTCTCTCTACAGCTCGCGGGCTCAGCACCAACATTCCATGAGCCGCCTCGCCACCGAGCACTTTCTGCCAGGACCAGGTCGCACAATCAATTTTGAGCCAGTCTATTTCCATGGCAAAGGCAGCGGAAGTTGCATCGCAGATTGTTAAACCTTCGCGGCCTTCTGGAATCCAATCGGCATTGGGCACTCGCACTCCGCTCGATGTCCCATTCCAAGCAAATACAACGTCGTGTGAAAAATCGACGCCAGAAAGATCGGAAATTTCCCCAAAGTTGGCCTTGAGGATGCGGGTATCTGCAATCTTCAGTTGATCGAGAACATCGACCGCCCAGCCATTCCCAAAGGCGTCCCACGCGAGCACATCGACGCCGCGTGGACCTAACAAGGACCAAAGAGATATCTCCACTGCCCCAGTGTCCGAACCCGCCACAATACCAATGCGATAGTCATCGGGTATGTGTAAGAGCGCTCGTGTCTCCTCAATGACGGCTACAACCTTGCTTCGTGCAGCGTCCGAGCGATGAAGGCGACCCAAAGTTGCGTCACCGAGCACGTCTAGTGACCACCCCGGCCGCTTTTTGCACGGGCCTGAGGAAAAATACGGAGATTGTGGGCGCACATTAGGCTTGTTCATACCTTGCTATCCTCGGAGACGGCGTTCAACGGCGCAACCATCGGGGAAGTGATCCTATCGCCGCTCAGACAATATGGTCAACGGGTAGCGGGCACACGATCACGCGACCTGAGCGATCGTGTGCCTTCCGCCAGCTTATGGGACGCGTCGGAATTGCCTAACGACGATCCTGATCCTATTCCGCCGCCGCCGCTTTGTCGTCGGCGTAACGGGCATAAGAGTTGAGGAAAAATTCCGGTGGGTTGGCTGCCCGCTTTACCGCCGGTCGTTCGCGCATTGCTGCGATCCAGGCATTGAGGCGCGGGCAATCATCGGGAATTGTTACGCCGCGATACTCAGTCATTGCCACGAAACGCTCAAACCACGGCCAGAAAGCAACATCAACTATACTGACGCTGTCACCCATCCAGTAAGGGTTCGCTCCAAGCTTGGCGAGACCTTCATTCTCCATATAGCGCAGCGTTTCCAAGAACTTTTCCACCTTCTCGAGTCGAGCAGACAGATCCGTTTCACGGAATACGGCGCCGAATGCCGAAACGAAACGGCTTGCAGAATAATCTACCCAAGTACGCGCAAGTGCTCGTCGACCCGGCTCACTGGGCACCATTGCCGGTTCTGGGAAAACTTCATCGATATACTCGTTAACGATGGCCGACTCCCAGACAGTGTCGTCGCCATGCACCACGGTAGGAACTTTGGTATAGGGGGACACGCTGACAAACCAATCTGGCTTGTTGCTGAGGTCGACTTCAATGAGTTCGAAATCGACGCCTTTCTCGCATAGCATAAGACGGGATCGATGCGCCCATGGGCAAGATTTTGAGCTGTAGATCTTCAATTTTCCCATTGCAAATTACTCCCCACATTTGGAATCACTTAAAACGGACATCGCAAGTAAATAAGAGTGGCAAGTCGACGGCCAAGATGCAAGTCCAGCCGACCCATTGATCGATTCACAGGCCCACTCAAATCAATTTATTGATCGCTTGGTCAAACACCGCACGTCATGGTCGCAAGAATATACCCGCTAATAAGGCCATCCTGTGTGACGTGCGGGAAATTCTCGGGTTGACGGCGAAGCAGGCCTCCGTCACATGAAGTATTCGACGATGACACATCCTACTCAAACCTACGCCCCTGAGCTTGAGGGCATCGAAGCGGCAGCCGATGCAATCAAAGCAGGTAAGCTTGTCGCCTTTCCGACCGAAACGGTCTACGGCCTAGGCGCAGACGCCACCAACGACTTGGCGGTCGCCAAAATTTTCGACGTGAAAGGTCGGCCGCACTTCAATCCACTTATCGTTCACCTACCGGATATTGAGAGCGCCACCCCCATCGCCAGGCTTGACAGACATGCCGAGAACTTAGCGCGCGAATTCTGGCCAGGAGCGTTGACTTTGATTCTCCCGCGCATTGCAGGAAGCGCCCTATCGCTGCTCGCCAGCGCCGGCCTGCCGACGGTCGCGATACGCATCCCCGCACATGAGGGCGCCCGGGCGTTTTTGCGGGCAGCTGGATGTCCTATCGCAGCACCAAGCGCCAACCGGTCCGGCCACATCAGTCCAACGACCGCACAGCACGTCAGCGAGGCTTTCGGCGACGAAGTCGCCACTATACTCGATGGCGGCCCATGCCGGATCGGTGTCGAATCCACCGTCCTGGACCTCAGTAGTGGAGATCAGATGTTGCTGCGTCCGGGCGGTGTCCCAGTTGAAGAATTGGAGCAGGCGCTTGGCCGGACACTTCCAACAGCGGACGTGACGGATTACAGGCCGCGAGGACCAGGCATGGCAGGCCCGCATTATCGCCCCTCTATTCCGCTCCATCTCGACGCAACAACGCACCGGCCTGGCGAGGCGCTCCTCGGATTTGGTCCAACAGAGGCTGCAACACTCAACCTGTCGGAGACAGGTGATTTGCGGGAGGCTGCTGCTAATTTATTTGCGCATCTTCACGCACTCGACCGAGGCAAATTTTCCGCCATAACCGCCATGCCCATTCCGGATCATGGGCTTGGACGCGCGATCAACGACCGTCTGCGCCGCGCAGCTATGCCGCATGAATAAGCAAACGGAGTGAGAATTGCGGCGATCGCAGAAATTGAAGTTTAAAACAGTATCTGACCGGCCTCTAACAGATGGTTGTGCCCCAGCGAATTATCTCTTTGCTTCACTGTTGTTGCGCCCTCGTAGATGGGCTACATCCTTGGCGAGCAATTTTGTAAGCGAAAAGGGATAGCCATGGCACCCGATACCGCCGGGCCGGATCTCGTTCGAACGCTCGAGCGCATCAAAGAGATCGTTGGTCCCAAAGGATGGAGCAATGACGCGGCAGAACTTGCCCCGCTGTTACTCGACCGCCGCGGGAATTTCACGGGACAATGCGCGCTGCTAGTCCGGCCGGCATCGACAGAGGAGGTGGCACAGGTCGTGACACTCTGCGCCAAACAAGGCATTGCGATCGTGCCACAAGGTGGCAATACGGGTGTGTGCGGCGGCGCAACACCGCATCCTGAAGGCCACGAAATCCTCCTGGCTCTTGGCCGTATGAACCGGGTAAGAGATGTCGATCCACTCAACTACACAATGACCGTCGACGCAGGCTGCATCCTAGCCGACATCCAAAAAAAGGCGGAAGCTGTGGATCGATTATTCCCGCTAAGTCTGGGCGCGGAGGGTTCGTGTCAGATTGGTGGAAACCTGTCGACCAATGCCGGTGGTGTCGCCGTCTTGCGATATGGAAATTCGCGCGATCTCGTTTTGGGATTAGAGGTCGTGCTGCCGGACGGCCAGATCTGGCATGGATTACGCGGATTGCGCAAAGACAACAGAGGCTACGACTTGAAGCAACTGTTCGTTGGCGCGGAGGGTACGCTTGGCATTATCACCGCTGCTGTCCTGAAACTATTCCCTTCGTCGAAAGACGTGCAGACCGCATTTGCCGCCCTCACTAGCCTCGAAGCCTCAACCGAATTGCTAACCCGTGCACGTGCCGCCAGCGGCGACGCCGTAACGTCGTTCGAACTCATTCCACGCATCGGCCTCGATTTCGCCCTTAAACACGTACACGGCACAGTCGACCCATTACAAAAGAAGCACGACTGGCATGCCCTCATCGAGTTTTCAGGTGCACGCGCTGACGGAAACATGAGGGAGAGTATGGAGGTGATGCTCAGCGAAGCCGCAGAGTCAGCTCTAATTACTGACGCAACAATCGCCGCCTCAGGAAAACAGCGCGACGAAATTTGGCTTATCCGCGAAGCGATGGTAGAAGCCCAGGCATTTGAAGGTGCCAGTGTCCATCACGACGTATCCGTACCTGTACGGCGCGTGCCCGAGTTTATTCACACCACAATTGCTGCTGTCACCGACGCTGTTCCGGGCATCAGACCTGTGGCTTTCGGTCATTTGGGCGATGGAAACATTCACTTCAATCTGTCTCAGCCAACGGAGATGGACAGCGATATATTCCGCCAAAAGGCCTCGTCGCTCAGCCGCATCATCCATGACATTGTCCACACGCTCGATGGTTCGTTCAGTGCAGAACATGGCATCGGGCAACTCAAGCGTGAGGAACTTAAACATTACAAAAGCGCCCTTGAACTCGACATGATGCGTCGCATCCGCGCGGCATTTGATCCAAAGGGCCTCATGAATCCGGAAAAGGTACTTTAATTAGGCACGGCTGTTTCGTGCCATCGAGGATAGCATGAGTGGCTATAAGGCACCAATTCAAGACATGGCGTTCGTCATGAACGAACTGGGCATACTTAATACATTGATTGAATTGCCTGGGTGCGAAGATGTCAACGCTGAGCTCGTGGCTTCAATCCTTGAGGCCGCAGGCAAGTTTGCGAGCAATGAACTAGCGCCGCTCAACCAGTCCGGGGACCGCCAGGGATGTAATCTGGAGGATGGCATGGTCCGGACACCTGACGGATTTTCCGCAGCCTATCGAGCATTCTCTGACGACGGCTGGCCAGGACTGGCGGGCGATAAAGCGTATGGCGGTCAAGGGCTGCCGACCCTTGTTTCCATAGCGGTTAAGGAGATCTGGGCGTCTGCCAACATGGCTTGGTCGCTCTGTCCGAGTTTGAGCCAAGGCGCGATCAAGCTCCTTTCCATCCACGGCACGGCCGCGCAAAAGAACATCTTTTTGCCAAACCTCGTCTCAGGCAAGTGGACTGGCACCATGGAAATGACCGAACCGCAAGCCGGGTCGGATCTTGCACAGCTGCGCTGCTTAGCGACACGTGATGGCCACCATTATCGAATACGTGGCCAAAAAATATTCATCAGTTGGGGTGAGCACGACATGGCGGACAATATTGTCCATCTGGTCCTCGCCCGCACACCGGACGCCCCTCCGGGCGTCAAAGGTATTTCGCTCTTCGTCGTGCCGAAGTTGCTTATCGACGCCAATGGTGATTCCGGCGCACCCAACGATCTGCACTGCATCTCTATCGAATACAAACTGGGCATGCACGCGAGCCCAACTTGCACCATGTCCTACGGCGACGGCGATGGTGCGTTGGGGACACTTGTCGGCGAGGAGAATCGTGGACTGGAATATATGTTCACGATGATGAACCTGGAGCGTCTCGGCGTCGGTTTGCAAGGTCTGGCAATGGCCGAGCGCGCCTACCAGCGTGCTCGGGATTACGCACTCGAACGCGTGCAAGGCCGCGCGCGCGCGGCGGACGGACGAGATCCAGTGGCGATCATCAACCATCCCGATGTGCGGCGCATGTTGCTAACAATCCGGTCGCAAATTGAGGCGATGCGAGCTGTAATTTATGACACAGCCGCATTGCTCGACGTCGCCAAATCCCACACCGACGAGGCAACGCGGACTTCTGCGCAAGCGCGTGTAGACTTGATGACGCCGGTTGTGAAGGGATGGTGCACCGATCTCGGTACTGAGCTCACATCAATGGCCCTGCAAATACATGGGGGTGTAGGTTATATCGAGGAGACAGGCGCTGCCCAATATCTCAGAGATGCACGGGTTGCTCCAATATATGAAGGCACAAACGGCGTGCAGGCAGTTGACCTGGTTGGACGTAAAGTCCTTCGGGACAACGGCGAAGCGGTACAGTCCTTTATTCAGGACGCTCGCGCCCACGCACACGCATTGAGCGACGATGTTGATGGCGCACTTATTCGCCGGCATTTGGAGGACGCGGCAGCAGCATTGGAGAGAGCTACGGAATGGCTCGTCCAATCGGCCGCCGACGATCCCTTGGGAGTTTATGCGGGCGCGACATACTACATGCGACTCTTAGGACAAGTCGCCGGTGGTGCAATGATGGCCAAGACGGCCAGTGCAGCGCAGGACACCATTCAAGAGCGACGTGAAAATACCGGATTTTACCGCGCCAAACAGGTAATGGCGCGATTCTATGCGGAGCATATTTTATCGCAATCGCCAACTTTGTTGACGCCAATTACCAAAGGTCACGCGACCATCATGGAGCTTTCCAACGACGAGTTTTGACACTCGTTAGCAGACTGATCAAACGCGTTTGAACCCGTCATCTTCAGGCAGATCGTCCAACATCGCCTTTACGGTATCTCCATTTTTTGGATGGCGTTTTGTCGGAGCGATATCGGCAAGTGGTCGGAGTACAAATGCCCGCTCGGCAAGACCCGGGTGCGGAACGATAAGATCGGGCAGATCAATTAACTCGTCACCGTAGAAAATAATGTCTATGTCAATAAGACGCGGTCCGTAGCGCTCCGAGGGCATCCGTCCGAGTGATGTTTCCAGCGCCTTGACGCTTGCAAGAAGGTCCGACGATGCGATTTCGGTCCGACCTGCGACCACCAAATTAAAAAACAGTGGTTGTTCTTCAACGTATTTTGGTTCGGTCTGGTATGTCGGCGACACCCTTGTCACGTCGACAAAATCGCTAAGGCCTGCGATAGCCGCCTCAAGATTTTGCGCGCGGTCGCCAAGATTACTTCCGAGTGCAAGGTAAACTTCAACCATTAGTCAGTTCGTCCTCGGTCCGCCATCGCTTGGTGCGCGCAAAATTGCATCGGTCATCTTCGCTATCCGCGTCATCTCTTCGACATCATGCACCCGAATTATATCCGCACCCCGAAAAATTCCGATTACACAGGCGGCGGCTGTGCCTTCAGTGCGTTTCTCAACTGGTACATCGAGCACGCGGCCGAGGAAGGATTTGCGGCTCGCACCAAGAAGCACAGGAAATCCGAGATCTTTTATAAGATTTAGCTGACTGATAATGGCGAGATTCTGCTGCACCGTCTTACCGAAGCCGATGCCCGGGTCGACGATGATCTGGTCGTCGGGAACACCGGCTGCCCGTGCCGTGTCGACCAGTTCCATGATCTCCCTGCAGATATCAGTCATCAAGTCGTCGTAGGCCGCACCGAGGTAGCTGCCACCGAGACGGGCGTTGAGTTCCACATCGTTCGGCCGACTTCTGTTATGCATCAGAACCACCGGGACGCCACGCGCCGCAGCCATTTTCGCCATCGCGGGATCAGCGCGCAGGCCCCAAACATCATTAATAATATGAGCACCGGCATAGAGTGCTGCGTCGGCAACTTCTGCCTTAAAGCTGTCAATTGAAATAATCGCGCCGGGCAGCGCTGCGATCGCCTTTACTACGGGGACCACGCGTGCGATTTCCTCATCTGCCGAAACAGATCGCGACCCGGGTCTGGTGCTCTCACCGCCAATATCCAAAATATCTGCGCCGGCGGAGAGGAATTGAGTTGCTTGATCGATCGCTCGTTTGACCGTTTCGGCCGCTGAAAGAAGACCGTCACCAGAAAACGAGTCCGGCGTAACATTCAACACGCCCATGACGTAGGTTCGGTCGCCCCAATGAAAATGATCTAAAAGCCGCATAGGCCTTCCGTGGCGTGAGTGAAAATTGCCGGCTGGCAGGAAACCGTGCCCTTATTGGGACACTATGCGGTTGCGCAATACGCGCGCAAGCAACTCACCGCAAAACCTCGCAAGGATGTAGGACAACGCTGTTGCTCCATAGGGACGTGCGCACCATACTTAGAGCGTTGCGGACTGAAGTACTCGTATTTTCAAGGAAACCACGTTGAGCTCTCAAGTTCCCCAGCACCAATCACGCAGCGCATCAACAGATGCCGTAAGCCCCCGACTCTACGACATGTTCGTGCGTGATCTGGTCGTGCCGTGGCGTGTCGGTGTGCGCTCACACGAGCAGAACAGCGAACAGCTGATACGCCTCAACATCATTCTCAGAGTCCGCGAACCGAAGCGCCTAGATGCAGAAGACTACGGTCAAGTTGTTTGTTACGAGCAGATTGTCGATGGTGTTCGTGCGCTTGCGGCAGTCGGGCATGTCAAACTTGTTGAAACACTGGCCAAGCGCGTTGCAGACTTATGCCTTGCCGACAACCGTATTGAAGAGGCAAAAGTTCGCGTTGAGAAACTCGATGCCATCCGAGGGGCCGCCAGCGTTGGCATAGAAATCTTGCGCACGCGGGAAGACTTTGGCGTCGACGACTCTTTGCGAATGGTCGACGACTAATCCGCACTCCCGTTCTAAGCGTCGACCGCATCGACCAGCCGCGCGCCTCTCGATGCCATAAAATAGAGCCCCAGATAGTGAGTTATTTCCTGTGGATGACTGGCAGTATCGGGCAAACCAACAGCCCTAGCGGTTTCCAGCGGCAAGTCGTAGGTCGCGCATCCGTTCTGATGGACAAAAATATCCTTACAGCTCGGCATCATACCATGATTCCGAGCCGACAGTGTGGTCAGGACAAAATCCATAACACAGATATCAGTGCATATACCGACAACCAAAAGGCATTCGAGCGAATGTTCGTTGACCCAATCAACCATTCGATTGCGTCCATCCGGCTCAATTGCACCGACAAATCCGTTGATGCAATCCTTTCGAATTAGCGTTGCGTTAGCTTCTCCCTCCAGCCATTTGAGCTCTGGCACGAGTTCCTCTTCGCCAGTCCCCTTTTCGCAGTGCGGCGGATAGGGTGGCTCAGCTTTCCCGGGCTCGTGGGCATCGAGAAAGGCAAGGATAGGCCAATCGTTGGCTGCAAATGTCCGCGCCAGCCGATTAGTTTCCTCCACCATCTCCGTAACTTGAGCGTTCGCAACTGGTGGCGCGAGATTGCCGCAACCAACGGAAGCGAAGCCATTGACTTCATCGACAATGACCAAGCCTGTAACCCGCTCTCCGGGCCTCATACGCTCGCTAGCCAAAGGCATCGACTTCTTAAGTTCTTGGATCAGCGGCATGGTGTTGTCGAGCGGCATTCTTAAGGCTCCTCCGTGGGTGTCTCTATCTTCACAACTTGATCTGTGAGCGCGATATCTACAACTCGATCATTATCATACGAACTGTGCCTCTGACATAATCATGAGTTCGATTTGTCGGAAGCGGCCACTCGTGCTAATTGCGCGCAACGGTTATCAAACGCCAGTTTGGAAAAGCCCCATGACGTCGAACAAAAGCGAAAAAGGCGGCACGCTAAATAGCTCCGTCGCACCGTTGACGGGCTTGACAATGATCGCCGTCCTTGCCGTGCTGTGGGGTGGCAACTGGCCAGCCATGAAACTGGCGGTGAGTGAGATATCACCGTGGACCTTTCGGAGTATTTGTCTGGTTACAGGCGGCATTGGCCTGTTAGCGATCGCGCGCGCCGCTGGTCATAGCGTCGCAATTCCCCGACACAGTGTGGTCATGTTGCTGACTATATCGCTGTTTAATATTACGCTTTGGCACATTCTATCTGCTTACGGACTGACATTAATCGAGGCCGGGCGTGCCGTCATCATTGCCTTCACGATGCCGCTTTGGGCGGTGCTCCTCGGCCACTACATTCTAAAGGATCGACTGACAACGCGACGTGTAATCGCGCTGATCTTAGGCCTTACAGGATTAGTTATTTTGATTGGTCCTGATTTGGCTGCATTGGGAGCGGCACCGCTCGGCGCATCATTTATGCTGGCCGCTGCGTTCTCTTGGGCGCTCGGCACGGTCGTTATGAAGACACGCGAATGGGAAATGCCGATTCTGGTTCTGACTGGTTGGCAGCTGTTTCTCGGCGGCATACCGGTCGTCATTGGTATGTTGCTGTTTGAAATGCCGATCGATCTAACGGGCGTCAGCATCAGTGGCCTCATTGGCCTCGCCTATGCAGCGATAGTTGCTACATTCGTCTGCCATACCTTGTGGTTTGCGCTGGTTCGCGTTTTACCAGCAGCGGTCGCCGCACTCGGCACACTTGCAATCCCAATCATGGGTGTTTTCTTTAGCGCACTGTTTCTGGGAGAGCAGATCGGTATCCGCGAGGCAATTGCGCTTTGCCTTGTCGTTGCAGCACTCGCCACCGTCCTCGCATTTCCAATGGTAGGGCGCTCAGAAGCGCGCAAATAACCACTTGCTGCCAAGCACTCCATACTTGCGATTCACCAGCAAAACTGGAAGCATGGCCTATTATGCGCGCTTAATCTTATGCGCCCGTATTTATGGCCGCCACGAATGACCCAAAACATAAGATATCATTCGCCGATTTGCATCGTTCTTTGTGCGCTTCTCGCGATAGCAATTTTTGTTGCTCCGGCCAGCCGTGCGTTCGCGGAGTCAACTGATGAAGAGGCGGGGCAATTTATTCAGAACCTAGCGAACAAGGCCATCTCCGTTCTTCGGGAAGAAAACGGCACCCTGGAGGTACGGGAGACCGAATTTCAGACGCTACTCTATGGCGGATTCGCCCTTGAGCGCATCGGTCGTTTCGTTGTCGGTAGCCACTGGCGCAAGATGTCCGCCGAGCAACAGAATGACTACAAGAATTTGTTCAAACTTTGGGTGCTGAAGACTTATTCAGTTCGCCTCGGCGGATACTCAGGACAGACATTTTCGATCGTTAAAGTTGTTGAAGCTGGCACCACGGACCGTTACGTACGCACCCTGATCGACCAACCCAAAGGCGGGGAGTCTGTGCGGGCGGACTGGCGTGTTAGGCCTATCGATGGCGGGTTCAAAATCGTCGATGTCGTGGTCGAGGGTGTCAGCATGATCGTAACACAGAAACAGGAATTTTCCGCTGTTGTCAGACGACATGGTGTTGATGGATTGATCGAATCACTACGCGCGCGTGTTTCAAAATTTCCGGCAAAACCTGGATGAATCAATGGCGACCAGAAAGTGGGGGCAAGCAATGTTGAGGGGCACGTTGCGACTACTAAAACAGCCGATTGAAAAAATATCGTTAACGGCATTTTCAGTTTTCCTGATGGCGATCACCGGCTTGAATGTTGCCAATGCAACTGAATTCGAAGAAGGCTATCTGGCATATCAGAGTGGCGATTTTGCAGGTGCACTAAAATTTTGGCGGCCTCTCGCAAATGTCGGAGACGCAAAGGCGCAATTCAATATCGGCGTCATGTACGACGAAGGTCGTGGACTTGCACCGGATAA
The DNA here is from genome assembly GCA_963693665.1 of Alphaproteobacteria bacterium. GTDB lineage: Bacteria > Pseudomonadota > Alphaproteobacteria > UBA8366 > CAVOAK01 > CAVOAK01. The sequence goes on along the minus strand of CAVOAK010000005.1, from coordinate 15,177 downwards.
GAAGATGGCGATCGAATGGTGGCGTAAGTCAGCTGCACAGGGCGACGAGAACTCCATGCACAATCTCGCTATGTCATACCTGTTCAGTCCCAATTCAGATGCCTATCATGCAACAGCTATAAAATTAATTGAGCAAGCCGCTGAGAAAGGTTTACGAAGATCGCAGTATGCATATGGAAAAATCTTTTTACATGGTCACGGAACAACGAAAGACGAAGTAAAGGCCCGAAGTTGGATCCATCAAGCCGCCGAAAAAGGTGACCAAAAGGCGCAATACAACATGGGGAAAATCGATCGTGATGGTGTTGCCGGCCCTGCTAATAAAGAGGCCGCAGCACAATGGTTTCTGAGGGCCGCGCTCCAAGGGTATGCTAAGGCGCAAAACCACATTGGTGTACGCTACGCACGTGGCGACGGCATTGGAAGTGACCAAATTCAGGCGCTTATGTGGCTCACGATCGCTGCAAACAATGGCTACAAACTTGCCGGTATCAATCGTGATGCGTTGGCACAGGAGATGGACTCCGGTCGTGTCGCAAAGGCATTGGATCTCGCCAAGACTTGGCAGCCAATACCAGAATAGTGTGAAAAATTGGCTCGTTCATGAAACAACGCATGTTGCCAATTATTGCCGCAACGTTCGTCATGAGTTTCGTTGGGTTTAGCTCACCATCAGCGGCGGCGGATATTGCAGCGGGGAAACGGTTCTTCACAAAATGCGTGGCGTGCCACGGTGTCGCGTCCAATGAACATAAAGTTGGGCCAAGTCTGTCTGGGCTTTTCGGACGTCGCGCAGCAACAGCGGTTGGCTACAAACGCTACTCAGAATCCTTAATGTCCGCCGGCGCACGTGGACTTGTGTGGAACGCGGATATGTTTCTCCAATACATCCGTAATCCGAACCAATTTCTCCGTGATTATCTCGGGGACCCAAAAGCGCGCTCCAATATGACATTCGCTGGATTAAAAAAAAAGAACGACCGCGAGAACATTCTGGCTTATTTGCTGGAAGCAACAATGTAACACTGGCAAGCCTGCCCACGTATTGGTGGGTGCCAGCTGGAACCGACATGCCCAAGCAAACCCAAAATGTTGCCCTGTTGTCGGCAACCGAACTTATGAGCCTTTATCGACGCAAGGAATTGTCGCCGGTGGAAGTAGTTGAGGCCGTGCTTAGCCGTATCGACGCCTTCGATGGAATCGTCAATGCATTCCGGCAGATCGATGCAGACGCGGCTAAGGCTGCCGCCCACGCATCGGAAAAACGCTGGCTGGACGGAGAGCCTTTGGGACTCGTTGACGGCATACCAACAACCATCAAAGATCTGGTTCTGGCCCGTAGTTGGCCGACGCTGCGCGGCAGTCGAGTGACTGACCCGAACCAGCCTTGGGATGAGGACGCACCGGCGACCGCGCGACTGCGTGAACATGGCGCCGTTCTCCTTGGCAAAACAACGACACCAGAATTCGGCTGGAAGGGCGTGACCGACAGTCCCTTGACTGGAATTACACGCAATCCGTGGAATACGGAACGCACTCCTGGCGGTAGTAGCGGCGGTGCCGCTGTCGCAGCGGCGCTCGGAATGGGCGCGCTCCACATCGGCACCGACGGCGGTGGCTCGGTCCGTATTCCCGCGGGATTTACTGGCATCTTCGGTTACAAACCAAGCTATGGCCGCGTTCCCGCTTACCCCGCAAGCCAATTTCCAAATTTGGCGCATGTCGGTCAAATGACGCGATCCGTCAGTGACGCGGCACTGATGTTGACCGTGATGTCACAGCCCGACGCGCGCGATTGGACGGCACTGCCCTTTGATGGCCGGGATTATCGTGTTGGGCTTGGCGGGGGTGTCAGCGGCCTCCGAGTTGCTTACAGCCTGACGCTCGGATATGCCGACGTCGATCCCTCGGTCGAGGATAAAGTTCGGGCAGCGGTCCAGACCCTCAGTGACCTCGGCGCAAACGTCGAAGAGATCGATCCAGGTTTCGAAAATCCACGCTCAATATTTTTGACGCTTTGGTTCAGCGGTGTTGCCCGGATGATAGCAAATTTCACCGAAGAACAACGCAAGCTCTTGGATCCCGGTCTCTTGCACATCGCCGAAATGGGCGCAGAGACAACGCTTGCAGACTACCTAACGGTGTCGGCAAATCGCATTGCGCTCGGCGAGCATATGAAGCGTTTTCACCAGACCTATGATCTGTTGGTGACACCGACATTGCCGATCCCGGCCTTCGATGCTGGATTAGATTTTCCAAGCAAGGACGTCTACGCGCGTTGGGCCGATTGGACGCCGTTCACCTATCCGTTCAATTTGACCCAGCAACCGGCGTGTTCGGTGCCATGTGGTTTTACACCAGATGGTCTTCCGGTCGGGCTTCAGATCATCGGGCCCATGTTCGAGGATGCTCTGGTCTTACGCGCTGCCCGCGCTTTCGAAAGCGCACAGCCGTTTGTGATGCCAGACGCACCGATTGGAAAACACAACGTATAGAGATCGAAATATTGTTGACGAACCTCCGTCGAATTTTGAAGCCAGCTGCATGCATATTCATTCTATCGATGAACATGCCCATCCCCAGTTCAGCTGATGAGAGTTCAAAACACATTAGCAAGGATGTCGAGACACTGCCCCTATTTGATGCCCACATTCACTATAAAGAATCCGCCTGGGGCCCTTTCCTCCTTCGATTGTCATAGAGTTGATGGATAAACCCGGCGTTGCCATGGGCCTGGTATCGTCGACTCCGGGCGAGGGTACGATCAAGCTTTGGGAATACGCGCCGAACCGTATCGTCCCGGAGCTACGCCCGTATCATGGTGAAGCCGGGTCGTCGAACTGGACCAAGGCTCCAAGTATGGCCGACTATCTTGTACAACGGTTGAATGAGTATCCCCACGAGGGTATTGGCGAGTTTCACCTGCACAACGTCGATTCCAGCGATGAACTTTTGCTGCAAAAAATCGCTGAACTGGCAAAATCAAATAATATTTACGTTCATGTTCACTCCGGGAAAGAACCGATGGATCAGCTCTTTTCACTTGAGCCCAAACTCAAAATCATTTGGGCACATGCGGGCATGTCTGAGTCGGCTCAAACTGTCGAAGCAATGATGGCGACCTATAAAACGCTCTATGCAGATACGTCGTTTCGAGAATGGGATATTTTAGGGTCGGAGGGTACTATTGATCCCGCGTGGCGTCGGGTTCTTGAGCGCTTTTCGGACCGCTTCATGATCGGGTCCGATACCTGTGTCAATAGCCAGTGGGACAATTACGAGCAAATAATGGCGGTAAACCGCAGATGGCTTAGTCAGTTTCCGCGCGCTCTGGCCGAAAAATTTGCCTGCAAGAACGCCGAGCGCCTCTTCGGCCGAACCGTCGACAAGCGTCTGATCGGCCAACAGTAGAAAATCTTAGTTTGCCAACACTCGTCAACTAGGCGCCCTGTGCGCCTCGCCAAATCAAGTGTGCAGTGCTTGGGCCAAATCTTCTTTGAGGTCTTCAACATCTTCGAGGCCAACCGACAGTCGGACTAGCCCATCGGTAATGCCAAGCAATTCACGCTCTTCGGCCGGAATGCGCGCGTGTGTCGTCGTCGCCGGATGGGTGATCAGGCTTTTGGTGTCGCCGAGATTGTTGGCGATATCCACAAGCCCCAGCGCATTGACGAAACGAAACGCTTGCTCCTTGCCGCCATCAAGCTCAAAGGACAGAACGGTTCCGCCTCGACGCATCTGGCGTTTCGCCAGGTCAGCTTGCGGATGTGATGGCAGTTCAGGATAGAGCACACGCCCCACACCGTTATGGGCCTCCAAGAACTGCGCCACATCAAGTGCGTTGTCGCATTGGCGCATAACACGGAGCTCCAGCGTATCCATCGCCTTGACAAGAACCCATGCATTGAGCGCGCTCAATGCAGGGCCGGTATGGCGCAGGAAATACATCAACGGGCCACGCACGAATTCCTCCGTGCCAAGGACAGCGCCGCCAAGCGTGCGTCCTTGCCCGTCGATATGCTTCGTCGCCGAATAAACCACAACGTCGGCGCCGAGCTCGAGTGGCCGTTGCAGCAGTGGCGTTGCGAACACGTTGTCGATGACCAACATTGCGCCTGCGGCATGTGTGAGGTCTGCCACGGCCTTAAGATCGATGATCTCAAGGGTCGGGTTGGATGGCGTTTCGAGAAACACCGCCTTCGTCGGTTTTGACAACGCTTTCTCCCACTGGCCAAGGTCAGTGCCGTCGACAAATTCGGTTTCAATTCCATAGCGCGGCAAAATTTCAGAGAGGACGATCTTGCACGAACCAAACAGCGCGCGCGACGAAACGACCCGGTCACCGGATTTGAGCTGGCACATCAGGGAGGCGAATACGGCAGCCATGCCACTTGCCGTGGCAAAGCAATCCTCGGCACCCTCGATATCGCGCAACCGCTGCTCGAACATCGACACCGTCGGATTGCCGTAACGCGCGTACATGTAGTGGTCGTTCTCACCACGGAAAGACGCCTCAGCTTGCTCCGCCGAATCATAAACAAATCCCGATGTCAGATAGATCGCCTCGCTGACTTCGCCGAACTGACTGCGCGTCAATCCGCCGCGCACGAGCACGGTCTGCGGACGATATGTCGCTTTCTTTGAACCACTCATTACCGGTGTCCTTATTGGCAGCATTTCACACGCTAATCGACGCAGACCACATCGATTGAAACGCCGGAAGCCATCATTAACCCATATTTCCGTCTAAAATCAACGACAAGCTCATACAAAACGGAAAGAGAACTCAGTTAACCAAGTCAAGAATGGTCAATGATGCACATGTCCAAGCGATATATACTGGTGCACACAATTGAGCATTAAATCCGGTAGTCGCGCGAAGCTTCGCGGCATTTTATAGGTCACTTACTCGAGCGGTTTGGCTCGAAAACAGATAGGCAACAACATGATTCTCCACCTCAGTACCTGGAAGGAAGTTGAAGGATACCTTGGCCGCTCCAAGGGGGTCATCATCCCTATAGGCTCGACCGAACAGCACGGTCCAAACGGCATAATAGGAACCGATTCAATCTGTGCTGAGGTCATCGCCGAAGGCGTTGGCCAATCTATCGACGCCCTCATTACACCGACGATTTATTGTGGCGTTGCGCAGTTCAACCTGGATTTTGCCGGAACGCTGACGGTCCGCCCAACGACGCTGATCGCCCTAATCAAAGATACAATCCTCTCGCTCGCGCACCACGGATTCGAGCGCTTCTACTTTCTCAACGGCCACGGCGGCAATGTCGCCCCGGCGCGGTGTGCGTTTCAGGAAATTTATCACGAGGAAAGCCTGGCGCCGAGCAACCGGCCAAAGATCCGCTGCCGCCTGCGCAGCTGGTGGGAGCATCCGAACACCGACAAGATGCGCCACGAACAGTATGGCGAATGGGAAGGCTTTCACTGCACCCCGAGCGAAGTCGCGATGACCCAATATGCCCATCCTGACTCCATAAAGTCAGTGGAGATCGGCGCACCGACCAAGGTCTCCGTGACCTATATCAGGGACCACCCGAGCGACGATCACTATGAGGCCGAACACCACCGCCGCATCTTCCCGGACGGCCGTATTGGAGCGGATTCTTCGCTCGCAACGCCGGCGCTCGGCAAGGAGTTAGTCGAGGTTGCCGTTAGGGATGTCTGCGACGACTATCAGCGATTCCTCGACGAGGACGACTAGGCTATCCAATGCATTGGCTGTACCCCGCAAACACGAAGTTTTACGATGTCTTTGGCGCGTTTAGGGAAGCCGAAACCTATTGGCCCTTAAACTCGAAGGTTTCGGTCGGTGACACCGTATTCATATATCTCGCGGGCCCGCACAAACAGGTCGCCTTCGACTACGATATCTTGGAAGTGGGACTTGAGGAAAGTGACGTTATCGAATTTGTTCGCCCCTTTTTCAAAGGCCAAAATCACGATAAAAAATTCCAAAAATTATTTGTGAAACTTCAAGTTTCTTCGGCTATTCCGCTAAGAAGAGACTCTCCTCTAGCATATGAATATCTCAAGAAACATGGATTGAGTGGGATGTTAATGGGCCCACGGAAACTCGAGAACAATCCAACGCTATTGACCTACATCGAGGGGGAAACGTCGTGAGTTACGAAAACGTCGCAGACAAAATGGTTCAAGAATCAGGCGTTGAATATTCAACGATGATGAATTCACCTTGCCTTCGCTATAACGGCGATTTTATTGCAATGATGTTTGAGAAAGAAGACGCCCTCATCATTAAAATCTCTCCCAGCCGGATAGACCAACTCATTGCTGATGAAAATGGCATGGAGTTTAACTTCACGAAAAAAAATTCAAAGAATGGGTACTCATTCCCACCGAATTTGAAGATCAGTATGAGCTTTATATTCACGAGGCTCTCGCCTATGCGAAGGAAAAGTGTAAGAAAAAATAGCAGAGATGTAAAAGCATCGGAGCGTGAAGCGACAACGACACCATCGACCGCACATCGTGCGATCAAACCGAAGGGTTATTAACCGGACTAAGCCGAAGGCACTTTCTTGCCTTCCTTTTCCGCCCAGTCTTCCAAGGCTGCAGGTTCGTTCGGCCGCCGAAATATGATTGGATTTTTTTCTCTTGCGTATATCTGCCACTCGTCGCCGACCCGCCGCATTTTCGCATAGGCATCACTGAGTCGGTGTGGGCCGTCGAAGTCTAACGGGCCATCCATGTCCTCTCTTCGCTCCCCCCGCGAGTAGTAAATCGTGTGGTACTCGAACAATTCAGCATGGTTCTCGTCGATGACGTTAACCACTGTATTTGACACCACGTGCCGGACCGTGTCGTTGCCAAGGCCACTGTGTAGGGTTTCCAAGACGGCGTCCCTCCCCTTCACATCAAGCCCCATCGACTCCCAGGTCACATCTTCGGTGAACAGTTTGATCGCCTTATCAAATTCGTGATGATCAACATAGTGATAGTACTGTCGCCAGACTTTCTGGCAGTCCCACTCGATTCCAATCTCTTCATCCCGAGTCATCGTCAGACCTCCCATACCGAATTAGACAGTTCGTTGTGTGAACTACGACCCCATGCAAAATTCTAACGTGGCGCACGTCTTGGCAAAAATGCCTTGGCAACATCGGCGTCTACCCCCTCCCCCCCCAACTTTTAGAAAAGATTAATCCCATGCCTCTTTCGATGTATCAAGCCTCGGTTCCCGTCTTTATCCAACTCCTGGGCGGCGTCGCAAGCATCCTTGATAAGGCGGAGGCTCATTGCGCGGACCACAAGATTGACGAGAGCGTACTCCTTCAAATGCGCGTCTTCCCCGACATGTTTCATATGGCGATGCAAACGAAAACAACTCTCTTCCATTCCGGCGGTGCAGTCGCCCGCCTAATTGGCCAAGATGTTCCCAACTACTTCGGTGCCGAAGAAGCAAGTTTCGCTGACCTCAAGAGGCAAGTCGCCGAAACACTCGAATTCATGCAGAGCGTAAAACCTGATCAGCTCGACGGCAGCGAGACCCGCGATATAGAAATCAAGCTGTCTGCGCGGACGTTCAAATTTAGTGGACAGATCTTTCTCTTTCATTTTGCAATGCCGCAACTTTGCTTTCATGCCGCCACGGCCTACGACATCCTGCGCAGCGCCGGGGTCGACGTCGGCAAGCGTAATTTTGTCGGTGAAATCCCGAGCTGATTATTCATCAGCGGAAAGTTGCGCCACGCGTCGGCGCGTCGGCTGACCCGACAGCCGTCTGCTGTGCGCAGCCACTCTACGAGCGCGCGTTAATGATTCGGGAGAAAATATACGGGCCGAAACACATAAAAATATCAACAATTTTCGGCAATCTGACAGCGCTTTATCGTGCACAAGGTCGCTACGTCGATGCGGAGCCGCTCTATACACGTATCCTTGGGACCCGGGAGAAGTCGTTGGATATCGGGCACACAAGAGTGGCGATAAGTCTCAATAATCTAGCGTCGCTCTATCATTCGCAAGGCCGCAACGAAAAAGGCATACCACTTATTGAACGCGCGCTGGATATCCAAGAAAAGGCGCTAGAGCCTGAGCATCCGAATGTTGCGACAAGTCTTAGCAACCGTGCAGAACTACATAGCGCCCAGGGCAACTACGGCAAAGCAGCCCCCCTTCATGAAAAAGCATTGGCAATCAGTCTGAATAACCTGGCAGGGGTATACTGCAAGCTGAAGCGTTACGAAGAGACGGAAAAGATCGAATTGCGCGCGCCAGGGATTCGAGAGAGAACGTTAGGCAAAGAGCACCCATCCGTGGCCGCCAGCCATAACAATCTGGCAAGTCTTCACCAAGATTTAGGGCAATACGACGTTGCCCTTGATCATATTCGCCGGACAACATCCATATATCGCAGACGAACTGCAGGCGCAAGAATCCAAAAATCCACAGGCACAGAAAGCAAACCACGCCGTGTCAGAAGTTAATTCATGCGGCATATCAGGATTATTAATGCTCTGATCGAGGTCGAGCCACAAAACCTCAATACGTTGAAAGCTGAGGCGTTCGAAGTAGCTCAATTGGCGCGAGCAAGCACTGCAGGCGCAGCAGTTGCACAGATGTTCGCGAGATTTGCGTCAGGTAATGATGCGCTAGCGGAGCAGATTCGGCGACGACAGGACGCGGTCGAGCGCTGGCAGGCTCTAGAAGCGAATCTCATTGGAGCTTTGAGCAAGTCGCCTGAAAAGAGGAACAAGTCCGACGAAACAAAGCAGCGGCTAGCGTTGACGGAACTCGGCAGCACCATCTCTACTCTTGATGCTCAGTTCTCGCACTCGTTTCCCGAATACGCGGCGCTTGCTAGCCCGGAGCCAATGAAAGTGGGTGCCGTTCAGGCTCTGCTGCGCGAAGCCGAAGCGCTGCTGGTCTATTCAAGCGATCGAAAACAAAGTTATTTGTGGACCGTTCGCCATGACCGGATTGATATGGCTGTGTTGCCGATAGGCAGAGAGGAACTGAGCGATGCGGTTTCCGATCTAAGAATCGGACTGGACTCCACCGACATCCAAGATTTTAGAAATATTCCAACCTATTCGACTGCTCGCGCATATCGCCTATATCAAAAAATCCTTGAGCCAGCGGAACCGCATTTGGTCGGGGCTACCCACGTGTTTGTTGTTCCTGATAGCGCTTTGCAGAGTTTACCACTCGGTGTCTTAGTAACTGACAAACCACAAGTCGCTATTACTGATTTTACTGAATACCGAGAGGTGCCGTGGTTGGCAAAGCGCTATGCAATGACGGTCCTGCCATCTGTATCGTCGTTGGGAGCGCTCAGAAATTTCTCAAAATCGGCGCGCGCTGCTAAGCCATTCATAGGAATTGGCGATCCGGTGCTCGACGGACATGGCGGAGATAGGCGAGGATTTCAGGTGACCTCGTTACTCGCGCGCGGTGGTGGAGGCCTTGCTGATCCAACTCTAGTCAAACAGCTGCCTGCATTGCCGGAGACAGCTGATGAGCTGCACGCGCTAGCGGCAAGTTTGGGAGCTGGCTCTTCCTCACTATATCTGGCGGAAAATGCGACCGAAGAGAAAACCAAGAGCATAGACATGACGGATTCGCGGGTCATCGCCTTTGCAACCCATGGCCTCATGGCAGGTGATTTCGAGGGATTGGGTGAGCCGGCTCTGGTGCTAATGCCTCCGGATAAAGCCAACCCCGGCGACGACGGGCTATTGACAGCCAGCGAAGTCGCACAATTGAAACTAAATGCGGATTGGGTAATCCTGTCGGCGTGCAATACGGCCGCACCCGATGGTACGCCGGGGGCGGAAGGCCTTTCGGGACTTGCCCGGGCGTTCTTCTACGCCGGCAGTCGGGCGCTACTTGTGTCTCACTGGCCGGTAAATACAGAAGCCGCCGTAAAATTGACGACACGAATGCTGGCGATGACGGCAGCCGACCCGCGAGTTGGCCGGAGCGAGGCGTTGCGGCGCTCTCGATTAGCGTTGATGGACGGTCCAGATAAACCGTACTACGCCCACCCCATGTTTTGGGCGCCGTTCGTTGTCGTCGGTGAAAGTGGCGCTGTTCAGCTAAACTGACCTTCAAAACTTCTCCTTATGGCCTTTACACGTCCACAGCAGGCATTGCACAGACACTCCTTTGACTATCGGGATAAATTTATGACGACGGGCGCTCAAAAGTTCGCCTGGCTAGTATCGATGGCCCTTTACGCCCTTTGCTGGGTGCTCCCCATCTTGGATGAGTACATTGGTTACGAAGGAGCACGTCTTGCGCACAGGGAGTTCTGGAAATTTCTTGCAGAGGGGCGCTCTGTCGATACATTCAGTGCGCTCTTCGAAATCATCTTCATTTCGGTCGGCTGGCTCGCCAATGAGCTCTACTTGCTTGGATTGGTCGCGTTCTTGTTTCAGCGACGTATTGCGGTTCGGTTGTTCGCGTTGGCGTTAGGAATCATGATCTCGTGGCATCTGGCGTTTCTCGACGAGTTCCCACTTCTCGTCGGATACTGGTTTTGGGTCTTGGCAGGCGGGATAGCATTTTATCTCGCAGCCTTGCGGCGTGCGGAGGATTAGGGAGTTCCGACTGTGAAGATTATTACAGAGCCCGTGACACTGGCTCTATTGCTTCTCCCTGTTCTTAACGCGCTAATCGGAGCCGATATTCATGTCTGAAATTGAGCCACTATGCGTCCGCATTTGACACAAAGCGGACATTCGCCACTTAGATCCACCAGGCCAAGGATTAGAAGTCGTTAAGTTGTCGGTTCGTCGGTTCAGCGCAGCAATACCATGGCTCCGACATCTGAGGCACGGCTGGTCCCATGAAGTCGGCGCTAAGAGGTCGCGCCTTTGCGCCAAGCGCCTTATGAGCTAGCGCCCAGATCTCTGCAAAAGTTTCGCGTCGTGCCAGATCATTTTGGTCGGCCTCGGCAACAAACGCTTCGAGCGTTTCCTGTAACTGATCAACGCACGGATCTTCATGTACCCACGGATATCCCAGCCGATCGGCATCAAACGGCATAACGATATCGTCGAACCCAGGCAGTTTGAAAAGATAGGACCCCGCGGGTACGAGCAAACGGATCACTAACTGAATCGGACTAATATTGTTCGCCAAATTCAAATCCACCAAACGTTCGAGCAGTGCAACGTAGCCTGCAAGCGTAGTCCATGGTGTGAAAGGTAAAAATGTCGGGGAAAGGTCAATTCCGACTTCCTGCAGCAGACGCACTGCTTCGCCAAAATCAGAGTTTGTATGGTTCTTGTCTAAGAGCTCAAGTATCCGGTCGTCGACCGACTCAACAGCCGACGTTACGAATATGCAGCCGGTTTCTTTAAGTATTGGCAGAAGCTCACGATGCTTAAGAAGATGCTCAATCTTAATTGTCGCATCATAGGTGATGTGCGGGAATTCCTCATGAATTTCCTGAACAACTTTAATGGCATGGATTGGGCCATTCAGAAAGTCTGGATCACCGAATGAAAGGTGCTGAGCACCAGCAGAAATCTGATTGCGCGCGTCGGCTAGGATCACCTCGCGAGGGATGACGCTGAAACGGCCCTCGTAAACCGGTACGACAGGGCAATGACGACACACGTGCTTACACCCACGCGAAGCCTCGACAAAGCCGACTATTCGGCTGCTATTGTCCGGCATCTCAAGATGCGCATATTCACTAAGTTCCGGCAGTTTCGAGCGATCGGGCACGACGAATGCGACCTTTGACAGATCGATCAACGCTTCAGTTTGTATGCCTCCCTCTTCGCCGGCCCGTATCCGTCGGACAACCGAGAGCAGCCCGCCTTCAAATTCACCACCAAGCACTGTCCCCACGCCAAGTTCACGAAACAGCGACTCGTTCATTGGTGCATAGAGCCCATAAACGCAAAGATGCGCTTTCGGAGCCATCACTCGAATGCGTGGAAGTGCTTCTACAGCAATCCTGCTTGCGGTGTGCATCGCAACGTAGATGCCAACTAGGTCAGCACCAGATACCACGTCTGCCTCAAGCATTTGGATGGAAAGGTCGAGGCAGTCGACTACACACCCTGCGTCTTGTAGCAAAGCGGCGGGTTCGGCCAGGCCGAACGGCTGACGTCCGATTTCATACGGATTGATCAAGACGACTTTCATGATGAATTACCTTGGCAGAGTCTAGCAGCACCTACCGTAGACTGTGCTGGGCGCACTGCAAAACAGTCTCTATGGCTAAATCGTTTTTCAATCAGTTAGTGCGACGCATTCGATCTCGAACTTTGCGTCAAATGCCAACTCGGCGACGGCGACCACAGTGCGGGCGGGTCTGTGGGTTCCAAAAACTTCGCCATAGACTTCGTTCATCGTATCAAAATCAGACATGTCCGTCAGAAACACCAAACACTTGGCGACCCGACCCAATGAGCTGCCCGCGACTTCAAGCGATGCCCGCATATGGTGCAATGCTTGACGGGTCTCGGCAGCAACACCACCTTCGACAATCCTCTGTTCACCATCAGGGCGACCGAGGCAGCCGGAGACATAAACCGAATCGCCAGCCCGCATCGCGAAGCAAAGCGGTCGGTTACCCAACGCTTCAGCTGTATCAAAAGCTTCGAGCTCCAAACGTTTCAAATCATGATCCTCCTGTTGTGTGGCATACAGTAAACGTAATTTTCTCCATATCAACGAGGCTCAACAACAAGCCCGATGGCATACGCATACACTCCGCCGCATCCTTGACGGCGGCGCGGCGACATGGCGTTGTCAACACGCGACCCCGTCAGCTTACTTAGCGCTGTGACCGGTTATTCTTCACCCGCAGCAAGTTCGATCAACTGCTCGTAAAGCGCCTTGTCGATTCGTAGTCGGTTTGTTTCGTGTGATGCCGCGGTCTGCCGGTTGCCACGCTCACCCGGCAGCAAGATCTCATCGAATCCTTCGGCTTTACGGCCAGCTTTGACCCGCGCGGTAAGCGCGTCGACCCGTTCGAGGAAAGTCTCAGCGCCGCCAAGTGCGGCGGGGTTTAATGCAATGAATAGATCACCTGAGCTCTGCGCACGCTCGTCACCCGCGATGTTGTTTCCAAGGAGTGGTCCGGTCATGACTTCAATCATGAGGGCGAGGCCCGACCCTTTGTGCCCACCAAACGTCATGGTGGCGCCCCTCATGGCCTCACCCGGATCGTTGGTCGCGGCTCCGGTCGCGTCGTAGGCGATCCCGGCGGGGATATGCTCATCTCTTTGCTGCGCCTGAATGAGACCAAACCAGGCCATCGCGGCTGTGGTCATATCGAACACCACCGGAACGTCGCCAGTAGGCACCCCGATGGCAATTGGATTTGTGCCGAGATCCGGGTCAACGCCACCCGCGATCGCCATCACCTTCACCGAGCCAGCCATAACGATGCCGACCATCCCCTCGCGGGCAATCAGGTCCGCGTAGTAGCCCATCGCGCCTGTCGACGTCGCGCGGCCACTGGTTCCAACGACACCAACGCCGTAGGTGCTGGCGAGATTAGCCGCCTCGATTGCAGCGCTCCTAGCGGCCACCATGCCTGAGTTGCCGTTTATGGCGATGTGCGCGACAGCAGGCAATGTGCGAGTGATTTCTATTGGCGTAGCATCCGGATCAGACAACACGGCACGTACTGGGATCTTGACCAAACCCTGATTGTTGCCGCGGAGCTGGGCGTACATCAGGACGTCACGGATGTGTTCTACGTCCGCGTCGGGAACACCGATCGCCTTCAAACTCTGATCCACCAACTCGGTTAGGTGATCGACGGCGACCTCGACGGTCTCAAATCCCTCCGTCATGACTGGGCCCAACCATTCAACGCGTCGCAAAGCTCGCATGCCCTAGCGTTGAAGGCGGTGAGCGATCTGCCAACGCGCGCCGTCTGGACCATCTGGCTCAAGATCGTATTTCGGCTCATCCGTGCCTCCCATTGTGCTATTTGACTTCGCAGTCTTTGTCATATTGGCTAGGTCGCCATAGAGCAATCGGCTTGTTGGCCACAAACACTACACCTTAGAAAGTTTTCTCGCCCATGATCTCGTGCCAACGCCAGCTTTTTGACATTCCCGACGACGTCGCCTTTTTCAACTTTTCTGCGCTTGCGCCCATTCTCAAGAGCTCCCGTGACGCGGGTTTGGTCAGTGTGACGAAAAAGGCGCAGCCCTGGCACGTTGGGCGTGCGGAGCGCATCGATGAACCGGAGCGTTTGCGGACGCTTTTTGCCGAGCTGATCGACGCAACGCCGCAGGATATCGCCTTGATCCCGGCGGCCAGCTACGGGCTCGCCACCGCGGCGCAAAACCTTCCGGTCAAGGCTGGTCAGCGCATCGTCGTGCTCCGAGATCAATATCCAAACAATGTACTGCCGTGGATTCAGAAACGTGCCCGCGACGGTGCCGAGCTGGTCTTTGTTGAGCGTCCTGAAGATGACGATTTAACGTCCAGTATTCTCGAGGCAATCGATGAGCAGACGGCGATTGCCGCCCTGCCTCATTGCTTTTGGGCTGACGGAACGCTGATCGATCTGGTTGCTGTCGGCCGACGGTGCCGCGAGGTTGGTGCAGCCCTGGTAGTCGACGCCACGCAGTCAGTTGGCGCCCTACCGTTCGACGTCAGCGAAATTCGCCCCGATTTCCTTGTTGTTGCAGGATACAAGTGGCTGCTCTGCCCCTACACATTAGGTTTTCTCTACGTTGCGCCGGAACACCAGAACGGCGTTCCACTCGAGCACTCCTGGCGAGGCGACATGCTGGAGGGCTGGGGCGTCGATTGGCAAGACGGGCATTTGGATTACCCCGACACATTGCAGCCGGGTGTTGGCCGATTCAACATGGGCGAATCCGATAATTTTATGTCCGTACCCATGGCCATCAAAGCTCTCGAGCAGGTGCATACCTGGAAGGTCGATGAAATCAATTCGAGCCTTCGCCGCATCACCGAGACCATAATAGACCGCACGAGAAATCTTGGATTAGTTCCACCTAATAAAGACCATCGGGCCGGACATATGACGGGCTTTCGTCTCGCTCCCGGATTTGTCCACGACGACTTCGAGGGGATTCAGCAACGCCTCGCCGCAAAACGGATCTATCTCAGCGTTCGCGGAGACTACCTGCGTATTGCACCCCACCTGCAAGTTAACGACGATGACATCGATCGCCTGATCTTGGCGTT
>CAVOAK010000004.1:0-46391 GCA_963693665.1 Alphaproteobacteria bacterium | reverse complement strand
GTTTCGGTCAGCACCAAAGTCGAACGACCGCTGGAATTATCTGGCATCAGCGGTGGCAAAACAGCGATGCCAAACAGCCATAGACCCATGTACGACGCGGCGCTCGACGACATGGTCGATGTTCCCGTCTTTTTGCGCAGTAATCTTGCTCAAGGCGCGTTGATTTCAGGGCCATCGGTAATTGCTGAAAACGAAACTGCAACATATGTATCCGCCGCATTCGATGCGCACATAAATGCAGGTGGTTACATCATTCTCGAACGACGGCGAGATGTGGAGGGAACACGCACATGAACCAGCAAGACGCCCTCGTGCGCATCAACATGCAAATTATGTGGAACAGGTTGATTGCCGTCGTCGAAGAACAAGCACAAACGCTCCTGCGCACCGCATTTTCATCGATGGTCAGAGAATGTGGAGACCTGTCAGCCGGTGTGTTTGACCTCAAAGGTCGAATGCTCGCGCAGGCAATCACCGGCACGCCCGGCCACGTCAATGCGATGGCAGAATCCGTTGGACATTTCATCAATCACTTCCCTCTAGAATCGATGGAGGACGGTGATATCTACATCACTAACGACCCCTGGAAGGGCACCGGACATCTCAACGATTTTGTCGTGACGACGCCGTGTTTCCTGGAAGGGAAGCTGGTCGCAATTTTTTCCTGCACTAGTCATCTGATCGACATTGGCGGCATCGGCTACGGGCCAGACGCAAAGGATATTCATGCGGAGGGCATCTACATCCCATTTCTGAAATTGGCCGAGCGTGGACAGATGAATTCGACCTTGCTTGCGATGATCAAGGCGAACACGCGCCAGCCTGTTGAAACCGAAGGTGATGTTTATTCTCTAGCCGCTTGCAACGATATTGGCTGCAAGAGGTTGCGCGATATGATGTGCGAGTTTGGCTTGAGTGACTTATTGGAATTGGCTGACTTCATCATCGAGCGATCACGTGAAGCAGTTCTTGGGGAAATCGCAAAGGTGCCGCCGGGAGTTTACAAAAATGCCATGACGGTCGACGGCTACAATCGTCCAATTGAGTTGATAGCAACCACAACCGTTTCCGAAAACGGCGTTCATGTTGACTTTGAAGGAACATCGGCGTTGGCGCCATTTGGCATCAATGTGCCGATTATCTACACGACGGCGTACACCTGCTTTGGTTTGAGCTGCATAATCTCGCCGCAGATTCCAAATAACGCCGGATCCTTGGCGCCTTTCACAGTCTCTGCGCCGGTTGGCAGCATACTCAATGCGCCTTTTCCCAACCCCGTTGCAACGCGACATGTCATCGGTCAAATGCTACCCGATGTTGTCTTTGGATGTCTTCGCCAAGCCGTGCCGCAGCGTATACCAGCTGAAGGTGCGTCCTGTGTATGGTCGCTGATGCTGCGAGGCCTCGCTGCTCGACGCAACGACATCGACGGCGGCTTCACCATTACGGCCAATACCAACGGCGGCACAGGGGCGAGACCAACGAAGGATGGCCTTTCGGCAACAGCATACCCCAGCGGCATTCGCGGAACGCCAGTCGAAATTACCGAATCCACCTCGCCCATTGTTTACTGGCGCAAAGAGTATCGTCCGGATTCTGGTGGCGCAGGAAAATTCCGTGGCGGGCACGGACAGATCGTTGAGCTTTCCAGCCTCGACGGTGAGCCATTTGAGATTCTTGCCGCATTCGACCGCATCGACTTTCCGCCCAGAGGCCTGGACGGCGGCGCCGACGGCGCTAACGGTCATCTCTCCCTCTCCTCCGGTCACGTACTTCGCGGCAAGGGATTTCAGGACATTCCTGCCGGCGATCGTCTTATCGCACTGACACCAGGCGGCGGTGGTCTTGGGCATCCATTCGACAGAGAACTGGCGGCAGTGCAGCAAGACATTATTGACGGACTCATTACGATTGAGGCCGCCGCACAAGTTTATGGTGTCATATTTGTCAATGAAAACGAGATTGATACAGCTGCGACAAAGACCGCACGCCGACGCTAGACGCGCGCATTGCTACCTTGTGCAGAGGACCGATAGCTGGCTAGTCTTCCCAGCTTCGTCTAATTCCATCGAACAAACTAACCAACGTTGGTAGCGAGGAAACAAATGAGCGTACGTCGATTGATCGTGGGTATCACCGGTGCCTCTGGTGTGATTTATGGCGTTCGCCTGCTCGAACTCCTCCGCGAGAAAGATATCGAGACCCACCTCGTCATGAGCAAGTCAGCCGAGATCACGCTCGGTCTCGAGACAGATCGTAAAATCGCCGATGTAAAGGCATTAGCCGATGTTTGCTACCCGGTCAGTGATATTGCCGCGGCCATCTCCAGCGGTTCTTTTAAGACGTCAGGAATGGTAATTGCGCCGTGTTCTGTGCGTTCCCTGGCAGAGATTGCAACAGGCGTTACGACCACACTGTTAACCCGTGCAGCGGATGTTGTTCTCAAAGAACGCAGGCGGCTTGTTTTGATGGTTCGCGAGACGCCGTTTCACACCGGACATCTCCGCAATATGCTTCATCTCTCGGAGATGGGCGCTGTAATTGCACCACCAGTACCCGCATTTTACGCTTTACCTCAAAGCCTCGAGGAAGCGGTTGATCATTCGCTTGGCCGCGTGCTTGACCTGCTCGATATTGAGATCGGAGTGGTTCGCCGCTGGGGTGAAAGCCCAACTGATGGACGCCGTCCCGACCGCGCGGCACGTGCATTGAAGTCGTCTAAGCGCGGATAGGCGCAATGTCGCCGCTTAAAGGTTCATAATTTGCTCAGGTCAAATTATCCAATTTTGTCTGCCAGGGTTTTGAGATCCTGTACATCCCGTTTACTTGATTCAATCTGCAGTGCTGAAAAATAAGCCGTCAAATTGGTCATCGACAACTCTGAGCGATTACTGCCACCGGAAGCCAACTCCATTCCATGCAAAACAGTAGATTCCAACTGCTGTTGTTCAATACGTTCAGCCTCGAGTTCAAGAACTTTGAGTCGGGCGCGCAAAACCTCCGAGTCCTTGATTGGAATCGGGCGAATGCCCGCTTTCATATGCCTGCGAATTCCACGGAGCGGCACGATGACAGTGTCCTGCCACTCGGTGGTTCGCGCCAGAACCACGTCAATCTCTCGGCTGTCGATCCGCTCGCCGCGCTTTGCGAGCCAACAACATAAGAGCAGAATGTTAACATCGAGTCCGTGGCGGTCCTGCAGACAAAGGCACGCGTTCTGAACCGCCTTGCTTTCGTATATGGCAAGCGAGAATTCCCACAGCGATCCGCTCGCATCGACAACTTCTGATTTATCCTTAGTCACCGAAGCTAATTCCTAGGCCGCGCGCGGTTCGAACGAGTGCGCCTTCCACATCAACGGCGCAAAAAGCTGCAATCGCATCGGAAATTAGGACATCAACAACTTCTCGATTCCGCCACGCGACCATACGATCAAACTTGCCTTCTGCGATTAAGTCGACGGCATGAACTCCAAACACAGATGCCATTAGCCGATCTCGCGCATCTGGCATTCCACCTCGTTGGACATGACCCAGTACGGTCACACGAATTTCCGCATCTGTCATCGTTGCCAGTCTTTCACCAAGGTAATGGCCAACACCGCCGTAGCGTATACCGCCATCACCGGTCCTCGTTCCCACCGCGCCGACATCGGCAAGCGGCGTCGCCTCCGCCACAACAACGAGTGCGAAGTTCCGGCCGCGCGCACTGAGTTTTTTGATTTTTTCAGCGACCAACGCGAGGTTATAGGGGATTTCCGGCACCAAGATTACATCCGCGCCACCGGCAATGCCTGCCGCCAAAGCGATGTGGCCCGCATCTCGCCCCATCACTTCTAGGATCATAATTCGATTATGACTTGCTGCAGTCGGTTGCAAACGATCCAGCGCCTCGGTCGCCACATGAACAGCGGTGTCGTAGCCAACCGATACTTCTGTTGCGCCAATGTCGTTGTCGATCGTCTTCGGAATGCAGACCAGGTCGATACCACCCTGTTGCGCAAGTCTGCGTAGAATGAGTTGGCTACCGTCGCCGCCTACGCCGATCAATGCATCGAGTTCAAGACTTCGATACCCCTGGATCACCTCTTCGGATCTATCCTCTATGCTTCCATCCGGCATTGGAAACGCAAATGGATCGCCATGGTTTGTTGTCCCGAGGATTGTGCCAGCACGGCGCAATAGGGTGCCATCAAACTGTTCAAGTTTCAGATTTCGAATGAGCGGCGGCCGATGGAGCAGACCGTGTGTACCTTCTTCAATTCCAATAACCTGCCAACCGCGACCGGCAGCGCGATGCACAACCGCACGGATAACTGCGTTAAGTCCGGCGCAGTCACCTCCGCTGGTTAGTATGCCGATCCTTTTAGCCGTACTCATCCAACACTCCCTTGCACGTGCCATCTATAATGATGACGACCGATGTCTGACATCTCGACCTGGCGTCAGGCATATGGCCCTGTTATCTGTTAGTTTACCTGAACCAAAAACGACATTAGGGCGAATGTAATGGAGGACCAAAACGCCCTGCGCCAAAGGTTAGAGGTATTGAGCGCCGAGCACAGCGACCTTGACGACGTGATCGCACGTCTTTCTGGGTCCAAGCCGTTTGATCAGTTGCAGATGCAACGACTGAAGAAACGAAAACTTGGACTGAAGGATCAAATCATCCAGTTGGAGAACATTCTTCTTCCAGACATCATTGCCTAACGGCCAGCGACGCAAATTAAAATTGCTTAAGGCCTGACTCCGTACTGTGGCCGCCTCAAACTGGCCGATCCCCCTCGATTGATATCCGGTGCATGTGCCTGTAAAATGGTTCGATACCACGTTGGTCATAAAAATAATCTGTAATCACTCGGTGCTGCGTGCACCGGTTATCCCACATGGCTATCGAGTTTTTGTGCCAGTGAAACCTGCAGGCAAAGTCTGGGTTCGCCATATGTTGGCTAAGATAATCGAGCAGAGGTGCACTTTCTTCGGGCGTCATATCCTTAAGGTGTTTGGTTGCCTTGCGACTCAAAAACAGTGACTTCTTTCCGGTCACCGGGTGGGTGCGCACGAGAGGATGCTCGGCGCGAATCGGCGGCCCGTCGATATGCTGCATACCCTTATAATTCTTGTAACCTTCAGGCCCGCTAGCGTAGACGCAAACCAGCCCGTCGATAAGTTTCTTCATACCGTCTGAAAGGGTCTCGTATGCCAGATACAGGTTTGACCAGGAAGTGTCGCCGCAATATGGCGGCACGTCCTTGGCATAGATGACTGAGCCCATGGGTGGGCATTCCAGCGCAGTGAGGTCAATATGCCAGCCACCGCCCCAACTGTGCAGTTCTTCACGCTCCTTAATAATTTCTATGATCTCCGGATGGTCATCCATGCCTTCCGTCAAGGGATGGACATGTAGCTTGCCGAAGCGCTCTGCAAATTCCTTATGCTGGTCAGGCGCGATGATTTGGTCGCGGAAAAAAATAACGAGATGGTTATGAAAGGCCTGATAGATATTGGAAAATGTCTTGTTGTCCAAAGGCTGCGAGAGATCAACTCCACAGATCTCTGCGCCAATTGCACCACATATCGGGTTGATCACAATTTGTCCTCGGCTCGCGGCCAACGCTTGCTCATTCATCCCTGTCTCCAAATGACATTGCTTCAATAAACTTGTCTACGCTGCTCTTGCGGGATCACCGATTATGTCGACATTCATTCAAAACTTCGCCCGATGTAAGAAAATTGTGGTGTCTTTGGCAAATCTGCCTCCACACATCGAGACCAAGAAGAGATATAAAAATACTACAAACATAGTGTGGTGATACAGTCGGTATCGTGAAACTGGAGGAAAACAGCTCATGAGTGAATGGAACATATCGGAAGAAGCAGCGGCCCTGCATCGCGACGCCCTGGTGTTGGACATGACCATGCCATGGCTGAACTACCTGCCACTAGAACAGCAAGTTGAGCCGCTTCGGAGAATGGCAGCGAGCGGTTACACTTTCATTTCGCTGACGCTGGCGGTCGATTCCACCCGCCTAGATCAGACGATGCACATCATCGCCAGGGAACGCGCCTATTTTCTGGCCAATGTTGACAAGTATATCCTGGTCGAGACGGCCGATGACATCCGGCGCGCCAAGCAAGAGGGGAAACTGGCCATCGGCTTCCACTTCCAGGGGACGAATCCGATCAGCAGCGACCTTAATATGGTCGAGACTTACTATCAGCTCGGTGTGCGCCACATGCTGATGGCATACAACAAGAAGAACAATGTAGGCGATGGATGTTCTGAACGTACCGACGGCGGGCTGACGCGGTTTGGAGTTGCGCTCGTGGAGGAGATGAATCGCGTCGGGATGATGGTCGACGTCAGTCATACCGGATACCGCACCAGTATGGACGTGTTCGAGGTTTCTCCGGATCCAGTGGTATTCTCGCACGCCAATCCGCTCGCGCTATGGGATACCCACCGCAACGTCCGGGACGACCAGATAAAGGCCTGTGCCAAGTCTGGTGGCGTGATCGGCTTCAACGGCTGCGGCACGTTTCTCGGCGACAACGTCACGGACACGGAAACGATGCTGCGTCATATTGACTACCTTGTGGAACTGATTGGTCCGGAACATGTCGGCATCGGCCTTGACCACGTTTCCGACCCCATGGCTTTAGCTGTCTACATGGGCGCAGACTGGGGTGACACAAAATTTGCCGATCCAGAACAGTTGCCGGAGATCACCGAGGGCTTAATCAAGCGTGGCTACTCCGAAGTCGATATTCGAGGCATCCTTGGTGAAAACTGGCTCAGGCTGGCGCAGCAGGTATGGAAATAACTCTGCGTCGAGGTGGAAAACTAGTGGCCTATCTCAAACGGGACCATATAAAACTCGCGCTGAGGCGTTCTTTCCCTCATCCGTTTTGGCGTTCGATAACCGCGCGATGTAAGTGAATTCAAGTACGCGCTGAAATGCCGGACTTGTCAGTATTATGGGCGCTCCTATAATGCGATACCTCGCTAGTCGGCAGTCGTCTTTCTTCAATGCGCCAGCGCCGGCTTAAATGCCACTTCAGCCTTAAGGTACCGTTCCATGGCCGCATTACCAGTTGTCGGAATAATCATGGGTAGCAATTCTGACTGGGGAACCATGAGCCGTACGGCTGAGATACTCGAACAGTTGGGTGTCCCCTTCGAAACCAAGATCGTTTCGGCACACCGAACTCCTAAACGACTTGTGGAGTACGCCGAATCGGCGCGTGAACGTGGCCTCAAGGTCATCATCGCCGGTGCTGGCGGTGCCGCACATTTACCCGGAATGGTCGCCTCGATGACACCCTTGCCTGTGTTCGGAGTCCCGATCGAAAGCAAGGCGCTTAAGGGCATGGATAGTTTGCTCTCTATCGTACAAATGCCCGGTGGTGTTCCAGTTGGAACTCTTGCTATCGGAAATCCGGGTGCCATCAACGCGGGTCTACTCGCAGGTTCAGTTATAGCTCTGATGGACGACAAGGTCGCACAGGCCCTTGAAGAATGGCGCGCGCGCCAAACAGAAAGCGTCGCAGAAACTCCAGGCGATGAGTGACCTTATGGGGGTAATTCCTCCAGGTTCGACGATAGGTATTTTAGGCGGAGGCCAATTGGGACGCATGACATCCCTGGCCGCGGCCCGACTTGGCTATTGTTGCCACATCTTTGCGCCAGACGAAAACAACCCCGCGAGCCAAGTAGCTGCAAAAACCACAACGGCAGATTACGACGACCTAGTCGCACTCAATTCATTCGCTGACCAAGTTGATGTTGTTACCTTGGAGTTTGAGAATGTTCCTCGGGCCACTTTAGAGCACCTGTCAGAACGGCTGCCCGTGCGACCGTCGGCGGATGTATTGTCGATTGCTCAGAATCGTCTCGTGGAAAAGAATTATTTGCGAAGCATAGGTGTAGCGACAGCGGATTTTGCTGATGTTCGCGATCTTTCAACGTTGTCTCGCGCAGTGGGCGAGCTTGGCCACAACTCTATTTTGAAGAGTGCAGCGTTCGGGTACGACGGAAAAGGTCAAGTAGCTTTAGATGAAAAGACCGATCTGGCAAGCGCCTTCGAGGAGATGGGTAGTGCGCAGGGAATTCTTGAGAAAAAAATCGATTTTGCGTGCGAAATTTCTGTCATTGTTGCCCGAAGTGTCACTGGCAAAGTTGCCGCCTACAGTCCTGTCGAAAACAGACATGTCCACCATATATTGGACACGACAATTGCTCCGGCGCGAGTGGCAGTAGACGTGATTGCAAATGCCGAGGCAATTGCCAAGCACATCGTTGAGCAACTACAGGTCATCGGTTTGCTTGCCGTAGAAATGTTTGTGACACTTGAAGGCACTGTGCTCGTCAATGAAATCGCCCCCCGGCCACATAACTCGGGCCATTGGACCATTGATGCCTGCCAGACGAGTCAATTTGAGCAATTGGTGAGAGCCGTCACAGGATTGCCGCTCGGCTCCACCGAACGTCGGGCAGACGCAATTATGAAAAACCTGATTGGTGGCGACGTTGAGAAATGGCCGGCTTTAGCCGACGATCCGTACGTGTTTCTTCATCTCTACGGTAAGGCAGAGGCGCGCCCGGGCCGAAAAATGGGTCACATCACCCGCCTCTTTAAAGTCGGCACCGCGCTAGATGAATAGCAGCAATCCATGGGCCCAAATTCGGCTTTAACTACGCCGCACGCCTGCCACGGAAGAACCGCAACGGGTTCGGAACCATTTCGCGGCACCGCATCACTGCTTTTGGAACTTTCAATACAGTCGAAATCCGGCGATCGAGAAATGCCCATGTCTCCGTGAACCCTTCAGAGTCATCGTTCAACCAACAAAATAAGGTTGTCGAATATACAGCTGCCAACAATCCGCGCTTACTATAAAAATTCCAGTCAGTCGCAGTATCACCGGCTGCATGCCAAATTGAATCGACTGTCTTGTAGAGGCAGCGCATCGCCAACACGGTGTTCTGAGGCATAGCAAGAAATGACAGCGCGCAACGCATCGCTTCACGTTCAACCGTCAGGAGTTCGAGGCGCACACGAACTCCTGTCGTAATTCGATCGCGAACACGCATCTCGCTCAAGCTTCGATCGGCAAGAATTTCCAACATGCGAGCATCGGTGCGAGCACTGTGAAATTTGATCATATCTGTCGAACCACCGGGAAACGCTCGCACCACAGCCAACCGGTCGAGGCCAAGATCAGCTACACCAAGTTCCAACGACTCCACTGTCCAGCCGTCAAACGGAATGTGTGGGAGTGCTGCATCAAACAGCTGCTCACGAAGACGTTCGATTACTTCACTCGGCATCATCATCTCCCATCAATCGACGTGCCTCATCAGGAATACCGTTTCGCATCTCCTCGCGAAACACAAGGAGCGACATATCATCCATGCGTTGCGGATAGAGAAAGCCGTCGAGATGATCACACTCGTGTTGAACAACACGCGCGTGGAAACCCTCTGCAACACGGTCGACCTCCGTACCGTCCGGCGCTGTACCGCGATAACGGATCTTTGGGCAGCGCGGCACAAGACCAATTAGCTCTGGAACCGAAAGGCAAGCCTCCCAATCATATTCCACCTCTTCGGTGAGTTGCTCGATCACTGGATTGACCAGGATCGTCATTGGGACGTCTACCTCATCATCGTCTTCGGGTGGTACTTGAAAAATAACCACACGCAGAGGGACATGGACCTGCGTCGCCGCTAGTCCTCTCCCGTCCGCATC
This sequence comes from Alphaproteobacteria bacterium, assembly GCA_963693665.1. GTDB lineage: Bacteria > Pseudomonadota > Alphaproteobacteria > UBA8366 > CAVOAK01 > CAVOAK01. Next base: position 36,640 of record CAVOAK010000004.1, on the reverse strand, counting down.
GATCATCGTCTCAAGCATGTCATCAACGAGTTTCTGCACTTGAGGCCCGCGAGGGTCAGTGACCTCCTGGGCCCGCACGCGCAATATCGGATGTCCCATTCGAGCAATTTTTAAAATAGCCATGGTCGTAATATGAGACCTCAATTGCCGTCGGTAAAGCCGCCTTGGTTCATTTCTGCCGCAAGCAATCACCCGGTCAGGTGATGCAAACCTTTAGTTTCCAACGAAGGTTCACTATGATATAAGCCGCGCTCCGTTAGGAAACGGAAATTTTTGGAGGCTAGCCTTACCGTGCAAGTTATTGTTCGTGACAACAATGTCGACCAGGCCCTGAAAGCGCTTAAGAAGAAGATGCAGCGCGAGGGTGTATTTCGTGAGATGAAGCTACGCCGCAGCTACGAGAAGCCCTCGGAGCGAAGAGCACGCGAGAAGGCAGAGGCCATTCGGCGCCATCGTAAGTTGTTACGTAAGCGCCTGGAGCGCGAAGGCTACTAATCAAAGCGATAGCCCTATCCGTTACTTTGAAGCGCCCTTAAGAGTTATCTTGAGGCGTTTTTTAGTTTCCGGAACTAAATTTGCATTTGTCTTAAGCTGGGACCGATGCCGAACATCTTCAAATAATCCGGTTTATAACCATCCCCAACGGCGATGACGCTCGTATATTGACTGTGCTAGACTTAGCGAAAGTTATTTCTGGGAATTACGCACATGACAAAATCGGATTCGAAATTCGTTCTGACGGCTTCGCATTGGGGTACCTATTACGCTGAAATCGAAGATGGGCGTATCGTCGGGACCAAGCCGTTCGAGGCTGACGGTTTTCCATCACCCATTAACGATTCGATACTCGATGCGGTCTATTCTGATAGTCGAATCGACCGGCCGCACGTCCGAAAAGGATTTCTAGAAAAGGGCAAAGATAGCGACCACAACGGCCGCGGCGGCGAACCATTTGTTCCGGTCGATTGGGACACTGCCCTCGACCTGGTGGCGTCCGAGGTCAAGCGTGTAAAGGAAGACTTTGGCAACTCGTCAATTCACGCCGGTTCGTATGGCTGGGCGAGCGCAGGCGGCTTCCATCACGCCCAGGGTCTCCTGAAACGATTTTTGAACCTTTATGGCGGCTCAAACGTCCATAAAGACAGCTATTCAACTGGTGCAGCCAACGTGCTGTTACCGCATATCCTTGGAGGTATGGACGCATCGTCAGGGCCAGTGAGTACATGGGACGGGCTCGCCAAGGACACCGAACTGATGGTTTCTTTCGGCGGTATCGCACTCAAGAATACACAGGTCGAAGCAGGAAGTGCCGGCGAACACGCAACGGAAAAATGGCTTCGAAAAATGCGTGAGTCAGGCGTTAACTTTGTCTATATCGGCCCGAACAAGGGAACCGACGCGGCAGAGTTTTTGGAAGCTGAATGGTTGCAACCACGTCCACACAGTGATACTGCGATAATGCTGGGCCTAGCCCATACGCTGGTTACGGAAAAGCTACACGACGAAGCATTCCTCGATAAATATACCGTCGGATTCGAAAAGTTTTTGCCATATCTTATGGGTGAGAATGACGGGCAACCGAAGAGCCCGGAATGGGCTGCTGAAATTTGTGGCTTGGATGCCGACACAATTCGATCTTTGGCCCGGCGTATGGCGAGCCATCGCACGATGCTTACCATGAGTTGGTCCCTACAGCGCGCCGACCACGGCGAGCAGCCGTTCTGGATGATGATTACGCTCGCCGCGATGGTCGGCCAGATCGGATTGCCGGGCGGCGGCTTCGGCTTCGGATACGGTTCGATGAACCGGCAAGGTAATCGTAAACGACCGGTCCCCTCACCGCGTGTGCCGCAAGGCGTCAACCCAAACCACACGTTCATCCCCTGCGCACGTATCTCCGACATGCTCTTAAATCCCGGAGGCACGGTCGACTACAATGGCCGGACGATTACGTACCCAGACATCCGTATGGTCTATTGGTGTGGAGGTAATCCATTCCATCACCACCAAGACATAAACCGGCTGATTGAGGCGTGGCGGCGGCCGGAAGTCGTCATCGTCAACGAAATTTGGTGGACGTCGACAGCACGGCACAGCGATATCGTGCTGCCGGCAACGTCAACACTTGAACGCAACGACATCGCCTCCGGCACCTTCGATCGGTTCCTGATCGGAATGAAGAAGGCAATCGAACCAGTTGGCGAAGCACGGCATGATTTCGAGATTTTTGCCGACCTGTCGGAGAGACTCGGATTTCGCGAGAAATTCACCAAAGGCCGCAACGAGATGGAATGGCTCCGCCACATATACGACGTGGGCCGCCAGCAGGCCGCCCAGAATCAAGTTGAGCTTCCGGATTTCGACGATTTCTGGGAACAAGGCTTTTACGAGGTGCCGGAAAATCCCGAACCCTACGTCCTGTTTTCAGATTTTCGACGCGATCCAGACGGATCCAATCTACACACGCCGTCGGGAAAAATTGAAATATTTTCGGAGAAAATTGATTCCTTCAATTACGACGACTGTCCGGGGCATCCGGTTTGGCTCGAACCGGTAGAATGGCTCGGTTCGGAAAAAACGAAGCAGTTTCCTCTACACTTGTTGTCGAGCCAGCCGTCAATGCGACTTCATGGTCAAATGGACAATGGTGGCGTCAGCCTTAAATCAAAAATTCAAGGGCGTGAGCCTGTGTGGATCAATACGAAAGATGCCACGGCGCGCGGCATAGCAGACGGTGACGTTGTCCGCGTCTTCAACGACCGTGGTCAATGTCTAGCCGGCGCGACAGTTACAGATGACATCAGCCAAGGCGTCGCACTAATCCAGACTGGAGCCTGGTATGATCCATTGGAGCCAGGCAAGATCGGAACGCTGGACCGACACGGAAATGCGAATATGCTTGCTCTCGATAAGGGAACCTCAAAGCTGGCGCAGGGAAGCAGCGCGCAAACAGCGCTGGTCGACATTGAAAAATGGCAAGAGGATATCCCAGAAATCAATGTGTTTTCACAGCCAGAAATGGCAGCCGAATAAGGCGTTGGAAAGCGCCGACCTGAATGCTTTGATATCCGTTTCCGGGATAGCTCACAAAGCCGTGACTAACCGTGATTTGTCTAGCAGTCATGCTCCCTCCACTGTATTTGGCGTGCATGGTCCACTGTGATTGATATGAAAATGAAACGTATCGCGACTATTATGTTTGCCGTCGTTCTTGTCGGCGGCCTCGCTGTCTATTCATTCGACGGGCAAGGAGGCGAGTGGAAGACGGATTTTTCTAAGCTTTCGATCAATATGGACGAAATTCTATCCGGCGGTCCGCCAAAGGATGGCATTCCATCAATAGATGATCCTTTATTTATAGCCGTTGCGAAGGCTCAAACGCTCACCGATACCATGCCGGTTATCGGACTTGTCTTAAACGGTGAGGCGAAGGCATATCCGCTCGACATTCTCATGCGCCATGAGATCGTCAACGACACGATCGCAGGCATCACAGTCACCTTTTGCTCGCTATGTAACGCGGCAATAGTATTTGACCGTCGCCTTGACGATCAGGTTCTAGATTTAGGCACAACAGGTCGACTGCGTAAATCTGATATGGTGATGTATGACCGCTAAACTGAAAGCTGGTGGCAACAGTCTTTGGCCGAGGCAATTGTCGGTGAGTTGACCGGCAAGCGCCTGAAGACATTTCCCTCACGCATCGAATCCTGGTCCAAGTTCAAGGCGCGCGCGCCCGAAGGACTGGTTCTGGCTCCTCCGGGTGGACGTCCTTACGATGTTAACCCAAATAGAAATTACGACTCTTCAAGACGCCCGTTTTTCTATGAGGGTGAGGTGCCCAAGAATATCTCAGCGTTGGCACGGGTCGTATTTCTGGATGACAAATCGCAGGCTTGGAGCCTTAACCTTTTACGCTCCAAGCAGAAGCTCGTTCTTGAAGATGGAACAATCCTCACTTGGGAAGCTGGCCAGAATTCGGCACTTGATACGTGGAATATCGCGGACGGTAGAGATGTAGGCAACGTTATCGTCCAGAAGGACAGTGGAAATGGCCTCGTGGACACCTTCTATTCAATCGATTTCGCATTTGCTTTCCACGCGTTTCACCCTGAGGCGCTGATCCATGTGGAATAGGCATCAGCCAAACACGAAACCCAAAACGCATAGTTTTTACATGAGGCTCCAACACCTATACTGATTGGGGCCTCAAATTTATCTAATCTCAGTGAAATCCAACTAGTATGATTTACCCAATGCGGGAACGGCGCTCTTGAGCTCTTCCCAACTATCGCCGGCAACGACCAGACAAGCGACGCCGCTAGGACGTGTAATCAGTATCGTCCAAGTTCCATTTTCTGAACTATAGATCTCTATCAACCCGCCGTCCGTTGACAGGCCCATGCCAACGGGTTGCTCCTCATAGTTGTTTTTAAGTTTTGAAATTACGTCGGTATGTTGACCACATACCATTTGAGCCTGCGCGGATGTGGAAGCGAGTATCACGGCAATCAATCCGACTGTCATCGGGAGCGCGCGCATCAAATCGGTCTCCATTAATGGGGCAAAATTATCCCCATTCGAGTCCGCAGCACTCCCTGAATTACTGCTAACTACGTAGCAATTTCATCCAGAATGTCTCTAGGTCGTTTATCTTTATATATCAGGTTCGTTACTTACATTAATTAAGTAATACAAGGAAAAAATTATGGAATTTTTGAATTAATTAAATATTCTAAAGAGATATATCTTTTTTATACTTATTTTTACTGTATATTATGCCATTATTCTTCGTGTGTTCATAGAATTACATGCCAATTATTTGGGGGGAAACAACTGCTCATGTTCAAAACTTGGGTGCGCTGTATCTCGTACGCGCGAATGGACCTATTCGAGGGCTTTAACGATGTTTTCGCACATCGCCTTTGCATCGTCGAACAGCATCATTGTGTTGTCGTGATAAAACAGTTCATTGTCGATACCCGCATAACCTGACGCTAGGGAGCGCTTGATAAACAGCACGGTTCCTGCTTTTTCAACATCGAGCACCGGCATGCCATAGATCGGACTTGTTGGATCATTCTTCGCTGCAGGGTTGGTTACATCATTCGCACCGATGACAAAGGCAATGTCCGTCGCCGGAAAATCGCGGTTTATCTCTTCTAATTCCAATACCTCGTCATAAGACACATTGGCTTCGGCAAGCAGAACGTTCATGTGCCCAGGCATGCGGCCGGCTACCGGATGAACCGCATAACGCACCTTGACCCCTTCCCGCTTGAGCAGATCACCCATTTCGCGAAGGGCGTGTTGGGCCTGTGCGACCGCCATGCCGTACCCAGGAACAATTATGCAGCTCGATGCATTCTTCAGCATGAATGCGGCATCGTCAGCACTGCCCTGCTTAACAGATCGATCACCCAAGTCTACCGCAGCGACTGCATCATCGCCGCCAAACCCACCAAGAATGACACTAAAAAATGAACGGTTCATTGCCTTACACATGACGTAACTCAAGATCGCACCAGACGAACCAACCAGTGCACCTGTGATAATCAGTGCATTATTCGCAAGTGTGAAACCGATGCCACATGCGGCCCAACCGGAATAACTGTTGAGCATTGAAATCACGACCGGCATATCGGCGCCGCCAATCGGAATAATCAAAAGTGCGCCTATCACCAAAGCCAAAACAACGATGGCCCAAAACTGAGTTACGGTTTGATCAAGACCGAACATTGCCACAAGAGCTACAAGGCCAAGTCCAAGTGCGAGATTAAGAAAATGCTGGCCGGGAAATACAACAGGTTTTCCGCCTACTAATCCTTGCAATTTTAAAAATGCAATGATCGACCCCGTGAATGTAATTGCGCCTATCGCGGTACCGACACTCATTTCAATTAAACTCGCCAACTTGATCGATCCCGGCTCACCAATTCCGTAAGCGGCCGGCGCGTAAAATGCGGCGGCAGCAACGAGAACTGCCGCAAGGCCGACAAGGGAATGGAACGCAGCGAGGAGCTGCGGAAGCGAAGTCATTTGAATTCGCAATGCAATCACGGTCCCAATCGACCCGCCAATTAGAACGGCAATCGCGATCAGTCCATAGCTGAGCACGCCTGGAACAGCGAGTGTAGTGGCAATGGCAATGGCCATCCCCACCATGCCCAGTAGATTGCCACGACGCGCCGAATCCGGCGATGAGAGGCCGCGCAATGCCATGATGAAGCATATGCTGGAGATAAGATAAAAGAAGGCTGCGAGGTTGGTGCTCATAATTTTGCCCTAACTATTTCTTGCGTCGAAACATTTGCAGCATTCGGTGCGTAAGAATAAACCCACCAAAAATGTTCACTGACGCCAACATTACCGCAACAAACCCCAGCACCTTTGAAAGGTTGAGTTCCGCAGGACCAGCTGCGATCAGCGCGCCGACAATGATGACGGACGAAATGGCATTGGTAACGCTCATCAACGGCGAGTGGAGTGCGGATGTTACATTCCAGACAACGTAGTAGCCGACAAAGACCGCAAGGACGAAGACAGTGAAAAAGAAGACCAAAGGAGTGCCCTCAGCGCCTGATGTGGCCGCATGAACGCTATGCAAGGCTACATCCCGAAACAACATCGCAGAATCCATAGCTGACCTCCCTTTTTCCGATTCCTAAATCTCAGTACTTTATCGAAGTCTTACACGTCTCGGCTTGCGCCCTAGTTTTATTCGGTCAATTAGCGCCGGATGCTCGAACCGCCTCTGCAACAACTTCATTTACAATTTCGCCGTCCCGCGTAACGAGCGTCCCAGCGACAACCTCATCATCAATGTTAATTTTCAAGCTTACGGAAGCTTCATCAATCATGGGTGTAAGAAAGTTGAAAATGTTTTTGGCAAACTGTCGACTGGCATCCTCACCAACACGGGCAGCGAGATTTGCATGCCCAATAATAGTGACCCCGTGCCGCTGAACGACCTTTGCGTGTTCGCTCAACTCACAATTTCCACCCTGTTCTGTTGCAATATCAACAATCACAGACCCAGGTTTCATTTCCTCGACCATCTCAGCGGTGATAAGAACCGGTGCCTGTCGTCCGGGAATAAGTGCAGTTGTGATGGCTATATCCTGCTTCTTGAGATGCTCGCGCAATGCTTCAGCCTGCCGCTGTTTATAGTCGTCAGACATCTCACGCGCATAGCCGCCTGCGGTTTCACCTTCCTCAGCCGCCTCAGGATCAACTTCCACGAACGATGCACCAAGGGATTCTACCTGTTCCTTTGCAGCCGCGCGCACATCGAAGGCAGAAACTATAGCGCCAAGGCGGCGTGCGGTCGCAATCGCCTGCAGGCCGGCAACACCTGCACCCATAATGACAACACGAGCCGGAGGTAAAGTTCCCGCAGCGGTCATCATCATTGGAAAAATTCGACGGTATTCGTAAAGCGCTTCAATAACAGCGCGATAGCCGGCCAAATTTGATTGTGACGAAAGTACATCCATCGACTGTGCTCGCGAAATACGCGGTATGAGCTCTAGCGCAAACCCGGTCACACCTGCCTTCGCCAGCGCGTCGACAAAACTGTGTTCTGTCAGCGCACTCATCTGACAAATCAATGCCTGACCGTGCGACAGAAGCTCCAGTTCGTTCTCGCCCTCGTCGCCCATCATCGGACGTTGCACTTTGAGAACAAGATCTGCATTAGCGAGCGCAGCCTTCGCATTCTCGGCGATTGATCCCCCCGCCTCCTCAAACGCAGAATCCGGAATGCCAGAGGCCTCTCCGGCGCCTGTTTCGACCGCAACTTCAGCGCCAAGATCAGTAAATTTCTTTACTGTTTCCGGAGAACCGGCAACGCGATGTTCGTGCGCACGACGTTCTTTTAAAATTGATATTCTCATGGGACTAATCCGGGAACTGGCGGAAGCCGGAAATGGCAGTCCGCCGAGACGGCAAGAAAATGCCAGTAACGAGGCGCTTTGCCAAGCACTGGTTCAACGTCCATCGACGCAGCCGGGCGAACACATAACAAAAACACCTCACATACGGTTCAATCAGCCGCTGTGGCGTCCTCCCAAGCGTGGTGTTATAGCACCTATGTCACCGCATTTGGCATAGAGGACCTTTCAACTGTAAGCTGCCGTGGCAGTTCGTTGAGTCCAATAGTGCGGAACTAGAGACCGGAGTGTGGTGGACGATGTTGGTATTGCGAGATAGCGAAGTTCGCCAGCTGGTAACGGTCGAGGATGGATTTGCAGCGTGTGAGGCGTCCTATCGCTATTACGGTGATGTGCGGAATGTTCTCTCAGAGCCCGCCGCCGCCTATCTCGTGTTGCCAAAAGATCCCCCTGTAAAATGCCGCTATAAAGCCGCGCATATGGCAAGCCTTGGCGTCGCCGGCGCACGACTTGCGACACCGGGCCATTATTACTGCTGGGTGACCGATATCAAGACCGGCGAGCCGATCGGCCTCGTCAACGAGACATGGCTTGCACGTCGCCGCACCGCAACGACCGCGGCAATCGTATCAAAATGGCTTGCGCGACCGGAAGCAAAAATTGCCACCCTTTTCGGGGCAGGAAAAATCGGTGACGAAATATACACAACGCTCACTCACGCTTTCGATCTCGACGAATTTCGCATTGTTGCACGGAACTTTGAGAATGCCGAAGCGTATGCGAAGCGAAATGGAATCGGCATGGCCTCACCAATTCGACCCTTCAATTCATCTGAAGAGGCAATCGATGGTGCAGATATAGTCATCACCATGACGACGGCGAGAGAACCGTTTATCGAAGCGGGTTGGCTTAAGCCAGGTGCGCTCTTGTGCTCAATGGGAGGTGTGCCGGAAGTCCATTTCGACGTCCTTGTAGAAGTAGACACGCTCGTTATCGATGATTTGAGCTATGCACTAGCCCAAGGCGATCTGCATGAGTGGATCAAAAATGGAGATATTACGGAGAAGCAGGTGCTGGAGCGCATCGATGCAGATATCGGCGAGATCGCGATCGGGGCAAAACCCGGCCGTCAGCATGCGGATGAACGAATTCTCGCGATGATCCAAGGAATGGCTGTTGGTGACCTCGCGATGGCAAAGCTCGCCTTGGACAAGGCAGCCACCACAGACGTGGGCCAAATTGTAACGTTCTGAATTTTAGAAAAAATACGTTCGGCTAAAGTTGCCTTGCGCGGAGTTTCAAAATGCGGACGGCCAATCGGCCTCGTCAATCAAGACAGATCGCGGTGCAGAACCAAGGTGTGGGTTACGGAACGCAATGCACGCACCAGAACATACAAGAGATCGTGTACGAACGGATTGGCGTCCTTCAACTTTCCCTCAAACTCTTCTTCGGTGATGACTATGCACTGAGTGTCTTTGAGTGCTTTGGCGCTTGCCATTCGCGGCTCGTTGTCAATCGGTGCCATCTCACCAAGGATTTCTCCTGCACCGACATAACCGATCACGACCTCGCCAAGAGCACCATTTTTGGTAATCTCAATAATTCCGGACTGCACGATAAACGCTGATTTTCCCGGCCTTCCTTCGGAAAATATCATACTACCTGCCGGGCATTCCATAACGTTCAGGGCCGGGCATTCGCTGACCCCGCGGTCAGAAACAGACCCATTTAGCATCTAACTGCTCCAATTAATCCGCGCCGTAGGACCATGCGGGTACTACACGCCGTTACGCAATAAGAAGAATGAACGATTCATGCCACTCGTCATTTTTGTTAATGCTTGTAAGGGCCAACAAAGAATTGCGAGAGACCATTCTGCCTTAAGAACAAAACTGCCGAGCTACTCCAAAACGAGCAGCGTAAACTAAAACAAATTGACATCAAATAAACGGCCAACGAAGCCACTAACAATTCTAGCGAAGAACGGCACCGCCCGCCGAGCTGATCGCTCGGCGGGCAGCTAGAGCTGACTTAGCCTGCAGATAACTTAGAAATGGATTCGGGCACCAAATCGTACCACTCATTGGTACCGAACCAATAATCGTGCCGATCGTCGAGCCAACCACTGTTCGTCTTTCCCGTAATCCACGTATCAAAGTAGTTGAGGACATCAGGATCACCTTTGCGAACCGCAAATCCAGCAACTGAATTGTTCAACGCCCTGCCATTTGCAGGATTGATGGCCGGACTTCCAAACGGCAGAAACAACTGGTCTGAATTGTCGAGCGACCAGCGTAGCGGTGATGGCATCGCTGCCTGCCAGGCATGAACGTTGCCGTTGATAACTTCTTGCGCGCAGGTAACTTCCTCGTCAAACAACCGGAGGGTCGCCTTCGGGAACATCGCCTGAAGCCGTTTGACATTGGCGCTGCCACGGCGTGTCGTGAGGGTAACACCGGGCTTGTTGAAGTCTTCGACTGTCTTGAAGTTACCAGCCAATTTCTTGTTAGCAACAAAGCCAGTGGCGTTCTTCTCGTATGGAATTGAGAAGTTTACAGTCAAGTTCCGACTGGGGGTCGCGGTCATGCCGCCAATAATGGTGTCGAACTTGCCGGCGAGAAGCGCCGGAATGATGCCGGCCCAGGCAGTCGGAACGAGTTCCAATTTAACGCCCATATCCTTGGCAAGTTGTGTAGCGACATCGACCTCGAAGCCAACCATCGAACCGTCTCTGGCGCGCATGGCCCAGGGCACGAAAGTCGCAAGCCCAACCCTAAAGACGCCCTTCTTCTGGATTGAAATAAGGACACTGCTAGCCGCGAGTGCTTGATCTTGAGCCGATGCTGGCTGTGAGACGAAGCCAACCGCCAACGCTAGAAATGCGGCAACTGGCACCGCAACCATCTTTTTAATGTTCATAAACCCACTCCCTGTAGTTTATTTAGCTTCCGTCACCCCGGACGTTAGAGCCACCGAGTTCTTATTAACCCACTTGTCTCATTTAGTGGTTCCATCCAGGCGGAGCCTAACTCTAGGCAAATTGCCTGCGATCGGCGAGTCAAATTGCACTTCGACGGCAGGGTTTACACCGCCTCCGGAACATTGGCCGCTTCGAGGGCGCGCTTCTGCCGCCTCTTTAGTGCGTCTGCGTCAAAATTTTCGATCAAGTCGTGGAATATGCGATGCCAGTTGATTTCAGCACGAAGATGCATAAAGACCGAGCCTAGACCAATGGCCGCTCGATCCATGAGCACGAACTCGCGCGGCGGTGCTGCACCGCCAAGTCTACGCAGTTCACGATGTACTTTACCTGCAACCGTGGCACCGTAGAGCCCGCTTTCTTCCTGAATCCCCCTCGTGCGGTCTTCAAGCAGTGGCCCATAGATAAACTCAGCCCATATGTTGAGAACGTCCATAACTTCGTTGTTTAAATTTTGAAACCCCCACGTTTCATAAGCATGGACGGCAAGATCACGATCCTTATCCCTAAGGGCCCGATATAGATCAATCACGCCTTCCACAAAGGTCGGCGGAAATACTCGGATACAGCCGAAATCCAGCAAGTTGATGGAATTATCTTTGCAAACAGTGTAGTTGCCGAGATGCGGGTCACCATGGATGACACCGTAGAGATAAAAAGGTCGATACCAGGCGCGAAATAGGTTTCGGGCGATCTCGTTGCGAACCTCCAGATCAGCCCCAGTGAAATCGATGAGCGGGCTCCCCTCAAGCCAGGTCATAGTCAGCAGTTGCTTTGTCGAGAGCTCGGGGAGGTAATCGGGCACTTGTACGCCAACTTCATCCTGAAGCATTGACCTATAGAGCTGCAGATGCCTCATCTCTCGATCGTAGTCCAACTCCTCGTTTAGACGTGCCGAAAGCTCAGTGTGGATTTGTTCAGTAGAAATTGCGTTGTCATATTGCTCGTACAGCCGGAGAACCAGTTTGAGCTGTTTTAGGTCGGCTTCTACTATGGATGTCATATCCGGATACTGCAGCTTGCACGCAAGTTGACGTCCATCTGTGTGAGAAGCACGGTGAACCTGTCCCAAGGACGCAGCGTGAGCTGCAGTCCGCTCGAAGGACGCAAATTGCGTTTCCCACTCAACACCCAATTCTCTGCTCATACGGCGCCTAACGAACGGCCACCCCATAGCGGGAGCATTAGCCTGAAGCTGTGCGAACTCCCGAGAATACTCCTTTGGCAGTGCATCCGGGATGGTGGAAAGGATCTGAGCCACCTTCATCAGCGGCCCCTTGAGCCCCCCCAACGCAATACGCAAGTCATTGGCGTGTCTATCGCGGTCGATTCCAATGCCTAAGTAACGCGAACCTGCCAATCGAGCCGCAAGTGTGCTTACAGCACCACCAACCTTTACATAACGCTTAACGCGTCCGCTTATCTTGCCGCTTTCCACAGGAGGGCGCCCTCCATCATTCGACGCTCTAGTCATGGGCGATACAACGCACGTGCATTGTCTTAGTCGATGAAGACTTCAATTGCTGAAAGCTCCAAATTTCCTAAAATACGTCAGATACGAGTCTACATTCTCTGCACTGGACATGTCCTACTTTCAAACCTGCACCCTTGGCGATAGTCTCTCACACTGATCTCACAGGAACAGTGGCGAAAATGCCAGAGCAAGATTGAACATGATGGATTACAACGCCGCCCAAAGCCTGCCGCTTATGTTTTTTTCTCAAGTAGAGAAATTTCAGGAGAAACCCTTCCTGTGGCGGAAGGATGGTGAGGAATGGCAGTCGATGAGTTGGCGCGAAACGTCAACGGCGGTCAAAAATTTGTGTCGCGGGCTGCGCAGCCTCGGTGTCGAAGCAGGGGACCGGGTGTGCCTTGTCTCTGAGAACCGCCCCGAATGGCTTGTCGCCGATCTCGCCATCATGTCTGCTGGTGCGATTACGGTCCCAGCCTATACGACCAACACGGTGGACGATCATTTCCACATTCTTGAAGACAGTGGCGCCAAGGTCGTCATCGTATCGACCGCACGCTTAGTGGAACGTGTTCTTCCGGCGGCAAAGCGCGTTGGGACGAACACGGTGCTCACGATGGAAGAATACGACGGCAGTACCGCGCAAGGCGTCCAAGTGCTCTCGCTGGAAACTTTACGCGACCGCACTCTCAAAGCTTCAGACGACGTTGAACTCTACGCAAGTAGCGCAAAACGCGAGGACCCTGCCTGCATAATCTATACGTCGGGTACGGGCGGCCTACCGAAGGGCGTCATACTCTCGCACGGTGCCATCATCTGCAACTGCATGGGTGCGGACGAATTACTGCAGACATTGCCTGGTTATGGCACGGAAACCGAAATATTTCTTTCCTTCTTGCCTTTGTCACATTCGTACGAACATACCGCAGGTCAATTTTTTCCGTTGTCGGTTGGCGCGGAAATCTATTACGCCGAAGGTATTGATCGGCTCGTACAAAACATGGCTGAAGTACAGCCAACGATCATGACGGCGGTACCACGTCTCTACGAGACCATTCATTCGCGGATCGTTCGTGGTGTCGAGCAAGCAGGTGGGCTCCGCGCGAAGATGTTCCATGCTACCTTGGCACTTGGCAAGCGAAGGTATGAAGCTCCGCAGAGCTTGGGTCTCGGCGCACGCGCACTCAACCGTGTTCTTGATCGATTGGTCCGATCCAAAGTTCAACAGAGATTCGGCGGCCGTCTCAAGGCGTTTGTCTCAGGAGGAGCACCGCTTAACAACGAGATTGGTGTGTTTTTCCTTTCATTGGGGCTGCGGATTTTGCAGGGGTATGGGCAGACGGAAGCTGCCCCCGTTATCAGTTGCAATCCGCCTGACCATGTGAAAATTCATACGGTTGGCCCACCTCTCCACGGTGTCGATGTACAGATAGCAAACGATGGTGAGATCCTCGTGAAGGGCGAGCTTGTCATGCAAGGATATTGGAACAACGCAGAGGCCACTGCAGAGACCTTAAAGGACGGATGGTTGCATACTGGCGATATTGGCGTTGTTGATGAGGATGGCTACTTACAGATAACGGACCGTAAGAAAGATATCATTGTAAACTCCGGTGGCGACAACCTGTCGCCCCAACGCGTCGAGGGCATGCTCACGGTTGAAAAAGAAATCAGTCAAGCCATGGTGTACGGAGACAAACGCCCGCATTTAGTGGCGATTATCGTCGCCGATCCTGAATTTGCGGAAGGATGGGCAAAGGCGCATGACTGCGTGAACGACGCGCGCGCGCTTGCCGGAAATGAAGATTTTCGAAAAGCAATTGGCGAAGCGGTAGCGCGCGTGAATGAAAAGCTATCGATAATTGAACGGGTACGCCAATTCAATATCTCAGTGGAGCCGTTCACAATCGAAAACGAGATGATGACTGCTACGCTAAAGATCAGGCGGCACGTTATCCAAAAAATCCATGGCGAGGCGCTAGAGGCGCTCTATGGGCGCTAGCTTTTTCACACGGATGGTCGCGAGCAGACGTGTAGTTTTTCTGGCGGTGATCGTCTTATGCATCCCCGTTTCTGCATGTGAAACGCCAACGTCACTTATCGATGCCGCACTCGTTTTTGCTGAAGACCGGACGCGCGCCGCAGCTAAAAATGACATAACAATTAGCCTCAAAATCAACGCAGTATTTCTGGACCAGAAAAGCGGTCTCTACCGCGACATCGTTGTGGACGTATATGAAGGTGAAGTGCTGCTGACCGGATCAGTAAATACCGCAAAAGACAAGCGAATGGCGAGCGCCCTCGTCTCTAGTATTCCGGATGTTCGAAAGGTATTTAATGAAGTTCACGTAGCTGCGGGCAACGGCATTCGCGAAACTACCGCAGACATAACAATTGAAACAAAAATCAAGTCTGCACTGAGACGAGCGGATGGTGTGCATTCGCTCAATATGCGGTGGCGAGCCGTCAATGGGACAGTTTACTTGTTCGGTCGCGCATTGAGTAAGCTGGAACAGGAAACCGCCATCGATACAATTGAGAGTATTGTCGGTGTTGAGCAGCTAATTAACGTTCAGAAAATCGTTCCGGTGAGCGATTGATGTTTAGTACCGCATATACATGCAAACCTGGTGGATCCGCTTAGTAACCATAGTAGCTGCGGAACCACTCAACGAAGCGCGGAATTCCTTCATCAATTGTAACCTTTGGGCTATAGCCAAGCTCGCGCTCCGATTCGCTGATATCGGCATAGGTCTCGCGCACGTCACCGGGCTGCATCGGCTCAAGTTGTAATTCTGCCTTACGCCCCGTTGCCGCCTCTATGATAGCGATAAAACGCATCAAGTCCTCGGGATGATTATTCCCAATATTGTATAGTCGATGCGGTGGCGCGTTATCATGATCCGATGGAGCTTTATCTAAAGCCGCTATTACCCCCGCAACGGTGTCATCAACGTAAGTAAAATCACGCTTCATATCACCGCTATTGAAGACGGAGATGGGTTGCCCATCAAAAATCGCCTTCGCAAACTTGTAGGCAGCCATATCCGGCCGGCCCCACGGGCCGTAAACAGTAAAGAATCTCAAGCCGGTCGCCGGAATTCGATAGAGATGGCTATAACAATGCCCCATCAATTCATCCATGCGCTTTGTCGCCGCATAGAGCGATATTGGCGTATCAACTCTGTCACGAATAGCGAACGGCAAATCTGTGTTTCCGCCATAGACTGAAGACGAACTTGCGTAGACCAGATGTTCAAGTCCATCCAGCCGTCGCGCGAGTTCAAGAATATTGAGCTGCCCAACGACATTTGTTTGGACATAAGCATGCGGATTTTCGAGCGAGTACCGCACACCGGCTTGCGCAGCTAAATGAATGAGCCGGGTCGTCTTCGAATTTTGGCGTTCAATTTCGGCGATATCAGCGTCATCAGTTATATCGCCATGATGGAACGAAAACCCCTTATGTGCATCCAATTTGGATAGTCGAGCTTTCTTCAATGAGACATCATAATAGTCGTTGAGATTGTCGATTCCCACGACCCGCTCTCCGCGTTCGAGCAACGCGGTGCAAGTGTGAAATCCGATAAATCCAGCAGAGCCGGTAACGAGGACTGTCATGAGCTTGGAATTCTACAAAATGGACGCAACATCATATAGCCTGCCAACGCCAAGAAATCACGACTTTGTACAGCAAAGAGTATCGGCGAAGTTTATTTCACTCTGGCCATGCTCTTTGTAACACCCGCACCCAAGAAGCGCATGTGAATCTGCACACCGTGATTGAAAGTAAGCGGAAAAGCGACACATTACATGTGTGCTACGATGTTAGTGCTAAGGCGAGGTGTCGCGCACGCACTTGGAGGCACTAGGAAAGAAAATGACGTTAGCGTCCATCGCACTTGATGACAAATATACACTCTCTTCCGGCAGAGTGCTTTTGTCTGGCACGCAGGCGCTCGTCCGATTGCCGATCATGCAACAACAAAAAGATGCTGCCGCGGGACTCAATACTGCGGGCTTCGTAACCGGTTATCGCGGATCACCTCTTGGCGGGATAGACACAGAATTCTGGCGTGCGGAGAAACATCTCCAACGGCACAACATCCGTTTCCAAGCTGCTGTTAATGAAGACTTAGCGGCAACTGCTGTTTGGGGTTCTCAACAGGTCGGTCTGTTCCAGGGTGCAAGATACGATGGCGTTTTTGCGATGTGGTACGGCAAGGGGCCGGGTGTTGACCGTTCTGGAGACGCGTTGCGCCATGCGAACCTCGCTGGTACCGCCAAATACGGTGGTGTGTTGGCGTTGGCCGGCGACGACCACACGTGCAAATCATCGACCACAGCGCACCAAACCGAATACGCGTTCATGGACGCAATGATTCCCGTCCTCAATCCGTCGGGAGTTCAAGAATTCATCGACTATGGTCTTATTGGCGTGGCCATGTCGCGCTTCTCGGGTTGTTGGATAGCCCTGAAACTAGTGGGCGAGACCGCTGACAGCACCGCTTCGGTTGCCGTCGACCCGAGTCGCGGGCAAATCGTCATACCACGAGGATTTGAACTTCCTGACGGTGGTCTCAATCTTCGCGTTGCCGATGATCCTTTGGCACAGGAGGAGCGACTCCATAAATATAAGCTGTACGCAGCACTCGCGTTCGCCCGGGAGAATCATGTCAACAAGACCGTTATTGGCGGCCAGAGGCGCCGGTTTGGTATCGTAACCGCCGGCAAATCCTATCTGGATGTACGTCAAGCGCTGAACGATTTAGGCATAAGTGCCGAATATGCAGAGTCGATCGGGCTGTCAGTCTACAAGGTCGGAATGACATGGCCACTGGAGCGCGAGGGAATTCGTAAGTTCGCCGAGGGCCTTGAGGAAATCCTTGTCGTCGAAGAAAAACGAGCGCTCATCGAAAACCAATTAAAGGAACAGCTGTACAACTGGCGGGCCAATGTTCGGCCACGCGTAATCGGCAAATTCGACGAAGAAGGTGTTTGGATTTTACCGTCGACCGGCGAACTGACCCCCGGACAAATCGCGCGCGCGATTGCAGGACGCATCAACCGTTTTCATACGAGCGCCTATGTCGACAAACGGCTCGCCTTTCTAAATGAGAAGGAGAAATCGCTTAAGTCAATCGAGCCAGGAATTAAACGGACCCCCTACTTCTGTTCCGGTTGCCCACATAACACCTCCACAAAGGTTCCCAAAAACAGCCGCGCGATTGCAGGTATCGGCTGCCACTACATGGCGCTGTGGATGGATCGACGAACTGCAACGTTCACCCATATGGGCGGCGAAGGCGCAACATGGATTGGTCAAGCGCCATTTACCGATGAACCGCATGTGTTTTCGAATCTCGGAGACGGCACTTACTTTCACTCCGGGATACTCGCGATCCGCGCTGCAGTCGCCGCGGGAGTAAATATAACTTACAAAATTTTATACAACGATGCTGTTGCCATGACTGGCGGTCAACCAATGGACGGGCCGTTATCTCCGCAAATCATTACGCGCCAAGTTGTGGCAGAAGGCGTGAAGCGCGTAGTCGTCGTTACCGATGAGCCGGACAAATATCCGTCACGAACAGAATTTGCGACGGGAACCACCATCCATCACCGTGACGAGTTGGACACGGTACAGAGAGATTTGCGTACAGTTACAGGCGTAACGGTAATAGTTTACGACCAGACCTGTGCAGCGAAAAAACGCCGGTGGCGCAAGCGCGGAACGTATCCCGATCCTGCCAAGCGGGTCATCATCAACGAACTTGTGTGCGAGGGATGCGGCGATTGTTCCGTCAAATCCAATTGCTTGTCCGTAGTCCCAATCGAAACGGAGTTCGGGCTCAAACGTATGATTGAACAGTTTTCGTGCAACAAAGATTACTCATGCGTCAACGGGTTCTGCCCGAGTTTCGTCACAGTGCATGGTGGAGGTTTGCGAAAACCAAACGCCAAATCCATTCATGAGAGCGCACTGGACGATTGGGCCTCTCTCCCGGTGCCAACGCTGCCGACAACAGAAGTGCCATACGGGATCCTTGTTACCGGCGTAGGTGGCACGGGCATCGTCACAATCGGCGCTCTGCTTGCGATGGCAGCGCATATCGAAGGCAAGGGCTGCTCTGTTCTCGACATGGCTGGCCTTGCCCAGAAAGGTGGCGCGGTCTTAAGTCATATAAAAATTTCAAACAACCCAGACGATATTTATGCGGTGCGCTTAGCATCTGGCGGCGCACGACTCGTTCTTGGCTGCGATCTCGTCGTTGCCGCCGATGCAGGGACTATGTCCAAGATCGAGAGTGGAAATACGTACGCGGTCATCAATCGTCATGAAGCGATCACCGGCGATTTTACGCATAGTCCCGACATGAAATTCCCAGGTAACCGCCTTGAAAAAATTATCGATCAAGCGACAGGCCCAGCGCGCAGCGATTTCATTGAAGCCACCAGTCTTGCATCGGCACTTCTTGGCGACACAATTGCTGTCAATTTATTCATGCTCGGATACGCATGGCAGAAGGGGTCGATTCCAGTATCAGCTGAGGCGCTGGAACGTGCCATTGAACTAAACGGAGTGGCGGTCGATGCCAATAAGCGTGCGTTTCTTTGGGGTAGACGCGCCGCTCATGATCTCGCTGCAGTGACACAATTGGCATTGCCAGCATCCACAACAAAAAATTACAAGGTCAGTTCATCGACAATAGAGGACATGGTCGCACGCCGAGCCCAATTTCTAACAGAATACCAGAATGCATCCTACTCTCGGCGCTATAGTGAACTTGTTGCGAGGGTACAGGCGGCAGAGGGGCAGAGTGTCCCTGGCGGCGACGAACTGACATTTGCGGTCGCGCGCACATATTTCAAACTACTTTCATATAAGGATGAATATGAGGTCTCGCGCTTGTTCACCAACGGTGCATTTTCGGAACAACTCGGACGGACATTTGAAGGTGACATCAAACTTCGATTCCATCTGGCTCCCCCTATCATTAGCCACCGCGACCCCGAGACCGGAGAGATGAAGAAAAGAGAGTTTGGATCATGGATGCTGCCGGTCTTTCGGATCCTAGCCCGATTGAAAAGTCTTCGCGGTACCCCACTCGACATTTTTGGATATTCGGATGAACGACGGATCGAACGCCAGTTGATCACGAAATACGAAACTGTTGTTGATACGCTGCTTGAGGGCTTGAACCGATCAAACCACTCTATTGCGGTTGAAATTGCAAGCTTACCCGAGCAAGCACGCGGATATGGGCACGTGAAACTTCGAAATCTACAGACAACAAAACTGCGTGAAGCCGAACTGCTAGGGGAATATCTTGATCCAGCGCCTAAGGCGTCAGCAGCTGAATAGACAATTCTTGCAACGCAAAACGCCTAGTGGGCGTGCCCGTCAGCCGACCTCTTAAAAGCCTCAAGCTGCTCTTTTGATGCTTCGGTCTGATGTTTGGACTTCCATTCCGAATACGGCATTCCATAAACGACTTCACGCGCAGCGTCGTAATCCAGGTCCACGCCACTTTCCTGTGCAGCAGCGCTATACCATTTTGAGAGGCAATTTCGGCAGAAACCCGAGAGGTTCATCAAGTCAATATTTTGCACATCGGCGCGCGTGCGGAGATGGCCAACAAGCGCGCGGAAAGCCGCAGCTTCAAGTTCGGTACGCTTCTTATCATCCATGTCTATTCCCTCCAGAAATTGTTTAAATATCTCTTCCAAAGTAGAGAGCGCTTAGGCTTGCGCTAGCCCTCGACTTAAATTTCCTCAAGGTGATGCACCAAAAGTCGTTTCTTCAATCAGCCAATCAACAACACGTTAAGGGCAGTTTTACTGTCCGCGCGCCCTTGCAACGCTGCCTCATAGATCATGATTTGACGTTGTGCACTGGTTCCGCGTACGAGAATATCTCGCGCATTTTCGATCTCGGACAAGCATTGAAGGCGCTCAGCATCCTCATGCACAAGAGCAAGCAACTCGTCAAGCAGATCGGCATAAGGGACAAGCGCACCCTTACCGAAATCGACTAACTCTCCTGTCACATCGTAGCGTTGTGCACGCCAGCGGTCTTCTTGCACTAACATATTCGCATATCGACGCCAACGTTGATTGTCGCGTCTGAGCCGCATCAGCATCGAAAGCAAGCATGAAAAAAATGCCGCAATTGTGATGCTGTCATCCATTCGCGTGCAGACATCAGTTATGCGCATTTCAAGAGTTGGGTATTTCCAAGATGGCCGTATATCCCACCAAATCTTGGTTCCATCCTCAATGAGGCCTGCGTGAACAAGCATTTCCAGATGCCGACAATACTCTCCATAACTCTCAAATCGTTCGGGTAATCCAGTTCTCGGTAATTCGTCGAAAACACTGAGTCTGTAGCTCATAAGTCCCGTGTCGCGGCCTTACCAAAACCGCAAAAAGTGCTTAGCGCCAACAGATGTGGCAAAAAATAATTCACTTGATTGAGTAGATCAATGCGGGGGTCGTCGTCATCGATACCAACGTGGACATGCATGCCGCAAATAAGCAGCCGCTGTGCGACTGCCTGCAAATCCTCCGCCAAGAGGTTGTATCGTTCTTTGTCGGTGTGCTGTTGGTCTGTCCAACTTGCGAAAGGATGGGTAGACGCTGCAATCGGGGCCAATCCATGGTCACCTACAGCATGTGATGCGGCCGACCGCAATCCAGACAGCTTGCCCCTCGCCTCTTGTATTGTCGTACACACCGACGTTTCAACTTCGATTTGCGAACGGAAAAATTCGCTGGTCACACCTCCTGTCCCCGGAGCCCGAAGTGCCTCGCACTCGTGTATCAACTCACTTGGCGGCGACACACGCAAATCTCGGCTCTCACGGTCCACAAGGAGATACTCTTCCTCGATACCAATAGTGAAAGGCAGCTCCGTTACGGACATCTTGCTAAGCCTCGAAACGAGTGAGAAGAGACCTGTCTCTCAGCACCTGCTCCAACGCTTCACCAATCCAGCTTGCCCACTCCACAGCGCCGTGATGTGTGTCGATCAGGTCCTGACGAAGTTCGATGAGAACGTTAGGAAATCCCTTTGGCACTGCCTGCGTTTCAATCGTGTATCCGTAGGGCGACATCCCCGAGTAAGGCAGATTATCGCCGACGCAAATATTCTTGTTTACAGACAGTGCAGCCATCAGCGCGTCACCCATGCGGCGATCAACATTTGTTAGGACGCCAACATGCCAAGGCCGTTCATAGCCTTTCATGACGGGCGTGAAGCTATGAATTGATATGACGGCGGGCGTATTTCCTCGTTCTTCGACCCGTTCAAGCGTCGATCCGATCGCGTTTTGATATGGCCTGTGCAAGGCATCATACCGCTCCTCACGGTCAATTGCGTCGAGCGACCGATTGCCGGGAATAACAATCCCGTCGCTAATTTCGCGAATTACGGTGGGATCGTCTGGCCTTCGATTTGGATCGATGACGAGCCTGGAGTAGTTGAATAGAATTCCTGGCACTCCGAGCCGCCTCGACAACAAACGAGTGACGTCAGCAGCACCAATGTCATGAGAAATGTGACGCGCTAGTATCGCCGCGTTCAGGCCAAGGCCGCCAAGCGCGGCTGGAATTTCTACACCGCCATGATCGCACACCAACAAGGTGTCTGAAATAATGTCTGGATTGATCACCGAAAAGGGCGGTGGATCGTCCAAACCAAAAAATTCCCTTGGATTAAATTTTATGTCGAGACGGTTTGTCATGGACGTAATTATAGACAAATCAACGAGTGGTGGAAGCTATCCAATACGGTGTATCGGCACCTGAATTCCACGTTCGACGTGGCAAGATTTAGTACAAACAGCGTTGCTCGCCTGCTACCAGCAGTCTAAACGAGACGCTAGTCTAATCTCCGAGAGCACGAGTACCGGCTGTCAATGTCTGATAAACCGATGAATGCCCATGGGCCGCGTACTGATCACTTAGCACTTGCCGCCCTTTTTCTCGGCGCCGTAGCCATTGGTGCGTCGCCAAGCTTCGTGCGCCTAAGCGAACTCGGCCCTTTTGCGACAGCATTTTATCGACCTGCAGTGCTATTCGCCGATATTGTTGACTTTACCGGCTTTGCAGAACACCAGACACCAGAAGAAACGATCGCGATGCTGTGCGAATTCCATGCTCTAATTGCCAAACAAATATTCGCACATGACGGTAATATCGATAAATATATAGGTGACGCCGTTATGGGCACGTTTGGAATACCAAACCCTGGGCAGATGGATCCGGCGAACGCCCTGACAAGCGCACGCGACATTCTGGCTGATGTAAAGATATGGAATGAAAAGCGCGAGGTAGAGGGTAGGCCTAAAATGAGAGTATCGATTGGCCTTCATTTCGGCCCAGGCGTTACTGGCGATATTGGCGATGAACGACGACTGGAATTCGCCGTCATTGGCGACACAGTCAATGTCGCAAGTCGGCTGGAACAGCTTATACGCGGGCTGAATGTCGGCATCGTTGCAAGTGACAGCGTTGTGTCTATGGCACAGCGGACTGGTAAACTTGACGAGTCTTTATTTGCAGCGATGACGCGAGGCGCGCCTCAGACGATTCGCGGACGAGATGCGAACATCGACGTATGGACGCTTCCCGCAGTCTAGGCTAGTGAATCATATGCGCCGGACCCATCTGACAAAAATTGTCGCCACACTCGGACCAGCGAGTTCAGATTCTGAAACTATCGAGCGTCTATTTAACGCTGGCACCGATGTATTCCGCCTCAACTTTAGTCATGGCACGCACGAAAAAATCCGTGAATTACATACTGACATTCGCCGTCTCGAAAAAAGAAAAAAACGGCCCGTCGCAATCATGATGGATCTGCAGGGTCCGAAGCTTCGAATTGGTACATTTGCGAATGATTTTGTAGAACTCGCGGACGGCGAACACTTTCGGCTCGATTTGCTGGATAAGCCTGGTGACTCTGGTCGCGTATACCTCCCCCATCCCGAAATTTTCCAGGCTGTCACAGTCGGAACAGACCTTTTACTTGACGATGGCCGTATCCGCCTACGTATCCGCGAATCGAACGAAAGTTTTGTTGATACGGAAATAGTCGTTGGCGGGACGCTCTCAGATCGTAAGGGCATCAACGTCCCAGGCGTCGTCTTACCGCTGACTCCGCTAACAGCAAAGGACCGTATCGACCTCAAGTTTGGCCTTTCGCTCGGCGTCGACTGGTGCGCTCTATCTTTCGTTCAGCGCCCAGAAGATGTCATCGAAGCCCGCCAAATAATCGGCAAGCAGGCTGCTGTCTTAGTCAAACTGGAGAAACCATCGGCGATTGACCGGCTCGACGGCATTATTGAACTCGCGGACGCGGTCATGGTGGCGCGCGGCGATCTAGGCGTTGAAATGCCTGCGGAGGACGTCCCTGTATTGCAAAAACACATCATCAGCACATGTCGTAAAGCTGGAATACCTGTTGTGGTCGCCACACAAATGTTGGATTCGATGGTCGAGGCACCAACACCAACCCGAGCCGAAGTATCGGATGTTGCAACAGCGGTTTATGATGGTGCGGACGCAGTGATGCTTTCCGCAGAAACAGCTGCCGGGCGGTTTCCAGTTGAATCCGTGACAATGATGAATCGTATTATCGAGCGCGTTGAACTGGATCCGAAATACCGGCAAATCACCGACGCCGGCCGTCTTGATCCAGAAGAAACCGTCTCCGATGCCATTAGCGCAGCAGCGCGCCAGATCGCGCACACGATTTCCGCTGTAGCAATTATTACCTATACGACGACCGGTTCGACGACGCTTCGCGCGGCCCGTGAACGTCCCGAGGTTCCCATCATCAGCCTAACGCCGAATTCTATATCAGCGCGCCGGCTCGTGATCGCCTGGGGTGTTCATTCGGTTGAGACACAAGATGCGGAAAATTTGGAAGAGATGGTACGCCGGGCAAGCTTTCATGCGGTGCAGGATGGTTTTGCCAAGCCGGATGACTACATTGTAATCACGGCAGGCGTGCCGTTCGGTACGCCCGGCGCCACGAATATACTAAGAATAGCGCGAATAGAGGATCTAAAGGACCAGAGCTAGAAACGCCGGCGGAACGCTAAATTTTCTGGCCTTCAATCTCTTTTGAAAGCTGTTGTATGCGTAAATGCACCCCAAACAAGTTGGGATGCATCTCAAGGGCCGATCGATAGGCCTCAAGCGCCTTTTTCTTTTCATTCATGGCATCATAAACAACACCGAGCCCCGCCAAGGCGCCAAAATGAGGTGGCTCAAGCGCGAATGTTCGCTCAACGTCGGCGACAGAGGCCGCATAATTGTCGATCAAATAATGAATTGTCGCACGCTTATTCCAGCCTTCTGCAAATTTGGGCTCCAGCTTCACCATTGCATTGAAGGTTTGCAGTGCAGTCGCGAAGTCGCCCGTGTTCATCGCCTCCTCAACTTGTTGCATTAATATGTTTGTGCTTTCCAACTCGGAACGCTTCCAAATAACCCAAATGAATTTTTCAAGCTGCTGTGCTTCTGCCGGATCTTGAGTAACGTGCAGGCGTGCGAATAACTCGTTGAGGCGATCATCGCTCTGACCGGCCACGCCGATCATCGGCGTAATGAGGAGCGCACAAAGCAGCATTAGAGAGAGAATGCGTGCCATAACCGTAATAACCCGGGCAAGTCACACGCATTGTCACTGCGAAGTAGCTCTTGGCCAAATTTACCGATGTAAATTCAACAAGGCTTGTTGAAACCCTGGGTACAACCGCATAATCGACAGCAACACTCCAGCCAGCAGTACGATACCATGCCAGATCATGACTATTTTTCAATTGACCATGAATTGGCTCGGGGCAGGTTTCTAGCGGCATGTGATGCTGCTGGATTTCCAGTTTCTTCCTTTCGTCACCCCGGTTCAGCAAGCCTCGTCGCAAAGCTGGGGCTGCCTGAAGCACTCAGCGGCAGCCTATTTGTTGATATCGTGCGGGCGGGCTCGCCGGATGCAACCCGCATGCTGGTACTCTGTCCCGGTGATAGCGAAAGCGAAGGACTATTTGCATCAGGCGTCCAGGTAGCGTGGCTGTCTGAAGGGATGCATCGTCACATACCAAGGACGACGGCAGTTATAATGATTCATGCTGTAACACCGGATGGCGTTACGTGGGCACGAATCGCTGCTGAAAGTGCGAAAGCCGCACATAAGTCGAAGTGGAGCGATGCCATGCTCGCTGCGGCCGAAGAACGGTTCACCGCCTATGCTGAGGCACAGGGTTTAGACCTGTCATTTGCTCAGACCGGCGCCAACGGCATACCACGGCAGCACTGGCCGGTTGATCTGCTTCAGGACATCGCTAAGCAATTTTTGAACTCAGCAAAGGGTGTCGTTTTTCTGTCGTTGCAATTAGGGCTTGGACCATATGGGCAGGCAGCGATTATTCCATGTCAGGAAGCGGAAAGTGCGGGAGGTAAACGACTACAGGCATGGTTTGACGGCAACGACGCGTTTATTGCCTCGGAAGATGGCGCGCCACCTGGCGCCTTGATGGCCGGACTGATGGGCCAGCTAGCAGATTCCCGCCTTACGTCAGCAGCACTCGAATGCGGCGTATATTCCACACGTTCTGTCCTGGCCAGCCTCGGTGGACGAGGTAGTGTTGGTGACGCCACTTCGATGTCAACAGAGCGAATATTTTACCCGCGAGATAGCACATGGCAGTCCGCTGTCCTACAACACTCGAGGAGAACAATTCGGCAGATACTAAGAGGATTGAGTGCCGACTAATTAATTCAGTTCTTTCCGCGAACCGAATAAAAAAATTTTGTTTTTGAGCAGCCTATCCAAAATTATGCCGTGATATCTTTCAACCTCGATAATAAAATTAGTGAGAGAAACACAAATGCCTAAACTTTGGAATCCGCCCAACGTCGCTGCGCCATTCGGTAATTACACACAATGCTCCGAAGTCCAGGCAGGAGAGCGTCTTCTGTATATTTCCGGTCAGTTGTGTATCATGCCAGACGGCACTATGGCTTATGGAATTGAAGCGCGGGCTGAACAAGCTTTGCGCAACATAGTGGCGATCCTCGATGCCAATGATATTGGGGCCAGAAAACATCGTCAAGCTGGCGACATTTCCTATACGTGCGGACTTCATCAAAACGTACGGCGACGCGCGAGTGAAAGTGCTGGGCGACATAAAACCGCCAAACACACTGCTCGTCGTTCATGCGCTAGATAATCCAGAACGGCTCATTGAAATCGAGGCATATGCCGCCAAACCGTGAAGGTTAACGCCGCTTTTCAAGATTTCAAAAATATCAGGCACAGTGCGGATAGCCCGCCCGGAAGTCGTGTGATAACGTCTCGCAGCACGAAATCATAAACTGTATCCGGAGAGGTCGAATGCCTAAAATTTGGAACCCAAAAACCCTAGCTCCACCGAAAGGCGCGTATTCGCAGTGCGCTGAGATCCAAGCCGGTGAACGCATCGTTCATCTCGCCGGCCAAATTGGTGTGGACACGAAGGGTAAGCTCGCAGTCGGAATCGAAAAACAAGCTGAATGGGCTCTCAAGAACCTACGCGCAGCGCTCCGAGCCAACAAGATGGGGCTTGAGAACATCACCAAGATGACAATTTATGCAACGCGCCACGATTTTCTTCCCGGCTACCGATCTGCACGCATGAAGATCATGGGCGACATCCATCCACCGAATACTTACCTCATCGTTTCGGGGCTAGCACAGCCAGAATGGCTCATCGAGATAGATGCCTTCGCGGCGAAGCCATAATTGAACAAGTAGTGCCTGATGCCACTTCATTTGAAGTGACGTCAGGTGGACTTGTGCCGACATTGGTGAGTTCATGCTGTCATGTCTTCGAGGCCAATAATGTGGCCTAAAGTACTGTCGGATCCAAAATCGAATGATTGCCCAGTGCGACTGGCCTTGGGCCACCGGTTGCCCAATCGAGTAGTTCGACGGTGTGAACAACGGGTAGATGGCTCACACGGGCGATCTGGACCATGCAGCCAATATTTCCGGTCACAATCATGTCGGCCTTGGTCCCATGAATTGCCGTAGCCTTACGAACAGCTAGCTGTCCCGCGAGTTCAGGCTGCAGCAGGCTGTAGGTTCCAGCCGACCCACAGCAGAGATGCCCCTCCGGAACATCGACAACTTTGAAGCCAGTTCGCATTAAAAGGCTGCGTGGCTGATCGACAACCCGCTGCCCGTGTTGCAACGCACAAGCGGGATGATAGGCCACGGCAATCTCCTTAAACTCGCCCGTCCTCTCAATTCCGAGTTCATGCAAATACTCGCTTATATCGCATGTGAGCGACACCACATGCGCCGCACGTTCAGCAATATCCGATGACCGTTCAGGTGCATGTGCGAATAGGGAGTCGTAGTGCTTAACCATGTCTCCACAGCCTGAAGCATTAACTAAGATTGCGTCAAAGCCTTCGACCTCAGCTGCGTCTGTCCACCCTCGAATATTCACTTCGGCCTGTTGGCGAGCCTCATGCTCACGCCCAAGATGATGGGCTAACGCGCCACAGCATTTGCCTCCCGGCACGACGACCACCTCAATCCCGTGCCGGTTAAGCAGACGGACAGTCGCTTCATTAATTTGTGGTGCAAGTGCGTGTTGCACGCACCCACCAAGAAGCGCTACCCGCCCGTGGCGCTGGCCGTTAACGGTAACAATCCTACCCTGTTCAAACCGCGATCTGCCATAAACACGCAACGGCAAACTATCGAGCATCGCCATGAGACGATTTGATTTCCACGCCGCCGGGACAGCGCGCATTGATACTCTTAGCGCCCGTGCACCGATCAATGCTAAACGGAATAACCTGGGGTGTGGCAAGACTTTTGCCAGCCACCAACGCGCCAGTTTATCCGTTATCGGCCTCGCGAAAGTTTGCTCGATATGCACCCGCGCATGATCCAGCAGCTTGCGATAATTGACACCCGACGGACACGCAGTTACACACGAAAAACAGGACAAGCAACGATCAATATGGCGTGTAACAACAGCTGTCGCAGCGCGCCCTCCCTCAAGCATTTCCTTTATTAAATAAATTCGACCGCGCGGACTGTCGCGCTCATCGCCTAACAAAACGTAGGTTGGGCAAGTCGCTAGGCAAAAACCGCAATGAACACAAGTCCGAATTTCCTTTTCCACATCTCGGATTGCAGGGTCAGCTAGTTGAGCAAGAGAGAAATGTGTCTGCATCTGCGCTGCCCGCTAGATCCCCTCATACATGCGACTAGGATTCAATATGCCGAGTGGATCAAAGCTGGCCTTGATGCGGTGGTTCAACTGATAAAGCACAGGGTCGAGTGGCTGGAAAACAGGTACACACAAGCGCGTTTCTTTGGGTGCACGAATCAAATTTGCATGCCCGCCAACTTCCTTCAGCGCGTTGCGGACGGCAGTCTCGCCGGCATCCGCTGTTGGCTCAACGGAGAGCCAAATTTGGCCGCCACCCCAATCGAAAAAATGCTCAACATTAACGAGCGCATTGGCAATTAAACCAGCAATTTTTGGGCCTGCAGTCGGCGGAACCGAGAGGCGCCACAGTGGCTTTTCAGACGTTGCGAAAAAGCTAACATCGCGAACTTCCGCCCAAAACAACAAAGATACACCGGCATCGAGTGGCTCAATAATTTGGCCCCCAGTTGTTCGGCAATGTTCTTCAGCTATTCGCGTGAGATCGGCAATTCGATAGATAACGGATGGACTTGGCCCTTCGACACGAACCGCGGTGACACTCTCGGCAATTGAAATTGCGCCAGAACGTGTCGCGACCAAGCCCGGTAAATGCACCGCGCCAGAAACGTCATTTGAGCTTTGAAGTGTGCTGGTGAGGAATTTGATCGCTGCCGTATCGTCGAGTCCGATAACCACTACTGTTGACGTCGAGTCTGCGACGGGAAGTACCTTCAGCGTTACCTCCGTCATAACCCCCAACGTTCCCCACGAACCGGAGATGAGTTTGGACAAATCGTAACCGGTCACATTCTTGACGACGCGCCCTCCCGACTTAAATTTCTCGCCGCGACCGCTGATCGCGTGGAATCCCAAAACATGATCGCGCGCCGCTCCCGCCTTGATGCGACGTGGTCCTGAAAGATTGCAAGCGATAGCCCCTCCAATCGTGCCACGAGCCTTCTTCTCTCCAACAATCGGTCCAAGATCAGGTGGCTCGAACGCAAGCTGTTGGCCATGCGCAGCCACGAGCTCTTCAATCTCCGCTATTGGCGTACCAGCGGCCGCGCTTATTACTAACTCTTCGGGCTCATAGAGCATCACACCGGCAAGTGCTGATAGATCAATAGCACTAGTTGTCTCTACTGGACGGCCCATATTCCTTTTACTTCCGGCTCCTACAATAGACAGCGATGACTCCGTTGCCCCCGCGCTGCGCACTTCTTCAAGCAGCTGGTTGGCTGTATCCGGGCGACTTACTGGAGTGTTACCCACGTTCAAAACCGAGGAATGTTCGGGAAGTTGATCTGTCCGCGGTGAATGTGCATGCGGCCAAGTTCGGCACATCGGTGAAGCTTAGGGAACATCTTTCCAGGATTAAGGAGAGAAGTCGGATCAAAGGCGCATTTCACGCGCTGCTGCTGGTTAAGATCCTCCTCACTGAACATCACCTCCATGAGATCGCGTTTTTCGACACCAACGCCATGCTCACCGGTCAGGACACCACCAACCTCGACGCAGAGTTTGAGGACATCGGCGCCAAACTGTTCGGCGCGTTCGAGTTCGCCCTCATTACTCGCGTCGTACATAATCAGCGGGTGCAGATTTCCGTCACCAGCATGAAATACGTTCGCGAGATCAAGCCCATAATTTACCGACAACTCGCGCATCCGAATCAGGACACGTGACAACTGATTGCGCGGGATCGTTCCATCCATGCAAAAGTAGTCAGGGCTCATGCGGCCAACAGCCGCAAAGGCAGCCTTACGTCCTGCCCAAAAAGTAAGTCGCTCTTCCTCTGAATTAGAGATCGCCACGCTTGACGCGCCGTTGTTTAGGGCAATTTTCTCCACACGCTCGAGAAGATAATTCACCTCAGGCGGCGGGCCGTCCAGCTCAACAATCAGCAGTGCTTCAATATCAAGCGGATATCCAGCATGCACGAATGCTTCTGTCGCATGAATGGCGGGTTTATCCATCATTTCCATTCCCGCCGGAATAATACCGGAGGAAATGACGCCAGAGACACAGCCCCCCGCCAACTCGCTGCTTGGAAAGCCCAGCAGCATAGCTCGCGCTGCCACCGGCTTCGGGAGGATGCGTACGGTGACCTCTGTCACGACGCCAAGTAGTCCCTCCGAACCTGTCAGTAAACCAAGTAAATCGTATCCGGTAGCATCCAGATGCCGTCCACCAATTCGAATCACTTGCCCGTCCATCAGAACAATTTCGAGACCAAGCAAGTTATTCGTCGTAAGGCCATATTTGAGGCAATGCACGCCGCCGGAATTCTCCGCGACATTGCCACCAATCGTACAAGCTATTTGGCTTGAGGGATCAGGCGCGTAATAAAATCCACGCTCCTCAACCGCGTTGCTAATACCCAAGTTCGTAACGCCAGGCTGCGCAACAACTGCCCTATTTTCATAGTCAATTTCGAGTATGCGATTAAATTTTGAAAGTCCAAGGATTATGCCATCGGCGAGCGGCATGGCTCCGCCGGACAGAGACGTACCGGCCCCTCGCGGAACAACCTTTACTTCCGCTTCCCGACAATATGCAAGGACACGGCTGATTTGATCAGTCGTTTCTGGCAATACAACGATCAATGGTAATTGCCGGTATGCGGTCAGCGCGTCAGCCTCGAATGGGCGAAGCGCCTCTTCATCTGCAATGACGCCGTCGCCGGGCACAATTTTCCGAAGCGCCACAACGATTTCGGAACGCCGCGCGATGACTGTCTGATCGGGTTTAGGCATGTCCATCGCTCGTACCCTTTCACGAATAGGCATCGCCAAGAACTATGGCGGTAATAGCAGGTTTGCCGAAGTCAGCAAAGCTTGCCGGTTCGGCAACCACTATCCATTCGCCTTCCACGAAAGCATAAATGGGCAGACATTTAGCACAAAAAAACGCGCCAAATGGCGCGCTTGTTTCAACGATTTAACGGTCGGCACCGCCGCAAAATTTCAGCCTTGGCGCGCCTTGAACCGCCGGTTGACCTTATTTATGACGAATACGCGCCCCCGACGTCGCACAACACGACAGTTTTGGTCACGCTTCTTAAGCGACTTGAGCGAATTAACAACCTTCATTGCATTATTCCAACGAGCTACGGCAAAATTCCAAGTTGCGGACCATATGCATTCGTTCATTCGCTGTCAACGACAGGGATGGCCAAGTTCGGGAGCTACAGCACCACAAAAAAACTGGCCGCGTATTTTCATACACGGCCAAGTTCAGGGAGGTACGGGAAATTGAAGGGAACTTACCTGAAACAGTTAGTCCGTCGGATGTGGTCCGTTAATCGGATGATCACTATCGCCTAGCATGAGGAGTACCCTTCATTCCGCTTTTTTCAGAATATAAAAGCAACATACATGCCAAATTGGAGAGGTAGGACGTATTTTAGCTCCAAAATTGTGTGATTTTGATCTTAATCAAGCTTGTGTTGACGCTGAAACACGATCAAATCTGTGAAAAGTCAGCATTTTGGCCGTGCGCGTACGAGCCCCAGCCAAATGTTTGATCCTTGCCGGACTGGCCAAGGTCGACCGCATAACGCTTGAGGCTTTCCCGCAAAAGATCGGGAATAGGCTTGGCACCGGCCTCCAAATAGAGTGAAACGATGCTGGCAATGAATGGCGCGGCAAATGATGTACCACTTTGAAAACGCCCCTCCCGTTGTTCGATGCGGTCCACAAATCGACACCCGGTGCCGAGAAATCAATATATCCACCACGGTTTGCATGCTGGTACGCTTTGAGTTTGCTATCCACGGCGGTTACGGCGATCACATTCGTATAGGCAGCAGGAAAAAACGGCTTTGCTTTTGGTCCGCCATTGCCGGCCGCGGCAACGAGCACCTGGCCAGTCCTGGCAACAGCCCGTACTGCTGTCTGAAGCACCTCATTTTTTGGGCTGGCAATGCTCAAATTAACGACCTGGACCTTCTCAACCGCCAACCATTCGAGCGCTTTGAGGAAGGCTATAAGATTTCCTCATTATTTTCTGACGAGGATTGCCGCAATAGCTGTTCCATGGTCGGTTTTACCCACTGACTTTCCCTTGTCGATGAATGAGCGATATTTGATTTTTTGACCCTTGAGTGACGGGTGATTAACGTCAACTGCCGCATCGATTATGCCGATTTTAATGCCAGCGCCACAGCGCTCCGGTACTCGGCCCCAACCGACAATGTCACGTGGATCCCGGTCCTTGCCGCCAGTTCCTGCCGATTGCTCAAATAGCTGGTTAGCGCCAACTTTGGTGCCAGGAAATCGATTACGCAGCATTATCGTCGCTTGCGGCACGTCGACGCCGCTCGGCACCTTAAGACGCAACATCTCAAGCCCAAGACTGCCGAAAATGATTCGCTCAATCAGTGAAAAGCCCAAGGCTTCGACGCGTTCGAGAAAATCATTCGACGACGACATCACGAGTACTTCGCCCGCGACATACTCCTCGCCTTTTGGCGGCGGTGTGTTTATGTGGGAAATGGGCGGAGCCGCGCCGCGACGCGACGCAAGCGCGGCATCCGCCGCACTCGTTCCCTGCCCGACCTCGCCTTCGCTAACACCAATAGCGCGACCAGAACTATCGTATTTAAGAATCGATGTGTTGGTCTGCGCAAACGTTGGTGAATTTGCAACAAGCACCAAAACAAGACTAAAGGGACTCGCCAAAGAAACGTGAATCTACGATCCCTCAATATTGGCTCCTCTCAGACTCAAGGCTCTCCCAATCCGTTTAAAGTTGCGGCCGATTAGGCGACAACTTTGGTTCACACCTAATCGGCAACTGGATGATACACCATTTTAGGCGCACTCAAGGCGAGCATCAAATTCTTGCGAACCAAAACAAAATTTGGAGAGTTGTGAATTGCTGACGACGCGCTCGAGCACATATGCCTGAACGCGACAAAGAGTTCCGAGTGCGTCGGAAAATTGTAGAGAACTCAAAATTGATGGCCCAAGTGGCCACCAATTCGATATTCTGCTCCAATATTAGCATCCCTTGGTTAGGCTGACCGCCTTCGGTGTCGATTGGCGTTTGCAACTTTTTCAGTCGATCTGCCGCGTTTTTGCCAATGCTGACTACGATGCTTTTGCGATTTACCGCGCGTATCATGTGCGGGCGCCGGAGGTTCATCCCCGATTACCGTAAGTCGACGCTTGATTAAACGTTCAATATCTCTCAGATAACCACGCTCAGTTGAATCGCAGAACGAAACTGCTGCTCCATCCGCCCCAGCACGCGCCGTACGTCCGATGCGATGGACATAACTTTCTGCCTCGTTCGGCAGTTCATAGTTAATGACATGGGAGACACTCTCTACGTCGATGCCCCTTGCGGCTATATCGGTTGCTACCAATACCCTTGCGTCACCAGCGCGGAATCGCTGAAGGGCTCGCTGACGCGCGCTTTGGGATTTGTTGCCGTGAATTGCCTCCGCAACTACGCCGCTCTTACCGAGTTGCTCGGCGACGCGGTTGGCACGATGCTTGGTACGCGCGAAGACAATCACTCGGGAAAAAGACGGGTCCGCGAGTATGCTTTCAAGCAGAGCCTTCTTGCCCGACGATTCTACGTGGTAGATGCTCTGCTCAAGGCACTCTATTGGTGTAGCCTGCGGCGTCACTTCAACGCGGATCGGATCAACTAGAATGTCGCCGGAAAGACGCGCGACCTCATTCGGCATGGTCGCCGAAAATAACATGGATTGGCGTTTTTTTGGCAAGGCAGCGATAATTTTTCGGACGTCTCGCACAAACCCCATGTCGAGCATCCGGTCTGCTTCATCGAGGACAAAAAATTCAACCGAATCGAGCCGAAGCCTGCCTTGATTCATCAAGTCCAGCAGCCGGCCCGGTGTTGCAGTGACTATTTCGACACCACGGAGCAAAGCATTGACTTGTGGCTTTTGGCTGACGCCGCCAAATACAACAGTTTGGCGCAGATGCAAATCCTTACCATAGTTCCGGAACTCATCTCCAATCTGGATCGCGAGTTCGCGAGTTGGCGCAAGAATCAAGGCCCGCGGGTTGCGTGACGGCTTGTCTCCCTTGTTCTTAAACAACTTGTGCAGAATTGGCAGAGCAAAGGCCGCAGTCTTGCCGGTGCCAGTCTGGGCAATACCCAACATATCTCTGCCATTCAGTAGTTCAGGAATGGCTCGCGCCTGAATCGGTGTCGGAACAAGATGCTTTCTGTTGGTCAACGCACGCAGTATCGGGTCGGCTAAGCCGAGCTCCGAAAAACTAATATTATTCACTTAGGTATCCTTACATGCCAAACGGCGCTGACAGCGTCCTCGACGCTATCAAGCCTGGCGTTTCGCCTTACTCCGGGCGCGGCCGGAGCGACTAGTTTTTGATTATTGTTCCCAAGACTTGGTGCCGATAACTCAAGGCACTTCGCGCAATCGCGAGACAATGTACAGCCGACAAATGGGCCTCCTCGCCGAAAATGTCAAGTAAATCAGAATTTTATATCCAACTGACCCGAGCGCAAAATATCGGACGAGGATATCTGTTGGCACCTAAATGCACGAGTAAGATTGAATCTGGTTGTACTAAACCTATCGCATCAGCGACGATGCCATTGCGCTAATTTAGAAGACCGATGGTCCCCAAAAGGAGAAAAAGTGGAAAGCATTGCAGAACTATTATTGGGTGGCACTGGCCTTGATCTTTGGGGCTTCTTTCTGCTCTGCGGTGTGTCATTTATCGGCAGCTTCACGACGGCGTCGCTGGGTCTCGGCGGCGGCATCCTGGTTTTGGCAACCATGACTTTGTTCTTTCCGCCAGCGGTCCTGATTCCGATTCATGGAGTCGTACAGTTAGGCTCGAATGTCGGCCGCACCGCATTGATGTTTCGCAATGTATTCCGAGAAATACTGCCGGCATTTCTTATCGGCACTATTCTTGGCGCCGTTCTTGGCGCGAACTTGGTGGTGGCGCTACCGATTGCGCTACTCCAATTAGTGCTCGCATCATTCATTCTCTACGCCACCTGGGCGCCAAAATTTCAGGCTAGTGAGCCCAGCAAACTGACATTCTTCAGTGTCGGCGCAGTTGGCGCATTCGTCACAATGTTCGTTGGAGCAACAGGTCCACTCATTATGCCTTTTGCATCGGCTGCGTGTAAGGAGCGGCAAGCGGTTGTTGCGACCCACGCAATGTTAATGTCAATTCAGCATTCGCTCAAACTGATTGCCTTCGGCATGCTCGGTTTTGCGTTTGCGCCATATATCCCGTTACTCATAGGCTTGATCGCCTTTGGATTTATTGGAACATTCATCGGCAAACACGCGCTCAACCGCCTTCCGGAACGTGTGTTTCGCATCGGGATGAAGACGATCGTTACTGTAATCGCATTTCGCCTTCTCTTCGACGCCACAAGCGCTGCACTGTCGTGACCGTGTGCAGCAATAGGTCGCCATTCCACCAATCAAATACTCTCCACTTGCAGCCTAATTAAGCGTACAAATTGTGGAAATAGCACCCATCCTGTACTAGGGTAAATTAGGCGCGACTCAAATTTAGGGGAGATCACCATGGTTATGGTCACAGTGAACTACGAATACGAAGGTGACCCGGTGGAGTGGGCAAAAGCCTATACACCGGAGCGAGCGGAAATGTTTGTTAATCTGCCCGGGCTACTATGGAAGATTTGGCTTGATGCGCCAGAAGATCTGCGCACGGGCGGCATATATCATTTTGAGGATCGCGCGTCGGCTGATGCCTATACCAACGGTCCACTCATGGATAGGCACCGCAATAATTCGTTACTTCAAAACTTGCAAGTTCGCACCTTTAATACTCGCGCAGAAATGAATCGTATTACGCGCGCGCCGGTCCTCAATGCGGACAGTTCCCTTTCGAAGAATGCGGCGGAATAAGAGAACGCCCACATTTTGTGGCGTGCGCCGAAGAAGGGTATTTGCCCTGGTAGGGTAAGTCATCCTTAACGACACGATAAGCCAGTCGCTGGTAAATGAAGTGATCCCATGGCGCCGCACGATGTATATCGCGCGGTTGTCTCAATACATCACGTCTCCTGCCGGCCATTGTTG
>CAVOAK010000003.1:0-46707 GCA_963693665.1 Alphaproteobacteria bacterium | reverse complement strand
TTTTTGCTTGCCGCCTAATTTTGCCATTTAGGCTCCCCATCGCGGCGGACATGAATCCGCCCGTATTTTTAATTCAAGTTAAGGTACACGCGATGTGGAATTTGACAAGGTTTCGTTTTAAAGAAACCGGTTCGAACACAGCAGATTAATAAGCGTGCATAGTAAGTATATTTTGCCAGTGCGATGCCAATATTTTCACGGCTGAAACAAGATTACGACATCGTCATTGTGGGCGGCATTTAGAATTGCCCACGCTCGTTCCTCCAGCATATCGAGATCCAAACTGTTCGGGTGCAGGAGTCGGACGTGCCGCTCAAGTATCACGCGCTCTGCGTTTAAGGTCGATACCATTGACGTCGCTTCTTCAACTTCCTTTCGGAGATTTACATAGGCGCGAAGACCGCGGTCCCCCTGAATTGTATGATAAACAAAATAGACAACGACGCAGGTACCAAGGACCGGCAACACGATTTGACGCGCACGTCTTCTTATTTCGCGCAGTACGACCATTAATACATGGAATCACATCAACCCAAAATGCGTCAATAGGTAATAATTTCTTATACTAGGAAAATTAATTGCCTATCTACTTCGGCAAATATTGCCGAGACACTAGAGCTTGTATGATTGCCGAGGTAATGCCGCGCATCTGGTAGGAATTAGCAGCATTATCAAATTTTTCCGGCAAACCGTGCGGTGTCGCCTAACATTTCTTCGATGCGCAAGAGTTGATTGTATTTGGCAACACGCTCAGATCGTGTCAGCGACCCGGTTTTGATTTGGCCGGCACCTGTTGCGACAGCGAGGTCGGCTATTGTTACGTCTTCAGTTTCGCCAGAGCGATGGGAGATTACAGTCCCGTATGCCGACCGTTTGGCAAGTTCCACAGTATCTAGGGTTTCACTTAGGGTTCCAATTTGATTTACCTTGATGAGTATAGCGTTGGCTATGCCCTCATTGACGCCCTTTTTTAGCCGCCCGGCGTCGGTAACAAACAGGTCGTCGCCAACAAGTTGCACGTCTTTGCCCATTTCTTCAGTCAAATGTCGCCAGCCCGCCATATCATCTTCAGAAATGCCGTCTTCGATAGAGACTATCGGGTAGGTGCGAACAAGATCTCTTAGCCAGGCAACCATCTCGGAGGCGTCGAAATTGTTCTCTTCGCCAGTCATAACGTATTTGCCGTCTTTGAAAAATTCCGTGGCTGCGCAGTCAAGCGCGATGACTATGTCTTCACCGGGCTTATATCCCGCTGTTTCCACAGATTTCAGAATAAAATCCAAAGTCGTTGCTGTTGATTTTAAGCTTGGTGCAAATCCACCTTCATCTCCAACATTCGTACTGTGTCCTGCGTCTGATAGGCCTTTGCCAAGTTCATGAAAGACTTCAGTACCGATACGCACTGCCTCAGCAAAGCTATGGGCTCCGACAGGCATGATCATGAATTCTTGGATGTCGATGGCGTTGTTCGCATGGGCACCGCCATTAACAATGTTTATCATCGGTGTTGGCAGTAAATGTGCGTCAGCGCCGCCTATATAGCGGTGGAGTGGAAGTCCAGTCTCTTCGGATGCTGCTTTCGCGACGGCGAGTGAAACGCCGAGGATCGCGTTGGCTCCGAGCCGGCTTTTGTTCGGTGTCCCATCTAAGTCGATCATCAAATAATCGATTACGCGCTGCTCTTCGGCATCGAGACCAGAAATCAGATCAAATATTTCACCGTTGATTTTATCGAGGGCCTTGCGGACGCCCTTGCCGAGGTAGCGATTATCGCCATCGCGCAATTCCACAGCCTCATGACTTCCTGTCGACGCACCTGATGGAACTGACGCGCGTCCAATAGCTCCAGACTCCAGCTCCACGTCGACCTCGACTGTAGGATTGCCGCGGCTATCCAAAATTTCACGCCCAAATACGCTGATGATTGCTGTCATCGAGAAGAACCCTAAATCGTGTTAGCTAAGAAAAATCGGATATTTTTTCGACAACCGATCAAATTCCATCAATATAGAAAGTATTTTCGGTAAATCTTTGATATTCAACATATTAGGCCCGTCACTTGGCGCACTATCTGGATCTTGATGCGTTTCCATGAAGACCGCAGCAACGCCGGCCGCGACGGCCGCTCGTGCCAGCACTGGGACGAATTCGCGTTGTCCACCCGAACTCGTTCCGGCGCCGCCTGGCTGCTGTACAGAATGGGTTGCGTCGAAGACGACCGGATAACCGGTTTCTGCTAAAATTGGCAGTGAACGTATGTCGGTAACGAGGGTGTTATAGCCAAAGCTGGCCCCTCGTTCACACACCAATATGTTAGAATTTCCCGTTGCTTCGAGCTTCTTTACAACGTTCTGCATATCCCATGGAGCGAGAAACTGCCCCTTTTTGACGTTAACGGCCTTTCCTGTTTTGCCAGCGGCAATCAGGAGATCGGTCTGACGGCACAAATAAGCCGGGATCTGCAAGACATCTACCGCTTCGGCGACAGGAACACATTGTTCGGGACTATGGACATCGGTCAGGACGGGGCACCCAACTGTTTCACGAATCTCAGAAAAAATTGATAAGGCGTCTTTCATTCCCATGCCGCGCGGTCCATCGATTGACGTGCGGTTCGCCTTATCAAACGAAGTTTTGTAAATAAGGCCAATATTGAGGTCGTCGGTCAGCTCCTTAAGGGCGTGACTCATCTCCATTGCATGGCCACGACTTTCCAGTGCACACGGCCCAGCAATGAGCGTCAGGGGCAGATCATTCCCAA
Organism: Alphaproteobacteria bacterium; assembly: GCA_963693665.1. GTDB lineage: Bacteria > Pseudomonadota > Alphaproteobacteria > UBA8366 > CAVOAK01 > CAVOAK01. Next base: position 43,946 of record CAVOAK010000003.1, on the reverse strand, counting down.
TCTTGAGTTTGCCGACGTGGACATGTTTGGTGGTGCTCATGGACTACCGCGCATCAAACGAGGCGAGACTTGTCGATTGCAGCTTTTACGAAGCTCGCAAATAGCGGATGGGGCTCAAACGGCTTGGACTTGAGCTCTGGATGGAATTGAACTCCAACGAACCAGGCATGGTCCTCCAACTCAATAATTTCGGGCAATTGCCCATCCGGAGACATCCCACTGAACCGCAAACCAGCTAATTCAAGGCGTTCTTGGTAGTTGACGTTAACTTCGTAACGATGGCGATGGCGTTCGTTAATTACATGATGGTTGTCATAGATCTCCGCGATACGGCTGCCTGGAGATAGGACGCAGGGATAACTACCAACACGCATCGTGCCGCCTAGATCCCCTTTGACGTCTCGCCGTTCAATCGCGTTTCCATGGGTCCATTCCGTCAATAGACCGACGACTGGGTCGTCGCATTGCCCAAATTCGGATGAATTTGCGCCCGCAACGTCAGCCCGGCTACGGCTTGCCCCAACGACAGCCATTTGCATACCAAAACAGATGCCGAAAAACGGTACATTTCGCTCCATTGCATAGCTTGCAGCAGAAACCATGCCCTCCGAACCGCGTTGCCCAAATCCGCCCGGTATGAGGATGCCATCGCACCCCTCAAGTGTATGCGCGGGGTCTTCCCGTTCAAGTATCTCCGATTCAAGCCAATTCAATTTGACCCGGACATTGTTGGCAATTCCACCGTGGCACAATGCCTCACTGAGGGATTTATAGGCGTCTGGTAAAGTCGTGTATTTGCCAACTATAGTAATATTGACTTGGCCTTCCGGCATGCGGATGCGTCGAACGATTTCGTCCCAACGCTTGAGGTCAACTTCATCTTCGTGCCCTTCAGCTAACCCGAAATGTGTCAGAACCTGTGTGTCGAATCCCTGTGCATGATAGCTAATTGGCACATCGTAAATAGTATCAACGTCTAACGCAGGAATGACTCGTTCCTCTCGGACATTGCAAAAGAGCGCTATCTTTCGGCGGGCTTCGGCAGAAATCTCGCGGTCGCAACGGCACAGCAAAATATCCGGCTGAATGCCTAAGCTGAGCAACTCCTTCACCGAATGCTGCGTCGGTTTAGTTTTAAGTTCGCGTGAGCTTTCGATATAGGGAACAAGCGTGAGATGGATAAACAGCGCATTCTTAGGTCCAATCTCATTGCCAACTTGGCGGATTGCTTCAAGAAACGGCAATCCTTCGATGTCGCCGACCGTGCCACCAATTTCACAAAGCACAAAATCCTCACCATCAAGGTCGGCGCGGATGAATTCTTTGATTGCATCCGTTACGTGCGGAATCACTTGTATTGTGGCACCCAAATAGTCGCCGCGGCGCTCACGCGCAATTACATCTGAGTATATTTTCCCGGTCGTCGCGTTGTCGCTACGCTTTGCAGTAACGCCCGTAAAACGCTCGTAGTGACCAAGGTCTAAATCTGACTCTGCCCCGTCATCAGTGACGTAAACTTCACCGTGCTGATAGGGGCTCATGGTCCCAGGATCGACGTTAAGGTATGGGTCGAGCTTACGTAGCCTGACCTTGTATCCTCTTGCCTGCAGCAACGCGCCCAGAGACGATGACGCGATTCCTTTGCCAAGAGAGGAGACCACACCTCCGGTGATAAAGATAAACCGCGTCATGAAAAAACAACATATAGGACACTGGTCTTATACCCAAGCCGATAGCGGCCCAGGTGTCCCGGTTTCTTCATTGTGATAAAGGTACCGCTGGTTGATGGGATTGTTCGCTTATCGGCTGATCGAGAATAGATATTGGCTCACGAGTGCCGCCAGCGAGAATAGCGAGGAATAAACTCGTTGCAATAAAACACGCGGCGAGCACCGCAGTAGCGCGGGTCAACAAGTTAGTTGTTCCTCGGGCACTCATCAAACCAAAGCCGCCACCTCCGCCGCCGCCGCCGCCGCCAATCCCAAGAGCGCCGCCCTCACTACGCTGCAACAAGACAGCGACGATGAGCGCCAGTGCCAGCATCAAATGAATGACGAGAATAATCGTGATCATAAACGCACTCGGTGCAGGGGTGGTCGAAAAGCCCGCGCGGGGCAGTAGCAGTTGATATTTAATGCCTTCACGCTGCGGTGGCTAGTCCTTCTGAGCTCGTAGAGCTCACTTAGAAGCTAAAAGCCGGTTGCCCTCCCCGCCGTAAATATCTATTCCATCGCGCCAATGGTCGACTGGGCAATTGCCAAAAAGCCGTTCGCATCGAGGCTCGCTCCGCCGACAAGCCCGCCATCAACATCAGCGAGCGCCAACAACTCACGTGCATTATCTGGTTTTACCGAGCCGCCATAAAGCACCCGCACTTGTTCAGCCATATCTGAACTATGTGTTATGCCGAGGTACATCCGTATATGACTATGAACTTCCTGCACATTCTCCAGTGTTGGCGTAACACCACTGCCGATTGCCCAAATTGGTTCATAGGCGATTACCGTATTTGCTGCGTTCGCCGATTTAGGCACTGAAGATTCCAATTGTGCGCTGATACGTGCCAGAGTTTGACCTTGATCTCGTTCGGCCTGCGATTCTCCAACACATATGATTGCGGTTAGGCCAGAACTCCAAGCTGCTTCGGCCTTACTTCTGATAGTGCTGTCATCCTCACCGTGGTCAATTCTGCGCTCGGAATGGCCAACAACGACATAGCGACACCCAACGTCGCCTAGCATTGCTGCGCTGACATCACCGGTATGCGCCCCATTCGTCAAGGCGTGGCAGTCCTGGCCACCAACGCAGACGTTGCTCGCTGAAAGGGTGTCTGCGACGACTTGGAGGTATGGACTAGGTGGGCAGACCACCACGTCAACATTCAGTCCAACTGCGCCGGCGGCGACCTGACGCGCAAGATCCAAGGCTTCGCTGCCGACTTTGTTCATCTTCCAGTTTCCGACAATCAGAGGTTTACGCGATGTTGTCATTGCCTTGTTTCTCTCCAGCCTTTGGTCTTCTCTAATCGAAATCTTACATCACTCGTCGCCAAGGTTGCATCTAGAGTTTGTTCCCCAATCCCTGCTTGACCAAACTCGATGTTGCAGCTTCGTCATCGTATTGTCAGTTGCGAGGTTGCAGGTGCCTCCTTATGATGCCGCGTCTCGCGCCAATTTTTGGCATTTTTAGAGCTTATAAATGCTTAATTCACTCAAGCAGGCGGCGGGATCACTCCCTGCCAAAATATTCTTCGGCGGACTAATGGCGAGTTTTGCCTTCTGGGGCATCGGCGATGTGTTTGATCATTCCGGTCGTGATGCTGCGGTCGCGGAAGTTGGTGATTCGGAGATTAGTACGCGCGTTTTTGCCGACGGCTTTAGACGCCAATTGAATGCTTTGAGTCAACTCAATATCAGCGCTGAGCAAGCGCAGGGCCTAGGCCTGCACGTGCGGCTTTTGGATAATCTTATCTCGCAGCGACTTTACGATTTGCAGGCCAGAGACTTCGGTGTGTTTGTCAGCGACAGTGCGTTGAGCGCTGAAATTAGATCACAGACTGCATTCCGGGATGAGTTCGGGCAATTCGATCGTGGGCTATTTCAGAACGCGTTATTGCGTGATGGACGTTCGGAAGGCGCTTTTGTCGAAGACTTGAGGCGTGAAATTCACCGTGAACAAGTGATCGACAGCCTTGTCCCCGGCATTCCCCCGCCTCCAACACTCGCCGACAAACTTAACCAACGGCGCGGCGAACGACGCGTCGCAAAATTTGTGAGAGTTGTCGTGTCACCGGATGGAATCAAGACACCAAGTGAGGGCGCGCTCGACGCATACCATAAAGCGAATTCGGATCGATTTACGTCGCCCGAATCACGTGTCGTAAGCTATGTGCATTTCATGCCACTGGATTTTGCGAGTGATATCGCAGTGTCTGAACAGGACCTCCGTGACGCGTACGATGATCGCGCTGCGGAATTAGCGACACCAGAGCGACGCACCATCTTGCAGTTGCCCCTCGACGACGAAGCAGCTGCCATCAATGCCTCGGCACGAATCTCCGATGGAGAAGCCTTTACCGACGTAGCTGAGGGACTCGCTGGCGGGAACGACATCACTCTTGGAACCGTTTCAAGAAATGAATTGCCTGTGGAATTTGGCGAGACAGCATTCTCCCTCGCAGTGGGTGAGACTTCGGGTCCGGTTGAGAGCCCGTTCGGTTGGCATCTTATCCATGTCACGACTATCGAGCCAGGATCGATACCCTCATTTGAGCAACTTCGTGATAGATTGAAAAAAACCATTGCTGAAGGGTCAGCAATCGACGTGATGTACAGCACGGCCAATGAATTGGAGGATGCGCTGGGCGGCGGGGCAAATATCGAAGAAGCTGCTTCAAGCTTGGGCCTGAGTGTGGCTCGTATTGACGGTCTGGATCGCAATGGCCGCGACGCTGATGGAGTGCAAATTGAAGCACTTCCAGACGGCGCTCGTTTTGTCGAGACTGCATTCAACATGGAGGTTGGCGAGGAAAGTACGCTGACCGAAACTGAGGATGGTGGCTATCTAATAGTCCGAGTGGACGCAAGTAGACCGCCGGCTTTGCGCCCACTTGCAAGCATACACGCGCAGGTCATAAGCGCTTGGCAATCGGAAAAAGCGCAAGAGGCAGCGGTCGAACAAGCCCAACGGCTGGTTGAAGAGTTGAATTCGGGCAAAACGCTTGGCGCTGAAGCTAGTCATCAAAAATTCACTATTGTAACGAGTGAGCCTTTCACCAGAAATGGGAACGGTGCGGGAGATGCGTTGCCGCTTTCAATTGTCGGCGACCTTTTCGAAACCAAACTCGGTGTTGCGGCGATGGTAGAGATAAACGGTGGTGCAGTTGTGGGCCAGCTCGCCGATATTCAACCTGCAAGCTCAGCAGAACAATCGGTGCAGAATGAGATAGCTGTGCGGCTTCGCAGCGAGTTTTCAACCGATATGCTTGAGCAATTGCGTGCCGAATTGCAGCAACGATACGGCGTGACGGTCAACCAGAGTGCCGTCGACGCGCTTTACTAAACCACATGCAGTCAAATCCGGCACTGGGCGGCTTTTCCTTAACCTACGACGCGGGCAAACCGCAGGTTATGTGGACAACCTTTATCGCCGATCTGGATACACCAGTCTCGGCAATGTTGAAGCTTGCCGATAACCGACCAAACAGTTTTCTCTTCGAGTCTGTTGAAGGCGGAAAGATTCGCGGGCGATACTCCTTTATTGGCCTGAACCCCGATCTCATCTGGCGCTGTCACGGTAGCAAAGCCGAGATCAACCGAAATGCTCTCGCCGGCGAGGATACCTATGAGCCCTGCGCCGGCGACGTGCTTGATACATTGAGGGCGCTGCATGTCGAATCGGCTATCGATTTACCGCCGCACTTGCCACCAATGGCGGCTGGCCTCATCGGTTATATGAGTTACGACACCGTTCGCTTGATGGAGCATCTCCCAAATGTAAACCCAGATACATTGGGACTTCCTGACGGCATGTTTCTGCGTCCGACGGTAATAGCAATCTTCGACAACATCGAGGATACCGTAACAATTGTAACGCCAGTACGCCCGCAAGACGGCCAGAACGCTGTCGATGCACACCGCCTGGGTTCTGATCGTCTGAGCAGCGTGCTGGCAGACTTTTCACAGCCTGTTTCCCATGATGACAAAGCAAGGGTGCCCCAGGCTAAAAAGCCAATTCCTGTTTCGAACATGTCACACCATACGTTTTGCAAAATGGTTGAACGCGCCAAGAAATATATTCTTGCTGGTGACATATTTCAGGTCGTTTTGAGTCAACGATTTGCAGTACCGTTCGAACTCTCGTCATTTTCCCTTTACCGCGCATTGCGGCGACTAAACCCGTCTCCATTTCTCGTTTACCTGAATTTTGGAGACTTTTCGATCGTCGGATCCAGCCCAGAGATCTTAGTTCGGTTGCGGGAAGGTAAAGTCACTGTGAGGCCAATCGCCGGCACAAGGCCGCGGGGTGCAAACGAAGCTGAAGATCGCGCGTTGGCGGAAGATTTGTTGGCTGATCCAAAGGAACTGGCTGAACATCTCATGCTGCTTGATCTTGGTCGCAATGACGTTGGCCGAGTCGCAGATATTGGCTCAGTCGAAGTCACTGAGAAAATGAAAATTGAACTCTACTCACACGTCATGCATATCGTCTCCAATATTGAGGGCTCTATTGCCTCCCAACATGATGCACTGGCGGCTTTAATTGCGGGCTTTCCGGCCGGGACGGTATCCGGTGCACCAAAGGTTCGGGCAATGGAAATCATTGATGAATTAGAGGCCGAAAAGCGTGGTGTGTACGCCGGTTGCATTGGTTATCTTGGCGCGAACGGTGATATGGATACCTGCATCGCGCTGAGAACCGCGATTGTTAAGGATGGCACGATGTACGTGCAGGCTGGCGGCGGAATTGTTGCAGATAGCGATCCACACCTGGAATTTGAGGAAAGTCAGAACAAGGCACGAGCGCTCATACGCGCCGCCGAGGAAGCAGTCGGCGAAGCCTCAGGTAATCGCTAGTTTTCGATCAAGATTTCGCCAGTCGTCGCTGAACGATGGCACTTATCGGGACGAGAACAAAGCCGCGTTCTTCGGCGTGCAGCAACCATTCGCTCAAGACTTCAATCGTTGCATCATGAGGATGGCCAATTCCGACCGCGTAGCCATATCGTTTTGCAATCTCCTCCAACTCAACAATTTGCTGCCGCACGGCATCTGGTGTCGGGTCGTTGTCGAGAAATACATCACGGGATGCAAAAGGGAGACTTAGTTTGCGGGCCACCTGCCCCGCTTTGGACTCCGATGACGTGCGCGAATCAAGATACAACAGACCGCGCTTATTAAGTTCTGCGAGTACCAACCTCATTCCAGGTTCCCATGCCGTGAATCGACTACCCATATGGTTATTGATTCCAACATAACCATCGAACCGTGTAAGAGCCCATTCAAGCCGGCGCATCAGTTCGCCGGATTCGTGCGACGTTAGGAGCACATTGGGCCCGGCGTTCGAGCTGAGATCGACCGGTTCCATCGGCACATGCACCATCAATTCGTGGCCATTTAGGTGCGCCGTTGATGCAAGCGCTGTTATGTCGTTGGCATAGGTCATGATCGCGATCGTCAACGGACCCTTGAGAGCGACGGCCCGACGAGCACGTTTTAGATCAACCCCGACATCGTCGATAACTAGAGCGATGGCCGGTTTTTTCTTGTCGACAGCCGAAATTACCGCGTTTGCGAGCCATTGCTTTTTCTTTGTTATGGTCGGTGCAGGCGCTGATCGTTCAGAAACTGTCGGCAACGCGACCACTTGCTCGTCATTCAGCTGTATACGCACAACAGTTTGTACGGTTTCTGTCGGCACGGTTTCCATCGGCGCAGTATTCGTCGGTATAATCTTCTGCGGCGCCTGCTCAGGCGCAACGAGCACGGGACCTGAAGGAATGGATTCCGGACGAGGAACGGAGCGTGTTTGAACAGAATTCTCGATGGCAACGTTAGAGATAGGAAGCTTGTCTTCAGGATCGAGCCAGTAGCCGATCACGATTCCCAACCCAATGCCAAAGAACAGTGCTGGCAAGATCGTGGTGAGAACTTTGCCGCTCAGCCACATAAGGACCGATGATGGGTGTCGGCTCCGGCCTGTCGCTCCTTTAGCGCTTGTACCAGGCGTTTTGCCACGGGCCTTACGCTTCGGCGCACCGGGTGGTTTCGATCGTTTGATCGGTTTTCGTGTGGCTAGTTTCGACATATCTCGCTGCACTGAAATGCTTTTGCACTATATGTCTAGAGCGGCGGACTACAAGACAGGACAGCAACGGTCGACAAAATCAAAACCACTATAGGGCGGTGTTGCGCAATCGTAAGGCGTTGCCGATCACCGATACTGAGCTGAGGCTCATCGCAGCGCTTGCGATCATCGGGTTGAGCAGGATTTCAAACCAAGGGAAGAGAACGCCAGCCGCAAGGGGCACGCCAAGACCGTTGTAAACGAACGCAAAAAACAGATTTTGACGAATATTGCGCATCGTTGCCCGACTTAATCGCCTAGCCTGTACAATCCCTTGCAGATCGCCTCGGACGAGTGTCACTGCGGCACTTTCGATGGCGACGTCGGTACCGCTGCCCATCGCCATCCCAACGTCAGCCTGTGCCAAGGCCGGTGCATCGTTTACGCCATCGCCTGCCATGGCGACACGCCTCCCCTCGGCCTGAAGACGTTGGACGATTTCTGCTTTTTGTTGTGGCAGGACTTCGGCTTCGATTTCATCAATGCCGAGCTTATGGGCGATAGCTTCAGCAGTTCTGGCGTTATCGCCGGTCACCATGACGATCCGCAACCCCTCTTCGTGCAGTTGACGGATTGTATATTCAGCGTTCTTCTTTATGGGGTCGGCGACAGCAACAAATCCAACGGATGCATCGTCAAGTGCGACAAACATGACCGTCGCACCCTCTTTCTCCAAAAACTCCGCCCGATCTTGGAATTCGCTTACAAAAACATCTAGATCTTTGAATAAGGCTGCGTTTCCAAGCGCGACACGACGTCCATCTACTCGTCCTGTGACGCCTTTGCCAAGTACCGCAAAAAAGTCTTCAGCTTTAGATAATTGAAGGTTTTTTTCTTCCGCTGCAGCCACAAGAGCGGCGGCAAGCGGGTGCTCGCTGCCACGCTCAAGACTTGCCGATAGTCGCAGCAACTCATTTTCGGTTATTTGTTCATTGTTGATTATTGTTGTGAGCCTCGGCTTTCCTTCCGTCAGGGTGCCTGTTTTATCGACGATAAGCGTGTCGACTCGTTCGAGAATTTCGAGCGCTTCGGCATTCTTGATGAGGACACCGGTTTCTGCACCCCGCCCCATTCCGACCATGATCGACATCGGAGTCGCGAGGCCAAGTGCACATGGACACGCAATTATCAGAACCGCAACCGCGTTGATTAGTGCAAACGCCAAGCGCGGTTCAGGGCCAAATACACTCCAGGCGACAAAGGTGAATACTGCCGCGACGATGACAATGGGAACGAAGTATCCTGCCACAGCATCGGCAACACGCTGGATTGGTGCGCGACTTCGTTGGGCCTCGCTCACCATAAGAACTATTTGAGCCAGAAGTGATTCGCTGCCGACGCGATCGGCCCGCATGATAAATCCGCCGGTTCCGTTTACCGTCGCGCCGATCACTTGGCTTCCCGGCGTTTTTTTTATCGGCATCGACTCGCCGGTCACCATCGATTCATCAACCGCGCTTTCACCTTCCAGAATCACGCCATCGACCGGAACCTTCTCTCCTGGGCGAACACGCAATTTGTTGCCGGCCAGTAATGCGTCCAGCGGAATGTCTTCTTCGCCACCGTGGTCGTCTAAGCGTCGCGCCATCTTAGGCGATAGATCAAGCAATGCCCGGAGTGCACCGCTCGTCCGACTGCGCGCCCGCAGTTCCAAAACCTGACCGAGCAAAACAAGCGTCGTTATGACTGCAGCAGCCTCAAAATACACGGCGACTGCTCCCTCAACGCGAAACGTGTCGGGGAAAATGCCGGGAACGAGGGCTGCAAACAAACTATAGATATATGCAACGCCAACCCCGGTGGCGATCAACGTGAACATGTTGAGTTTTCTATAAATCAGTGACGCCCAACCGCGCTGGAAGAATGGAAGTCCGGCCCAAAGGACGACCGGAGTTGCTAGAATCAACTGGATCCACACGAGATTTGATACGGAAACTGCCTTTTGGAGCGGCAAGCTTGGGATAAGGTCCGACATCGCGATCACGAGCACTGGCAAGGAAAGTGCCGCCGACACCCAAAATCGGCGAGTCATGTCGTCGAGTTCCACATTCACCACTGGCGACAAATCAATGACGGTCGGCTCGAGTGCCATTCCGCAAATCGGGCAGTCGCTTGAAACCTGCGTGATAACCTCGGGATGCATCGGGCAAGTGTATTCGGTCCGCCGTGTGGCTGCCGGCAGGCCCATAGCCTCCAGTGCCATTCCGCAGTCCGGGCAGGAACCAGGGCCTGCTTGCTGAACTTCAGGATGCATTGGACAGGTATATATTTGGGCGTCGGTTGTGGTCTCGTTCATACGGGACATATGCGTATCGTCGACCAGCAGGGTCAAGCGGTGCTGTGCGCGGTCGGGCGTGCTTTCGTCGCTTAAATATCCCTGCTATATAATAAGGCTTTCAACATACCGTGCTCTCAAGAGCATAACTTAGTGTATTGTAATGTATGTATTAATTGATAACTACGACAGCTTTACCTACAACCTGGTCCAGTATTTTGGTGAGCTCGGTGCAAATGTTGATGTTCATCGCAATGATGTTGTGACTGTCGAGCAAGTGATGGCGATGCGACCGCAGGCGGTTATTATCTCACCTGGGCCAGGAATACCGACGAATTCGGGAATTTGTATCGACTTGGTGCGAGCGGCTGCTGAAAGGAATTTGCCTGTGCTTGGGGTTTGCCTCGGTCATCAGTCGATCGCAGAGGCATTTGGTGGCCATATCGCGCATGCGCCAATGCCGATGCACGGCAAAGTAAGTGACATTATGCATACCAACCATCCGCTTTTTGGAGATATTCCAAGCCCGTTCGCGGCGACGCGGTATCATTCTCTGATCGTGGACCGTGAATCATTGCCCGACTGCTTCGACGTAACAGCGGAAACCAATGACGCGTTGATTATGGGAATTTCCCACAGTGTATTACCGATTCACGGCGTCCAATTTCATCCGGAAAGTATAGCTACCGAGTGTGGGCACACTCTGCTCCGGAACTTCTTAACTTTGGTGGAAGCCGGTCCAAATTCCGCCGATAAGGCCGCGTGATGGCAGATAGCGGCATCAATTTGAAGCCTACGTTGGCAAAAGTTGCGGACGGGAGTTCACTGAGCGAGAGCGAGGCGGAACAGGCGTTTGATATCATTATGTCAGGCAACGCAACGCCCTCGCAAATCGGGGCTCTTTTGATGGCCCTACGGCTGCGCGGTGAGACTGTCGAGGAGATAACCGGCGCCGCACGCGCCATGCGTGCTAAGGCGACGTCTGTTGGTGCTCCAGAAGATGCAATGGACATCGTTGGCACCGGCGGTGATGCGATGGGTACCCACAACGTGTCAACGGCGGCCGCGCTCGTTGTTGCCGGATGCGGCGTGCCTGTTGCTAAACACGGCAATCGTGCATTTACCTCAAAATCTGGTGCGGCCGATGTACTAAGCGTTTTGGGTGTCGATTTAGATGCCGACTTTAAGAACGTTGAGAGGGCAATAGCCGAAGCGAACATTGGCTTTCTGTTGGCGTCTCGGCATCATGGAGCCATGCGCAACGTTGGGCCGACGCGGGTTGAGATGGGGGTCCGCACGATCTTCAATATCCTAGGCCCCCTCGCAAACCCAGCTTCCGTAAAACGCCTTCTTGTCGGCACATTTGACCGCAAATGGATCGAACCGATGGCGACGGTTCTCGGCAAACTCGGTGCTGAGCGTGCCTGGGTTGTGCACGGTGCCGACGGAATGGATGAGCTGACGACGACCGGACCAAGTTTCGTGGCGGCCCTTGACCGCGGTCAGGTCTCAACATTTGAGGTATCGCCAGAGGAAGCTGGCCTGGCGCGCGCAACTCTGGACGACCTCAAAGGGGGCAATCCTGAGGAGAACGCAAACGCCATCCGGGCAATGTTGTCAGGTGAGACGGGGCCATTGCGTGACATTGTTGCGCTGAATGCGGCTGCGGCCCTCATCGTTGCCGGAAGGGTAACCGATCTGCGCGCGGGTGTTTTGGTTGCCGTGAAGGCAATCGACGATGGAAGTGCCACGGCGGCGTTGGAAAAATTGATTTCGATTGCCGGCAATGCCGTATGAGCGACATTCTTGACCGGATTTGCGCAGATAAGCGCCTTCATATCGCAGCGTGTAAGGCGACATGTACGTTTTTGGAGATGGAATTATTGGCCGCGAACGCGCCGAAAACGCGAGGATTTACCGCCTCTCTTCACAAGGCACTTGCATCCGGTATCTATGGCCTAATTGCTGAGATTAAGAAGGCTTCGCCCAGCAAGGGCATGATCCGAGAAGATTTTGAACCAGCTTCCCTCGCCCGCGCATACGAAGCAGGGGGTGCCACATGCCTCTCGATCTTGACGGACACTCCATATTTTCAAGGCCGGAACGAATATTTGACGGCTGCGCGTGCGACGACCCGACTGCCCGTACTGCGTAAGGATTTTATCCTCGACCCCTACCAAGTTTTTGAAGCTCGTGCGATTGGTGCCGATTGCATTCTCATAATTTTGGCGGCTCTAGATGACTCTGAGGCGAAAGAATTGGCCAGCGTTGCGCGCGACTTAGAGATGGATATACTCGTTGAGGTACACGACGAGAATGAACTGGATCGGGCACTTATGCTTGATTCACCGCTCATCGGTATTAACAATCGGAACCTTAAGTCTCTTGAAGTTGATGTAGCGACGACAGAGCGTCTGGCACCAAAAATCCCGGATGATCGCATCCGAATCAGCGAAAGTGGTTTGGCGACACCGAAGGATTTAAAGCGCATGGCCTCATCTGATGTGCGTTGCTTTCTTGTCGGCGAAGCTTTGATGCGTCAGGCCGATGTGGAAGCAGCCACTCGCGCCCTCGTCGACGTCACCTCGCCAGCACTTGCCTGACAGAATATGGCGAATTTCAGCCATTTTGATGCAAACGGCAATGCGGCAATGGTCGATGTCTCCACCAAAGCCGTGACGGCACGCGTGGCAATTGCTCAAGGCAGCGTTAGCATGAGCGCTGAAACCCTCGCCAAAATCCGTGGCGGCACGATGAAAAAAGGGGATGTACTTGCGGTTGCACGATTGGCTGGGCTTATGGGCGCAAAACGGACCTCCGACCTCATTCCGCTCTGCCATCCGCTGTCACTCGACGCAGTGAGCGTCGCATTTGACGTGGATGAAGCGAATAGCGCGGTCCATATCACCGCGACTTGCAAGGTCGAGGGTCGAACCGGTGTCGAGATGGAAGCTCTTACAGCGGTTTCAGTAACAGCACTCACAATCTACGATATGTGCAAGTCAGTGGATCGTGCTATGTCAATTTCTAATATACACTTAACTCATAAAAAAGGCGGTAAATCAGGACTTTATGAGGCAAATTTATGATTTCAGTTGAAGAAGCAATCGCCCGTATTGTTGGTGCCTTTGAACCCCTTGCGCCTGAACAGGTCAACCTCGCTTTAGCTCATGGCCGCGTGCTCGCTGAAGATGCCATCTCCCGCCGTACCCAGCCGCCTGTTGCCGTATCGGCAATGGATGGTTACGCGGTTATCGCATCGGATGTTGCCACAGTGCCGGCAAATCTCGATGTGGTTGCCTATGTGGTAGCGGGAGATACGTTTGACGGAACGCTAAAGCCCGGTCAGGCATCACGTATTTTTACCGGTGCGCCGGTCCCCGACGGGGCCAACGCTATTGTTATTCAGGAGAATACCGAGGCATCGGCAGATCGTGTAACGGTTAAAGAAAACGTCGACGAAGGGCGGTATATACGCCCAGCAGGCTTGGATTTCAGCGCCGGTGACGTCGGTCTCAAGTCTGGACGGCTGCTCAGCGCGCGCGATATCGGGTTTGCCGCCGCTATGAACCTCCCGTGGCTCATGGTCAGACGTCGGCCAAGGATCGCTATTCTTGCCACTGGCAACGAAATTGTTATGCCGGGGGCTGACATCGGCACCGGCAAGATTGTGAGTTCGAATAGTCTGGCGCTCGGCGCAACCATTACGGCGTTGGGTGGAGATCCCCTTCAGCTCGGCATTGCACCGGATGATCGTGAGACCCTGCGGAGCATGTTTGCTGGCGCAAAGGGCGCAGACCTTCTCCTGACCTCTGGAGGTGTTTCTGTGGGCGAACATGATCTCGTCCGCAGCGTCCTCGGTGAAGAAGGCATGGAGCTGGATTTCTGGCAGATCGCCATGCGGCCGGGAAAACCACTGATGTTTGGCAAGATTGGCGAAACGCCGGTGATTGGCCTGCCGGGAAACCCCGTTTCTACGATGGTGTGCGCAATGATCTTCATCAAACCTGCGATGAAGGCAATGTTGGGGATGGACATTAGCCGTGAGCGGCTCTCTACGGCGACACTTGGCAGTGATTTGGGAGCAAATGACGAACGGCAGGACTATCTCCGCGCGCAACTATACTATGACGATAGCGGTAACGCGGTCGCGACGCCCTTTTCTCGGCAGGATAGCTCGATGATGGCACGGCTTGCGGAGGCTGATTGTCTGGTTGTGCGATTGCCTGGTGCGCCCGCGCTCAAAGCCGGGCACAAGGTGGAGATCATGCCAATTGGCGGCGGATTAGTGCAGATTTGAACTCCCTGCGCTGAATTTGGACCGCAACCTCCATTTTGATGCGTTTGGTGTGGAGCTAAAGTAAATGAATAAGACGACGGAACCTTTGAAGGACGCAAGCCATCTCTATGAGGTTGAATACAGCGCTTATCATCTAGAACGCCCCGGCTTCCGCGTTAGTGAACTCAAAATTTTGCCGACACAAAGCCGTTCCTTGGCACTACCACAGCAATACCTTCTACGTCATTGTGGGGCGTCTTCGGCTCTTTCTGCAAGACCCCAAAGAGGAGGTGCTGCTTGGGCCAGGCGAAGTTTACCTCGTTGAAGCGTGCGGCCCTCACTTCGTCACCTATGGAGGGGAGAGTTCAACGACCTTCCTCGTGCTGCAGGGGATTGGCGAATACGTTTACGTGCCTCTACTGTAAAATTGATCCTTGTCCGGAATTAGCCAATTCCAGCTTGACCCTCTAAAAGAACTAAACTAGAACATGTGGTGATGTTTGTATTTTGTTCTATATATTGTGGTTGCTCATATTTAGAGGAACACAATGAGGGGTGTCGCCGATGTTGACGAAGAAGCAGTACGAACTGTTGACGTTTATCCATCAGCGTTTGTCGGAAACGGGCGTATCGCCTTCATTCGACGAAATGAAGGATGCGCTCGATTTGCGGTCAAAATCGGGTATTCATCGATTGATTATGGGCCTTGAGGAGCGAAAATTCATTCGCCGCCTGCCCCATCGCGCCCGCGCCCTTGAAGTGCTCCGCCTTCCCGACAACCGGCCACCACAGTCGGCCCCAAGGCATTCCGGCTTTTCGCCGACTGTCATCCCTACGGACTTCCCGCAGCAACGCACGCCAGCGGCACTCCAATCGGCAGAGGTGGCGAATGACGTTATTGCGCTGCCAATGTACGGACGGATCGCGGCAGGCACGCCGATTGAGGCCCTGCGCGACGAGTCGAACGTCGTCCAGGTACCAGCCAGCCTGATTGGGCCTGGTGAACACTACGCGCTTGAGGTTGATGGCGATTCCATGATCGACGCCGGAATTTACGACGGTGATACAGTCATTCTTGAGCGGTGTGACGCCGCCGAGAGCGGCTCGATCGTCGTTGCTTTGATCGACGATGCGGAAGTGACCCTCAAGCGATTGCGCCGCAAGGGCGGCTCAATCGCTCTCGAACCGGCGAATACCGACTATGAGACACGAATTTTCGGTCCTGACCGAATCAAAGTCCAGGGACGGCTTGTCAGCCTGCTGCGCTGCTACTAGCGCGTAGATTGCCCGCTCGTCGTTCTGGCCGGTGACCATGGCCTAATTCCGCGAACTCCGGCTACTGTCTTGATGCTAGGGATATTGCTGGAATAATTTTCGCGATTACTATGGCGTTCGGTGCGTTAATCGCGATTTTTGAATATCTGCGGCGAAACAGTCGCCAGAAAAATTCCTAACTCTGACGGATTAACAGCTTGTCGTTATCACAGTCCGCCACCAATTTGCCCGCAGGATATGCGACGGTAATAGCCCCTGTACACAACGTACTTTGCGCCGGCAGCTCTCCCGATTTACCTCATGTCCATCCGAATGGACATCCATGTAACCAACAGTGCGCTAATACGCGCAGGTGAGGAAGGGTTTTCCGAAGTCTGGTGACCGATGTGGCCTGCCTGTGATATACCGCGCACCCATGAATTCGAATATAGTGAGTATTAATCCCAGTGACTGTCGTAACCCGCTTCGCCCCCTCGCCGACCGGAATGCTGCATTTAGGCAGCGCCCGTACCGCCTTGTTCAACTGGCTTTACGCGCGCCACCACGGCGGTCGCTATCTTCTGCGGATTGAAGATACCGACAGGAAGCGCTCGACACCTGAGGCGCTCACGGCAATCCTTGAGGGCCTGGAATGGCTCGGTTTGGTTTGGGATGGAGATGTTTTCTATCAGTCCAAACAGCTCGAACGGCATGCGGAAGTAGCGCATGTGCTGCTGCAAAACGGTCAGGCGTATCACTGCTATGCCAGCCCGGATGAACTCACCGAAATGCGGGAACGCGCGCGGGCCGAGCGCCGCACGGTCCGCTATGACGGACGCTGGCGTGACCGCGATCCCGTTGATGCGCCAACCGGCGTTATGCCCGTTGTCCGCCTGAAGGCCCCTCAACAGGGCGAAACGATAATTGACGACCAGGTGCAGGGCCAGGTCCGCGTGGCCAACGACCAGCTGGACGACATGATCCTTCTACGAGCCGATGGAACGCCAACCTATATGCTGTCTGTGGTTGTGGACGACCACGACGAGGGCATCACCCACATCATCCGTGGAGACGATCACCTGACCAATGCTGCGCGCCAGTCCCAACTCTATTCTGCAATGGATTGGACCATTCCTGTTTTCGCTCATATTTCGCTTATTCACGGTGCCGATGGTGCCAAACTATCCAAGCGTCATGGGGCGACCGGCGTTGCCGAATTCCGCGAGATGGGTTACCTGCCTGATGCGTTGGTCAACTACCTCCTAAGGCTCGGTTGGGGCCACGGAGACGACGAAATCATCAGTCGTGAACAGGCCATAGAATGGTTTGATTTTGACGGTATTGGCCAATCTCCAGCTCGGCTCGACATGGCCAAGCTCGACAATCTCAACACCCAATATCTACGCGAAACACCGGATGCGGCCCTGCTTGATACAGTGTTCGAGCAGCTCACAGCCCAACTCGATGGCGAGATTTCAGATGACGGGCGGCACCGTGTTGCCAAGGGGCTAACTGAGCTCAAGAAGAGGGCTCGAACCGTAAAAGAATTGGTCGAAAATTCTCGATTTTATGTCGAACCTCCACGATATCCGTTGACGGATGCGAAGGCAGCTAAGTTGCTCAACGAAGAGACTTCTAGTCTTTTATTGAGGGCCAAAGAAACGCTGGCGACGGTAGAGGACTGGTCGTCAAGTTCACTCGAAGAAAAACTACGCTCACTCGCTGAAGATATGGATATTGGTCTCGGAAAAATCGCCCAGCCCATGCGGGCCGCGGTTACGGGCATGAATGTCTCACCCGGAATATTCGAGGTGATCGAAATTCTCGGGCGCAACGAGACGTTAACGCGGATTGATCGTGCAGCGGAGCGCACTAACTAAGAAGTACCTCTGGTTTGCGAATTGTTAGGCGCCGTGACTATACTGTCATTGGTAGAAACGGCCTTCCTGGCGCAATGACGTTAAGTTTTTATCTATAATAGATTAAATAATAATTTTATTTGTCGGGAGAATTTACATGTCTCGGAAAACGACTGCTGCGGCAAAGACAAAGAAAGTTGCAAAGCGGAATTCGGTAACTCTAACGGATAACCGCTCGGGCAAGACATTTGAATACGATCTGATCAGCGGATCCGTCGGCCCAAAAGTAATCGATATCCGCGCACTCTACGCCCAGACCGGTTATTTCACTTATGACCCCGGCTTTACCTCGACTGCCTCATGCGAATCCGAGATTACATACATCGACGGCGATAAAGGTGTGCTTCTCTATGGCGGTTACACCATCGAAGAGTTGGCGGAACGGAGCTCATTTTTGGAAGTTTGCTACCTTCTGCATAACGGCAAATTACCGAAGAAGGCGGAATTAGCTGATTTTGTTGGCACAATTACCCGGCACACCATGCTGCATGAGCAGTTGCTCTACCTCTATCGAGGATTCCGTCGCGACGCGCATCCCATGGCCATCATGGTTGGTGTTGTCGGAGCCCTTTCGGCCTTCTACCACGATTCCACCGATATTACGGACCCAAGGCAGCGGGAAATAGCTTCCCACCGTTTGATTGCCAAGATGCCGACGATTGCAGCAATGGCGTACAAATATACGCTCGGTCAGCCCTTTGTCTTTCCGCGCAACGATCTGAACTACGCCGAAAATTTCTTACACATGATGTTCTCGATGCCGACTGAAGACTATAAAATCAGCCCAGTCGTCGCACGCGCAATGGATCGCATCTTTGTCCTCCATGCTGATCATGAACAGAACGCATCAACATCCACGGTCCGCTTGGCTGGATCCACAGGCGCTAATCCCTTCGCCTGCACGGCCGCCGGTATCGCCTCGCTCTGGGGACCCGCTCATGGTGGCGCCAACGAAGCAGTGTTCGCCATGCTTCATGAGATTGGTCACAAGAAAAATATCCCTGAATTTATTAAGCGCGCGAAGGATCGGGACGATCCATTCCGTTTGATGGGGTTTGGCCATCGGGTCTACAAAAATTACGACCCGCGGGCGGCAGTTCTCCGAAAATCCTGCCACGATGTCTTGAAAGTGCTTGGGGTGACGAAGGAACCGCTGTTAGAGCTTGCTATGGAACTTGAGAAAATTGCTCTTTCCGATCCGTATTTCATCAAGCGCAAGCTGTTTCCCAACGTCGATTTCTATTCGGGCATAATCTTGCGTGCGATTGGCTTCCCGACGAGCATGTTTACCGTCCTCTTTGCGGTCGCACGGACCGCAGGTTGGATTTCTCAATGGAAAGAGATGATCGAGGATCCAACGCAGCGAATTGGACGCCCACGCCAACTCTATACGGGCAGTAAGCAACGCAAATATGTGCCGATAAGTGCACGTAAATAGCGTTCTTCGCAGCTATAGGGGACATTCGGCATAAACTCGTTCGACCTATGAGTAGATAAAACCTGCCGATTAGGTCTAACGAGCATCTGCAATTCCCATTCAGCTTCGTTCGATCAACTCGATCTTGTAGCCGTCAGGATCGTCGACAAAAGCAATTGTCGCTCCGCCGTGCTTCATTGGCCCTGGCGGCCTTGGTATCTTTACTTCTTCTGCGTTCAAGCGCTCGCAGGTGCCATAAATGTCGGGGACGCCGATCGCAAGATGCCCAAACGCATTTCCCTGATCGTAAGCTTCTTGCTGATCCCAGTTATGAGTCAATTCGATCACTGTGTCAGAGGTTTCATCTCCGTACCCAACAAAGGCCAAAGTAAACTCTCCCGTTGGAAAGTTCGTTTTTCTTAATAGTTTCATGCCGAGAAGGCGCGTGTAGAAATCGATCGATTTATCTAGATCTCTGACTCGAATCATGGTGTGTAGGAACCTGAATTTACTACTGTCTACCGCAGTGGGTTTTTCCTTGGTTTGATCGCTCATGACACATGCTCCCCATCATCTGTTCGGCCAACGTTAGCGGCGCTACTTGGCCTTTCGGCAACAATACTCAATAACATTCGTGCTGCGCGGATGCTCGGCTGTTCTCCGCCCATACCAATTCGTTTTAGGGCTTCGCCAGATGCAGCGATCTGATCCTCACCTCCTGTTTCCAGGATGTATGACACAGAATCGTATATTTGCGCCGCGGTGCAGTTTCCCTGCAGCAGTTCAGGGACAACCTCACGATCTAAGATAATATTAATCAACGTCGCGAATTTGACCAGCGACATCCCCTTCACAACGAAATAAGTCAACCACGGTAGCCGATAGGTGATGACAGCAGGTACGCGAGCCATTGCGAGTTCTAATGACACTGTTCCAGACGCTGCAATTGCGGCATTGCTCGCCGCCATTGTGTCGAATTTCTCTTCAGATTCAGTGACAACAACTGTCGGCACAGCCCATGACGACGAAATTTCACGTATCAAATTAGAAAGCGTCGCAACTGTCGGAAGGATTACGACTAGGTTGGGATAGTGTTTCTTCAATTGCGTCAGCGCCTCGCCAAATACCGTAGCGAGTTGCCGGACCTCGCCACGGCGGCTGCCGAGCAACGCACAAAGAACCGGCGTGCCTGGCTCAATGCCATGTTTCTTGCGAAAATTTGTACCATTACCTTTGTCAGCGCCCGACTCCGTGACCGGATGCCCGACAAAAGTGCATGGAAGCCCAACGCTTGTGAAAAAAGGTGGTTCGAACGGCAGTAAGGCAAGCAAATGGTGAAAATGCCGCTTAAATTTTCGAACTCTCCATGGCCGCCAGGCCCAAACTGTTGGCGCAACATAATGAACGCGGGGAATCGAACGGTTGCGCACACGCTTTACGACCCCATGAGCAAATGCGGGTGCATCGATCGTTAATATTGCAGTTGGTTTTAATTCGTCGATTTCGCCTGCGGTTTCACGCATCCGGCGAAAAAGTCGCACCGTATGGGGCAGAATCTCGAATACCCCCATGACCGACAATTCCTCCATGGGGAAAATACTAGCGAGACCTTCTGCTTCCATCGCTGGGCCACCGACACCAGAAAATCGAACTGTCCCATCGGTTAGAATACGGAGTGCAGCCATCAATCGAGCGCCGAGCATGTCCCCTGATGGTTCGCCAGCAACGAGAAAATAGAGCGGTGTTTCAGTCAATTTTCAACGGTAACGGCAATAACGAACAATCCTGCTTCATTGGCAGTTGCTATTACGTGTTCTCGTTCCAGGACCAAAGCGGCATTGGCTTCGATCGCAATTCCACGAAAGCCTGCATCGCGTACCCGTCTTATTGTCGCATGACCGATCGTCGGTAAATCGATACGTGAGTCTTGTCCGAGCTTTCGGATCTTCACGAGTACGGGACCTGGTCCATCGCGCTTCAATAGTGCGCACCTTTCGATCAATGCATCTGTACCTTCCACTGCCTCAATGCCCAATACAAGCCCTTCTTGCACAGCGGTGGCCTGCCCGACATCAACTGGTGACAATGCATTTAAGACGTCTATGCCCCGTGAGATATCCACTCTGGCGCTGTTGTCAGGACCGACATCGCCTAATGTTCCCTTCGCAACCTGTAGATCACCGAGTATCGCGGTTGGGCTAGTCACCACAAAACCTTCCGCTTCAAGCGTTTCTGCCAATGCGCGCAGGAGACCGTCATCACCGAATACCTTCGTGCCCATTTTCGCAAAAAATTCCAGTGCCTTTGCATCGGGACGAAGCGCGGCCATCGTCGGCCGCGCAATGCGGCCAGCGAAGATCAACTCTTTAACAGAAGCGTCCTTCAACAATTTAAGCGTTTTACCAGCAGCGCCGAGTCTCACCCAGGCGTGGGGAACGTCGGCAACGAGATCAACATCAGCTTGGTTCTCAAACGCAACGACAAACAGATCTCGACCGCTCTGTCTGCAGGCCTCAATAATTAAGCTTGGCAAACTTCCGCCACCAGCGAGAATGCCGAGTTTGCCGGTCATTTGTCCGATTTTGGTTGGGTAAGGCCGCGTTGCGATTCCACCCGCATGAATTCGACGATATCCATAACAGCGGCGTGGTCTGCAAACATGCCTGCGACGTCTTCAATACGTTCGTTCAACGTGCCTTCCTCTGCAAAGAGTATCCGATAGGCGGCGCGCAATTGATGGATACCCTCTTTGGAGAATTTACGGCGCCTTAATCCAACGACATTCAGCCCGGATAAACGGGCTCGATCGCCGATCGTTGAGCCATACGGAATGACATCGTTTTCGATGCCGGACATGCCACCGACCATTGCGTGTGGCCCAATTCTGACAAATTGATGTACGGCGGCAAGCCCACCGATGATAGCGTAGTCACCGATTTCGACATGCCCACCCAACGTTGCGTTGTTAACTAAAATGACAAAATTACCGATCTTGCAATCGTGAGCGACGTGAGCCCCGATCATAATTAAACAATCATTGCCAACCATGGTTAACAATCCACCGCCCTCGGTTCCGGGGTTCATGGTGACGTATTCCCGGACAATGGTTCTTTCGCCAATTACGAGACGCGATGCTTCGCCTTGAAATTTCATGTCCTGTGGTGGCAGGCCAATCGATGCAAATGGATAAATTTCTGTATTTGCCCCGATTTCGGTAAAACCATCGACCACCACATGGGACCTCAAAACGACTTCATCACCGAGGCTGACGTCATCACCAACAATGCAGTACGGACCGATCGACACATCGCGACCGAGTGTTGCACCTTCGCCAATAACCGCAGTTGGGTGTATTCTCGCTGTCATTTGTCAACAATCATTGCTGAGTAAGTTGCTTCTGCAACAGTATGTCCGTTGACTTCGGCTTCGCTCGAGAATTTCCATACCGTACCTCGACCTCGTTTCTTTTGAACATGAATTTTTAGGGTATCGCCTGGCACGACAGGCTTTCTGAATCGGGCATTGTCGATCGACATGAAATACACAAGTTTGCCGTCCGATTGAACGCCGAGCGATTGGATGACCAACACCGCGGAAGTTTGCGCCATCGCTTCGATAATAAGGACACCGGGCATAATTGGACGCGAAGGGAAATGTCCCTGAAAATGCGGCTCTGCGATAGTAACTGCCTTGATACCCGTCGCGCTTTCACCTGAGACGATATTGATAACCTTGTCGATCATGAGAAACGGAAAACGATGCGGAATCATTCGTAAAACATCGTCAATTTCACACGTTATTCCTGTGGTCAACTCTATCTCTTGGGTCATGTTATTCAGCTTTTTTATTAGCGAGGCGTCTTAGAATTGCAACTTGTCTGAAATGTTCTTTGATTGGTACGGCGGGAATGCCGGCAACTTTCTCGCCTGGACCCACATCACGCATCACACCAGTCTTTCCAGCTATTTGAGCCCCCTCACCGATCACGAGGTGGCCGCTGATACCACTCTGCGCCGCCAATACAGCAAAGTTTCCGAGTTTGGAACTTCCGGCGACTCCAGATTGCGCAATAATGACGCAACCACGACCAAGTTGCACATTATGCCCGATTTGCACGAGGTTATCGATCATGCTCCCCGCTCCAATAAATGTATCGGGTCCACTGCCTCTATCAATCGTAGAATTTGCACCAATTTCAACGTCATCTTCGACAATCACACGTCCGAGCTGCGGGACCTTGATATGGCCAGATGCAGCCATGGCAAAGCCAAATCCCCGTTGCCCTATGCAAACGCCAGGATGGATCAGGACACGGGCGCCAATGTGGCAATGGCTTAAATTTGTACCGGCACCGATCGATGTTTTATCGCCAATTGTAACCGCCTCATCGATCGTTGTATTGGCACCAACCCTACAACCCGTACCGATGATGACATGTGCTCCAATAACAACACCAGGCTCTATCAAGCAATCTTCTGGGATGTGCGCTGTATCATCAATTGAGGCGGATGTTGCAATCGAAGGTGCAAATGCGGGCTCGGGATAGAACGCCTGCGCAGCAAGAGCGTACGCCCGGTAGGGCGTGGGGCTTATCAGTAGTATCATGCCTTCTGGAGCGTTTTTCACAACTCCCTCTTCAACGATGCAAGCCCCTGCTCGGCTGACCCGGAATTCCTCAATGTATTTTTTGTTATCGAGAAAACTAACGTCATCTGGTCCGGCCGCGGATAAAGGCGCCACGTCCTTGAAAGAAATTTTTGGATCCGCGTCGGCGCTTAGTATTGCGCCGGTCAAAACGGACATTTCTTTCAGGGTGAACGGGCCCGCGAGCTTGTAAAAACGCGGATCAGCCATGACTAATTTTTGACCGGCGGCGGTGGCAGAGGGACAGCTTGCATTCGTTCGTTAAGACGACTGACGACATCGTCGGTTATCACAAGAACGCCCTCAGCAAAAACCACAACACCGCCACGGGCTGCGTTCAAAACAAGATTGATACCGCGTTCCTCCGCAAACTCGCGAAGAACCTTAACCACCTCCGCTTCGACAACTCGCATACCCTGGCCAAACCGCTGATCAAGCTCCTGTTTGCGTTGTTGCACAGTGGTTTGCAACTCTCGAGCCCGCTTCTCATATGCTTGGCGATTTCGGTTAAATGCTTCCGGTGATATTATTGTCTGCTGACGCGTCAATTCTTGACGAGCTTTTTCCAACTCGTTTTGAAATTCCTGTATTTCAGTTTGGTAACCCGTCTGTTGTTGGTCCGTTTGGCTGCGAATACTTTTGCCTGCCAATGAGTCGCGGACAACCCTGCTAAAATCAACAACCGCGATAACCGCCACCGGGAGTTGTTGTGCTAAGGTCGGTCCCGCGGCAAAATTAAGCGCGAATAATGCCAAAGCAGCACCGCGTAAACTTGCTTTAATCAAGTTCATGATATCTAGAATCTTGTTCCGAAGTTAAAACGGAACACCTCTGTATTATCAAAAACTTCCTTAACAAGCGGTAACGCAAAATCGACCCGAAACGGTCCGGCAGGCGAGCGCCACGCCACACCAAAGCCAACGCTGGCTCGTATTGATGCTTCATCAAGTATCTGAGAACCATCATCTTCCGCACCGGTTAACATGCCGATGTCACTGAAGACAGCACCGGTAAGGCCAAACTCCTTTGGTAGACCAACGGGAAAACTGAGTTCTGCCGTAGCTGCAAATAAACTTTTGCCGCCTAATGCATCATCCGTCACTGAATCCCTTGGGCCAACGCCGCGTGATTCAAATCCACGGAGATTATCTCCGCCGAGAAAATATCGATCATTGATGCGGACCTCATCCCCAATGCCAAAAATGTGACCTAACTCTCCCGTCAAGCCCGCGATGATGTCATCTGTAAATGAGTAGTAGTAGCTGCCATC
Organism: Alphaproteobacteria bacterium; assembly: GCA_963693665.1. Classification (GTDB taxonomy): domain Bacteria; phylum Pseudomonadota; class Alphaproteobacteria; order UBA8366; family CAVOAK01; genus CAVOAK01. The sequence continues at coordinate 19,043 of CAVOAK010000003.1, read as the reverse complement.
AATTTTCGAGCTAAGATAATGTTCCGTCCCACCAAAGCCGGCCAAGACATTGGATAAGCTTATGAAATAACCTTCAGTGGGGTCTGCGCGGTTGTTGCGGGCATCGTGGATTAATGTTTGGCCAACCAGGGAAGTAAAGAATGTCCCAGCTTGGCTTTTGATGAATTGTGACGCTTCATCTTTTACATCCTCCACTGCCTCACGACGAAAAGAATACCGAACCTCCTGTGATAAAAGTTCATTTATTTCGTAGCCAACACGCAGCGCTAAACCAGCCCTCTTAGACTTAAAAGAACTGTCCTCAAGGTTATCCTCAGATACGTGGAAGAGGTCGATACCTGTCGACAACTGACGTTCGAGAAAATACGGTTCTGTAAAGCTAATATCGAATTCTTGGGTAGCCCCAGAAATTTGAAAACTTGCGGACAATGACTGACCTTTACCGAGGAGATTTCTCTCCCGGATACTGATATCGGCTATAGGACCAACCGTTGTCGAGAACCCTCCACCAATCGATAATTCTCCCGTCGACTGTTCTTCAACATCGACCTCGACCACAGTCTTGTCTGGGCTGGTGCCGGCGACCGTGTTTATGTCAACCTTCCGGAAGAACCCCAAATTACGAATTCGATCGCGGGAACGACGAAATTTTGAGGCATTGAAAGCGTCACCTTCGACCAAACGAAACTCACGACGAATCACCTTATCAAGCGTTCTGACATTTCCACGAATATCGATCTTTTCGACAAATACGCGTGGTGCTTCTTCGATTTCAAACACCAGATTGATCAACCTATCTTCGCGATTTTTTTTTGGTTTTGGGCGGACATCTACGAAGCCATATCCAAGATTTCCAACCGCATCTGTAATCGCCAGTGCGGTGTCGTCAACCGGCTCCGTATCGTACCAATCGCCAGAGTCCATCTCGATTAGATCCACAAACTGTTCAGCTTCGACCTCGGCAATCTTTGATACGACGTCAGCGCTTCCGAACTTGTAACGTTCACCCTCTTCGATCGTGACCGTAACGAAAAATTCTTGGCGATTCTGAGTCAGTTCTGCAACTGCGGATAAGACGCGGAAATCTGCGTAACCTCGTTTCAAATAATGACGCCGCAGTAATTCACGATCAAAGGTAAGACGATCCGGGTCGTAGTGATCAGACGAACCAAAAAACCGGTACCAACGCGACTCCTTGGTCAAAATGACACTTTTTAACGCCCGGTCGGAGAACCGCCTGTTGCCAATAAAGCTGATACTGTTAATCCCTGTTTCAGGGCCTTCAACAATTTCAAAAACGAGATCAACTCTATTTTGCTCAAGTTGGATTACTTTTGGCTCGACATTCGCGGCAAATCTCCCGCCACGACGGTAAAGATCAAGAATACGCTTCACATCACTTTGAACTCGCGTTCGTGTGTAAACGATTCGCGGGCGCAACTGGACTTCGCTCTGGAGCACTTCATCCTTGATACGTTTGTTACCCTCGAACGCGATGCGATTAATAATTGGATTTTCAACGATCCGGACGATAAGTGCTGTCCCTTCCCGTCGAATCGTCACATCTGCAAACAAGCCGGTTGCGAAAAGTGCTTTGAGCATATCGTTAACTAGTTCTGGGGCCATCCGGTCACCAGGCTTAACGCGCATATAGGATCGAACCGTATTTGGTTCGATGCGCTGCGTACCTTCAATTATGATCTCGGAAATCGCAGGAATGCTTGTGTCCGACGTATCGGTGTTTGCTCCAGAGCGAGGGGTATTTATGCCCGCCGGCGCTGGTGGAACCAGTGTCGGCACAAAGGTTTGTGCATGCAATGGAGTTAGCGAAGACACGGCAACGATCGCTGCCATGCTCAATATAACTCTTAGGCACGTAGTCCACACAGGATTTTTAGTCACAATTTTCAGCTGATCAATTCTTTAACAAATTCAAAAAAATGCAATTGTACCAAGTCGTTAATAGTCACAAATATCATGAGACCGAAGACAAACGCTAGCCCTATACGAAAACCCATTTCTTGTGTTTTTTCGCCAAGCGGTTTTCCGCGAATTCCTTCGATCGCATAAAAAAGTAAATGGCCACCATCGAGCATCGGTATGGGAAACAAGTTAATTAACCCCAAATTGATTGATAGCAAAGCCGTAAACCAAATAAGAGGGACCAACCCCACCCTGGCGAATTCGCCAGACATTTGCGCAATTCTAATTGGCCCACCCAACTCATCTGTATTTCGAGAGCCCGAAATCATTTGACCAACAACTTTGAGTGAACCGCCGGTTAGGAATAAAGTTTCCTTACCCGCCTGATATACGGCAGTAAATGGATCGTGGCGGAGATAGTCAGCACCCTGCCCCATCACACCAAGCCGGCCGAGCCTGTGAACGTTTCCCAAGCGGTCAGTTTCTTCGACCAACTTTGGTGTTACCTGCAGAGACACGTGGCTATCGCCGCGCCGCACGATGATCGTCATCAATTGCGCTGGGCTCAAACTAACGATCTGTTGAACTTCCTCGAAACGCTCGATTGATCGCCCATCAATCTGCGCAATGGTATCTCCAGCCATAATACCAGCTTCTTCCGCCGCGCTGCCGGGCTGTACTGAAGTAACGGTTGGTGGAGTAAACGGTTGTCCGACAATGCTGAACAGGCCTGAGAGTATGGCTATTGCGAAGATGAAATTTGCAAATGGGCCTGCAAACACGATCGCTACACGCTGTGACAATCGTTTATGCGCGAATGACACTTTTTGCTCAGATTCTGAAATGGATTGATTATCGCCGCCTGGTTGTTCGTTTTCGCCTTCGCCGAACATCTTGATATACCCACCAAGTGGTATGGCACTTATCTTCCAGCGAGTTTCTGATTTGTCGGTCCAGCCGAACAATTCAGGACCAAATCCAATAGAAAATACCATCACACGAACGTTGTTGTAACGCGCGATCGCGTAGTGCCCCAATTCATGCACAAAGACGAGGACCGTCAAGACGCCGAGAAACGGCAGTACGTAACTGGACACACTCAACAAGAAGTCCATCGATTCACCTGCATTCTGAACAAATTACTTTATGCCATATGGTGGCATTCAAAGCATGAAAAAGGCGGCCCAAAGCTGTTCAATTCCACATAAGCGGGCTGCTGCCAAGAAACCAAGTCAAGACCGCCACAAAGGGCGTTGCTGAAAGAAATCCGTCGAGGCGGTCGAGAACTCCACCATGACCGGGTATTATGCTGCCCGCATCTTTAACAGAAAAATATCTTTTTAGGCCCGATTCAATAAAGTCCCCGGTCTGCGCAACTATTGCAATGCAGGCGCTTAGTAATGCGACAAAAAATATAGTGCTTTGACCCGTTAAATGAACTGCAAATACACCGACTCCAGATGCTGCGATAACCCCTCCAACAAGTCCAGACCACGTTTTTTTCGGGCTTATACGCGGGAGGAGCTTTGGTCCGCCAACCGTACGTCCCACAAAATAACCTGCGCTGTCGGTGGCAATAACAACGGACGCTAGCCAGAGGACAGTTGCCAGTCCCATTGATGGATCAAAACGCAACCAAACAAAGGCAATTCCCGTAACGCCTATATATTGCAATCCCAGAGTAGCAATTATTCGTGACGGTCGGTTTGAGGTGTTTTTCCCTACGGCAGCGACGGCAGCACCTAACGCTAAGAGTGCGAATGCCACACCTACTTGATCCATCATGGCAAGGACGGGTGCAGCTGTTCCAAATGATCCTGCTGCAGTCCGAATACCTCGAGACTCAATGCCGCATATGCGCAACCATTCAAGTGACATCGTCGCGGTCATGACAACGACAAGGGCAACAAAATACCAACCACCAGCCCAAATTGCGCCGATTGTCACCGGCAACATGACAAGTGCCGATAATATGCGCAGTGTCAGTTCGCTCATGTCAAACTAAACTAGCTGTTGCGCCATATCGGCGCTCGCGTCGCTGAAATTCAGAAATAGCAGCTGTCAAATCTGAGCAATCGAACTCGGGCCAAAGCGTGTCGGTGAAAACAAGTTCGGTGTAGGCGAGTTGCCAGAGCAGGAAGTTACTGATTCGTTGTTCGCCGCTCGAGCGAATAAGCAAATCCGGGTCAGGTATATCGTTCGTTGCCAACCGACGGGCCAGTGCAAATTCATCGATTGTGTCGGCCGAAATTTTGCCAGACGCCACATCGCAAGCAAGGAGTTGCGCAGCCTTGGCTATCTCTTGACGTCCTCCATAACTCAAGGCGAGTACGAGGGTCATTCGGGTATTGGCAGCGGTTGTCGCCTCAGCATTTTCAATCAAATGAATGATATCGGAGGAAAATCGTGAGCGATCGCCAATCATTCTAAATTTGACGCCATTATTATGGAGTTCAGCTATCTCCGTTCGAAGATATAACTTGAGCAAGACCATAAGGTCGCCCACCTCCTCTTCGGATCGCTTCCAATTCTCCGACGAAAATCCAAATAACGTGAGATAGGAGACGCCAAGTTTACTAGCGGCACGCACAGTTCGACGAACGGCATCCGCACCGCGCCGATGCCCCTCTACCCGCGGTAATTGTCTCCGCTGGGCCCAACGACCATTGCCATCCATAATGATCGCTATGTGCCTCGGCACGTCGGGTTCTTCTGCTCTGATTGGAAGTGCTTCCAATATCTCAGACCTGCATTATATCGTGCTCTTTGGTCACCAAAGCTGCATCTATTTTAGCAATGTGACTATCCGTTGTGTTTTGAATATCGGCAGAATGAGCGCGATGTTCATCCCCGGAAATCTCGTTTTCTTTTTCCAGTTCTTTGAGACGATCCATTCCATCTCTACGCACGTTTCGGACAGCGACGCGGGCCTGTTCAGCGTATTTTGCTGCCAACCTTGATAGCTCGGTCCGCCGCTCTTCGTTGAGATCAGGGATGGGTAAGCGAATTAGGTTGCCCTCAACTTGCGGATTGAGCCCTAGATCCGCTTGACGAATTGATTTCTCAACCGAGTTGACGAGCCCACTGTCCCAAACTTGCACTGTAAGCAATCTCGCATCCGGTACATTTATTGCGGCTACCTGATTCAGCGGCATCTTCGATCCATATGCATCAACGACTACCGGTTCGAGTAAGCTAGGCGATGCCCGCCCAGTCCTCAGCCCGCTAAATTCCTTTTGTAGCGCCGAAAGGGCGCCATCCATACGCCGATCGATGTCGGACAGGTCCACCTCAGCCATGTATCCGCCCTTTCAAGTTATCAGGGTAAATCGGCCTTCACCGTTTACTGCTGCAGCGAAGGCACCGGTATTGTGTATCGAAAACACATGGATAGGAATGTCATTTTCCCGTGCGAGAGAAATTGCGGATGCATCCATAACATGAAGGTCTTGCGATAACACTTCTAAATACGTCAATTTTTCATATCTTTCAGCGTCGGGGTTGGTCAACGGGTCTTCGCTATAAACGCCATCTACCTTTGTCCCTTTTAGCAGTAGGTCACAGCCCATTTCAGATGCACGAAGCGCGGCGGCAGTATCAGTTGTAAAGAATGGATTACCACTGCCAGCAGCAAAGATAACAACCCGGCCCTTTTCCATATGCCGAATTGCACGACGTTCGATGTAGGGCTCACATACTGTTGTCATGGGAATAGCAGACAGAACACGCGTATCGACGCCAATTTGCTCAAGTGAATTCTGCATGGCAAGTGAGTTTATGACGGTCGCAAGCATTCCCATATAGTCGCCGCTGGCTCGGCCAATACCTTCGGCCGCACCAGACACACCGCGAAAGATATTGCCCCCACCAATAACTAGGCAAACCTGAATACCAATTGCGTTGACTGCCTTAATTTCTGCAGCAACTCTCTTGATGGTTTCCGGGTCCAGACCATACTCGCGTGAACCCATCAGGGCCTCGCCGGATATTTTGAGCAGGACGCGGCGAAACTTCATTTTATTTGGCGCCCCCATGTCATTTCCCTCTATTCGCCGCAGCACCTAAATATGGAGTTTTAGCTATCAAGTCTTGCTGCAACTTCAGCCGCAAAATCTGATTCCCCCCTATCAATACCTTCACCAAGTGCATAACGAACAAAGTGAGATATTTGAACAGGGGTGCCCAAATTTTCTTCCGCATCCTTAAGAACTTTTGCAATCTTTGTTTGATTATCGACTACAAAAGTTTGCTCTAGAAGTACAAACTCCTCCAAATACTTGCGCATTCTACCCTCGACTATTTTTTCAATAACGTCGTCGGGGCGTCCAGATGCTCGTGCTTGTTCGCTCAATATTTCACGCTCTCGGTCCAGAGTGGCAACATCCACGTCGGCTATGTTTAGCCATTGCGGTCGCGCAGCAGCGATATGCATGGCGATTTGTTTGCCGAGCGATAGTAGTTTTTCACGATCGCCGCCGGACTCCAATGTAACAAGCACCCCAATCCGGCCAAGATCTGGCGTCGCGGCACTATGGATGTAGGAGGCAATTACACCCTTTTCAACAGAACAGGATTCGCATCGCCGTATCGAGAGATTTTCGCCTATCGTAGCGATGTTGTGTGTAATTTCCTCCGCAACTGTCCGATCATTCCCCGTATATGGCGCAGCGACTAGAGCGTTGAGTTCACCTCCCTGCTCCAGGACGATTTTACAGACATTGCCAACGAGTTTCTGAAATCCATCATTTCGCGCAACAAAGTCCGTCTCTGCGTTCAATTCCACGATGGCTGCTTTTTGCGCCTCAAGATAGACGCCAACAAGACCTTCCACAGCAACTCGTCCAGCCTTATTCGCTGCGGCAGATAAGCCTTTTTTGCGAAGCCAGTCGACTGCCTGTTCTACATCAGCAGACGTCTCACTGAGGGCGCGCTTGCAGTCCATCATGCCTGCGCCTGTTTTCTCGCGAAGTTCTTTAACCAGTGCAGCTGAAATTTGAGTCATCATCTATCCTTATGCGCATAATTCTTGCCGCCAGGACGGGCAATGGAGCACGTTCTCTGGGCATTGAAAGCCTTCTATTGCGCGTATTAGGCGCTTTCAGCGGGTTCGCTGGAGGCGTTTTCCAACACCGCATTTTTCGATGGTTTAGGATCTTCAGTAGGCACGACATCATCCGCGGAGGCCAGTTTTAGGTCTTTGCCTTTCGTCAGTTTATCCTGTGATGTGCGAAGTTTGGCTTCCGCCGCCAAAACATCTGCTGCGCCATCGTCGTCGGACACAGCGCTGTCGGATTGTATCGTTTCAGTCAGAGCTTCCTTGGCTTCACCTGCATCAGGGCTTGTCGCCATCAATTCAGCTTGAAGGCCGTCGAGAACGGCAGCGCTCATAAGATCGCAATAAAGACCAATTGCTCGCATCGCATCGTCATTGCCGGGCACAGGGTGGGTAATCAATTTTGGATCGGAGTTGCTATCGATTATGGCGACAACCGGGATTTTCAGCTTGTGCGCTTCCTTGACGGCAATCATTTCTTTGTTCGTATCCACAACAAAGAGGATGTCTGGAAGGTCACCCATTTCCTTAATACCACCCAAGGCACGTTCCAGTTTGTCACGCTCTCGCGTCAACTGCAGAAGTTCTTTTTTTGTTAAGCCTACATTTTCTTCGGCAAGTTGAGTGTCGAGATCACGCAAGCGCCGAATGGAATTCGAAATAGTTTTCCAGTTTGTCAAAGTGCCACCGAGCCAACGGTGATTTACATAATATTGCCCGCAGCGTTTTGCGGCATCGGCAACGACATCCGTCGCTTGACGCTTGGTTCCGACAAACAAGATGCGGCCACCTGCTGCGGCAACTGCACGGATGGCCTCAACTGCTCGATGCAGCATGGGCACAGTCTGTTCAAGGTCGATAATATGGATGCCACTGCGGGTACCAAAGATGAATGGTTCCATCTTCGGATTCCATCGGCGCGTCGTATGGCCAAAATGAACGCCCGCTTCTAACAGTTGGCGCATAGTAAACGTAGGTACTGTCACTAGAATTTTCCTTTTCCGGTTATACCGCCGCGGGAATGGCCGGTCATTTCCGGCACCGGAGCGACCACCCGTCTATGTGAGCGTGGTGTGCGCTTAACCCGCGTGAGAGATAAGAGTTAATGCCACAATATACCGTTTCGGCTCGCAATTGGCAAGCATACCCTTGGTTATGCCTGCCGGCTCAGAGTTCGCGGATATCGCGGATGCCCGGAATCGCCTTGATTGCCGATCGAATTTCAGCGGAGATGACATAGGCACCGGGAATGGTCATTTCGACCTCTTGGACATCGGTATCCATAACGAGGTCGAGGCGTCCTCGGCCTTTTTTTCCGTGTTGCTCTATGACGTTGGCCAGATGTTGGATTGCTTCTTCAGTCTCAAGAAAAATCCGAAGCCGCGCCGTTGCCTGAGCCGCAGCTTCGGCAAGCGGCTCAATTTTCTGTGCCGTTAGGCGAACTATGTCTTGCCGCGTCTGTAGGTCGGCGGTGATGAGCAGTGGACTATTTGATTCAAGTAATTCGCTATCGTTCGCCAAAACTTCTGAAAATGCAGTAACTTCGAACGTGCCTGTAGCGTCAGATAGCTGCACAAATGCCATCTTGCTGCCACGGGATGACATAGTAAATCGACGCCCAAGTACGACTCCAGCAATCTTGACACGGCCATCGCTAACCACATCGTTTTGAATATCTAACCATGATACGATGTTTAGACGCTTGCATTCTTCCGTGAATGATTGAAGTGGATGGGCCGATAAGTAAAACCCGATCGCTTCAAATTCCTGCTGCAGCCTTTTCTCTGTCGGCCAGTCATCGGCATCGGGCAATTCGCTTCGCGGCACGATCGATGTTTCTGAACCAAATAAACTCACCTGTGAGCTGTCGCGGTCATTCTGGGCGACGTTGGCGTGGCGTATTAAATATTCGACAGCGTCAAATGCCTGCCCTCGATTATCGCAGATAGCATCAAATGCGCCGGCGCTTGCAAGGGATTCAAGTTGGCGCTTATTGACCATGCGCGCATCGACGCGTTGGGCGAGATCGAACAAATCTGAATACGGTCCGTTCTCATTGCGCTCGGCGACTATGCCATTCATCGCTGCCGCGCCAACATTCTTAAGTGCCGCCAATGCGTAGCGGATGGCGGGCTTTCCATCCTCCGCCTGCTCAACAGAAAAATCAGCGAATGAACGGTTTATATCAGGCGGCAATAATTCGATGCCAAGCCTAATTAAATCGCTCCGATAAGTACCGATTTTCTCCGTATTGCCAAACTCGAAGGACATCGAAGCAGCCATGAATTCAACCGTATAGTTCGCTTTGAGATATGCCGTTTGGTAAGCAACGAGTGCGTACGCAGCTGCATGGGCCTTGTTAAAGCCATATCCAGCAAATTTTGCGACTTGGTCGAAAATTCGACTTGCGGCTTTTCGATCCACACCTCTCGACTCTGCCCCGTCGACGAACGCCTCATTCTGGGCGTCCATTTCCTTCTTAATCTTCTTGCCCATGGCACGGCGCAAGAGATCGGCACTCCCAAGAGTAAAGCCCGATAGCGCCTGTGCAATCTGCAGGACCTGTTCCTGGTAGATCATGATACCGAAGGTCTCTTTGAGAATACCTTCAAGCGTGGAATGAAGATAATCTGGCTCTTCACGACCGTGTTTGCGGTTTATGTAGCTTGGAATATTGTCCATTGGGCCGGGTCGATAGAGAGCAACAACCGCTATGATGTCCTCGAAACGATCCGGACGGAGTTTTCGTAAGACGTCACGCATTCCAGAGCTCTCCATCTGAAATACGCCTGACGTTTCGGCTTCACACAACAACTGGAAGGTCGGCGCATCGTCGAGTGGCAACTTCGATAAATCTATCTCGATACCGCGCTCAGCGAGTATATCAACTGCTCGGCGCAATACCGTAAGTGTCTTCAATCCCAAAAAATCGAACTTAACGAGACCGGCCATTTCGACATATTTCATACTGAATTGCGTGACCGGCATCTCCGAGCGAGGGTCACGGTAAAGTGGCACGAGGTCGTCCAGCGACCGGTCACCGATAACGACTCCAGCAGCGTGCGTTGACGCATGACGATAGAGGCCTTCCAGATGCAACGCGGTATCGAGTAGCCGTGCGACCGGCTCGTCTTCCACGCGCATCGTTTGCAGCGCAGGCTCGTCATTGATTGCTTGTTGCAGCGTTACTGGGTTGGCGGGGTTGTTTGGAACCATCTTGCAGATGCGATCGACCTGGCCGTAAGGAATTTCCAATACTCGCCCGACATCTCGCAAGACCGCCCGTGCCTGAAGCTTGCCGAAGGTGATGATTTGAGCGACCCTATCCTCGCCATATTCGTTTTGGACATAACGGATGACTTCGTCTCGGCGCATCATACAAAAATCGAGGTCGAAATCCGGTAAAGTCACGCGTTCGGGGTTGAGAAACCTTTCAAAGACAAGGCCCCACCGAAGTGGATCTAGATCGGTGATCGTCAGAGCCCATGACACGACCGACCCGGCACCAGACCCGCGACCTGGTCCAACGGGTATGCCCTCAGCGAACGCCCATTGAATAATGTCCGCAACGATCAGAAAGTATCCAGCGAATCCGGTTTCTTGAATTACCCCAAGTTCGCTCTCAAGTCGCTCACAATACGGCGTTGCGACTGCCTGACGATCCTCCTCGGTCATTGTTGTGTCACAGATTCGCGCGTCGAACCGCTTTTGCAATCCCGCGGTCGCCATCTCGCGCAGGACATCCATTTCATTACGGCCATGAAGCTTTGGATAAACAGGTAAAATAGGATCGCGCGTCTCGGCCATAGCCGCGCAGCGTTGAGCGATGACCATAGTATTGTTGATTGCTTCTGGAAGGTCCGAGAACAGTTCAGACATCTCCTCGGCCGATTTGAATCGATGTTCGGGTGTTAAACGACGGCGATTACGTTGAGAAACGTAGGCACCTTGCGAGATGCAGAGCAAGGCGTCATGCGCTTCATACATCTCCGCTTCGGCAAAATAGGTATCGTTTGTTGCGACAATCGGCAGATCGAAGCGATATGCAAGATCAATTAGGTCTGTTTCGGTCTGTTTCTCTTCGGGTATCCCGTGGCGCATGATTTCTACATAAAGGCGGTCATCAAATATGTTGCGAAGCCGACTGAGCATCGCTTCTGCACCCGGTACATGCCCTTCGACGAGCATCCGCCCGATCGCTCCTTTAACCCCCCCCGTAAGCGCTATAAGCCCTGTGTTATACTCCTCAAGGGCGTCTATGGAAATTTGAGCCGATTCACCGTCATCGGCTGTCAAATATGAGGCGCTGACAAGTTTAAGAAGGTTGGCATATCCCTCGGCATCTTTGGCCAAGAGGACGAGCTGGTCAGGTGCCGGTGCCGTGCCGCTCGCAACCTGCTCTTGCTCGCGTCGAATACCAATCTGACACCCGACTATCGGCTGAACGCCGACGTCTGCCATGGATACAGAAAACTCCAACGCACCAAATAGGTTTCCAGAATCTGTAATTGCAACCGCAGGCATGCGATGTCGTTTGCAAAGCGCCGCGAGCGCATCAATTTTGATTGCGCCCTCTGAAAGCGAATAAGCGGTATGGACCCGCAAGTGAACAAATTCCGCGTGAGGCATGTTTTAGAATCGCATGTTCGGCTACCGCTTGTCAGCCAGAACGGTATAGCAACATCTGGCATTGGAATTGAAGGTAGACACCGGACGATGGAGATATTGGTAAAATCTATAATATTTAGGCAATATTCGCGTTCTAGTTCGGCGCAGATCTAATCCCGCCCGCGGAATTATCGATGATTAAACCCTCCTGCAGGTTAACAACCCGGTCCACTCGCTTCGTCAAGTCATGATTATGGGTCGCAATAAGGGCTGCTAGATTGGTCTTTTTGACAAGATCAATCAAAACTTCGAAAACCTCATTGGCGGTATGCTGATCAAGGTTCCCTGTAGGTTCATCCGCCAGCAAGATTTGCGGTCGGTTTGCGAGCGCTCTGGCAATCGCAACCCGTTGTTGCTCGCCCCCTGACAAGCGCGCTGGCCGATGGTTCGCCCGATCCTTAAGGCCGACGGCAACCAACAACTTGTGTGCCCAGGCGGCAGCATTTTTTTTCGATACACCTGCGATGAGTTGGGGAAGCACAATGTTCTCGAGTGCTGAAAATTCTGGCAATAAATGGTGAAACTGATAAACGAAACCGATTTGTCTGCGCCGGACGATCGTGCGTTGATCATCAGACATCGTCGCGCATGAGATTCCGTTGACGACGACGTCACCTCCATCCGGCCATTCCAGAAGTCCAGCTACGTGCAACAGTGTCGATTTACCCGATCCAGATGGTCCTGTCAGCGCGACCAGCTCTCCCGCAGCAATGCTGAGCGATGCACCACGTAAGACTTCAAGGCGTTCAGCTGCCTGAATGTATGTGCGGACGACGCGCAGAAGCGCAAACGCCGCAGGTTCACTCATAACGCAACAGCTCGACCGGATCGAGCCGTGCTGCACGCCAAGCCGGATAGATGGAGGCAAGGAACGACAGTGCGAGGGCCATGCCAATAACCAAAATTACCTCAGCATTTTCAATCTTCGCCGGGAGTTGAGAGAGAAAGTAGATTTCGGCTTGAAACAAGTCGATATCGGAGAACATTTCGATGGAGCGTCTAATAGATTCGATATTGAGCGCGAACGTAACCCCCAGAATGCTTCCGGCGACGGTTCCAGCGACGCCAACGCTTGCGCCGGTGATAAAGAATATTCGCAGAATCATCCCTCTCGTCGCTCCGAGCGTTCGCAATATTGCGATTCCCTTGCTCTTATCATTGACCAGCATGATCTGGCTCGAAACGATATTGAAGGCCGCAATGAGGATTATGAGCGTCAGAATTAGAAACATCACGTTACGTTCAACCTGAAGCGCCGTAAAAAAACTGGAATGTACCTGCTGCCAATCACGTACATAGCCGATCGGACCGAGATCATTGCCTATCTGTAACCGCGTTGCACGAGCGTCATCGGCGTTATTGAGAACGATCTCAAGTGAGGATACAGCGCCGCGGAGTCGGAAAAACTGCTGGGCTAAGGCAAGCGGCATATAGATGAAATTATTGTCGTACTCGAACATGCCAATCTCGACTGTACCAACCACGCGGTAGGCCTTCATACGCGGGACCGTCCCGAACGCGCTTGGATTGCCGTTCGGCGATATCAGGGTGACGTGATCCCCAACGGACAGCGCCATCCGGCGCGCTAGTCTGGTACCCAGAAATATTCCCCTATTTTCAGAGAATTGTTCCATTGAACCAGCTTTCAAATTGCCAGCCAGAATCGGTTTCGCCGCAAAATCAGCAGCCCTCAGCCCACGTACAACCGCACCAGATGCGATATTATTCGCGCTGGCCATGACTTGCGCCTCGATGATTGGCGTGACCACAGCAACGCCTTCCGTGGCCCTTACCCGGTCAGCCAGGTCATCGAAGTCCATCAACTGGCGCTCCGTGGCAGCGATGTTTATGTGACCATTGAGGCCAAGAACCCGCGTCAGCAGTTCTTCGCGAAACCCATTCATCACCGCCATAACGATGATCAACGTTGCTACACCCAAGGTGATCCCAAGCAGGCTGAACCAGGCAATAATCGAGATGAAGCCTTCCTGACGCCGTGCTCGGAGGTAGCGAAAGGCAACGAGCCGCTCGAAGACAGAAAACATCGGTTAAGTCCCGAAGATACGTGGTAATGCCGCTTCTACGCTTAATTCTTCGTGCTCACCGGTACGCCTGTTTCGAACCTCAACCATCCCGTTGCAAATGCCTCTTGGACCAACAACAAGTTGCCAAGGCAGGCCAATCAACTCCATTTCGGCGAATTTCATGCCGGCTCTCTCATCTCGGTCGTCATAGAGAACTTCAACACCGTGTGCCCGAAGTTTTGTGTAAAACTCCTCACACTGCTGGTCGCAAGCACGGTCGCCGACTTTGAGATTGATGAGACCGACATGGAACGGGGCGACGCTTTCCGGCCAAATAATGCCAGATTCGTCATGGTTAGCCTCGATGATCGCGCCAACAAGGCGTGATACGCCAATGCCGTAGGACCCCATGTGCACTGCCACTCGATCGCCGCTCTGCGTTGCCACATATGCGCCCAATTTTTCCGAATATTTGGTGCCAAAGAAAAATATATGCCCGACTTCAATACCGCGCGCCGAAATACGGTCTTCAGGCAGAACTTCAGCCTCAAAACGCACATTATCGTGCATTTCGTCAGTTGCAGCGTACGGGGCAGTCCAACTATCGATCACCGGCTGCAAATCTGCCTGATAATCAATGTCCTCACTCATGACATCACGATCAGTCAGGCTTCGGTGGCAATACACGCTGCTTTCACCTGTATCTGCGAGAATGATGAACTCATGGCTCAATTCACCGCCAATTGGACCCGTATCAGCACGCATGGGAATACCTTTCAGCCCTAACCGCGCAAAGGTTCGCAGATAACTCACAAACATCTTGTTATACGCGGCGCGACCTAAGCCTGCGTCAAGGTCGAAGGAATAGGCATCTTTCATATAAAACTCGCGCCCGCGCATAATTCCAAATCGGGGACGGATTTCATCGCGAAACTTCCACTGGATATGATAAAGGTTCTTTGGAAGATCACGATAACTCTTAACTTCTTGTGCGAAAATATTTGTAATAAGCTCTTCATTTGTTGGGCCAAAAAGCAATTCATGTTCGTGGCGGTCACGGATGCGCAGCATCTCTTTACCGTAATCGTCATAACGCCCAGATTTAACCCATAAATCGGCCGATTGGATCGTCGGCATGAGCATTTCCTGTGCCCCAGCGGCGTCTTGTTCTTCACGGACAATTTGCTCTATTCGCTTGAGTACACGGAAGCCAAGCGGCAGCCAGGAATATATACCTGCGCTCGCCTGTCGGATCATGCCGGCACGCAGCATGAGTCGATGGGAGACGATTTGTGCTTCGCTCGGGTTTTCCCTAAGCGTCGGCATGAAATAGTGAGTTAGGCGCATATAGGCGGCAATTTCGCAGTTTTGCGGCCGCATCGTTGCGGTTCGCTAAGACCTTATGAAACGGCTGACAGATTGTCTATTTGCAAACTGACTCATTTCTCAGATTTAAGTAATTAACGGCACTTTTCAGCAAGGACAGCTAAGTCGTCACCGCCAATCGATTGGCCATTAAAGGTAATTTTTCGACGATTGAAGTCGTAGCGTATTTTGCCAACGGACAGAGATATTTCACCAAACTTGGTCGCGGCGGTTCCACTCAGTGAATTGAACGCAATATCGAACTCCAACACGTCAGGTAATGAAACTTTGAGTGTGCTTCCGGCCAGGTCGGCTGGTGCGACAGGGCGACTGTGGGCGTCTACACCAGCCTTAAATTCCACGTCGCTCGTCGAAACATGATCAACAACCCGTGCGCAATCCTTTGGCGTGATCTGAACTTTTATGGCGTCAGCGGCAAACACTGTTGGGACTGCGGTTAGGGTGACAGAAGTCCGAATAAGCGAATGAGGATACGCATACCCCAACCTAATGCAGCCCTCATGCCGTTTGCAAATTTAATGTCCGGGCGGGAAATGTCCGTCAAAATTCCAGCCCATAAATTTTTCAATTTTGCGTCGAGTCGCAAGAAAATGAGTGACGTCGTTCGGCGAGTTCCGTACACTTGCCTCTGCGTGAAAGAGAAAATCTTTCGAAGTCGCGGCCAAGGTTCAGGGAGCCAAAAAAAGCGATCGTATAAACGGTCGGATGAGGGCGGGTGCTTAACGTAACCCACTGGAAAAAATAAAAAATTTATAAACAGGCCGGCGTTCAGAAATGAGCACTTGCCTTTTTTTTGTTTTTTTCTTTACCAGAAGTTCTTGTCGACGGACATCCAGGGCGGTGCGAGTTCGGCAATCTGCCGGTATATAGGACAGTCGAGCCGATGTGTGCCTGGTAAATACCCGATGCTCATAAGAAACTCGCCGGTAATTTCTCCTCCCGTGAAGCGAAATGTCTTCTTGAACAGCGCAACCCAATCAGCTTTTTGCAATGGATGATGGGCCGCTAGCCAAGCGGCAAATCCACCATCGCTGTCTCGCATTGCCAAAATTGTCTGCGCATTTGCGATCACAGCATCGACTTTCAGGCGATTGCGAATGATACCAGAGTCTGAAAGTAAGCGTTGGCGATCACGCGCACCGTATTTCGCCACACGGTCAACGTCGAAATGCTCGTATGCTGTCGTGAAGGCCTCACGTTTTTTTAAGACCGTCAACCATGAGAGACCGGCCTGATTTATCTCAAGACAAAGCCGTTCGAAAAGCACGAATTCGTCATCGGTCGGAAAGCCGTATTCAGCGTCGTGATAGGGCCCATGATAGGGGTGATCCATCGCAAAGTCGCAGTACCAGCTCATGTTACGACTCCCGAAAGTTAATCCAGCCAGTTTCAGTAACGCCCCATACGACGAGAAGAAAAATTAACGACATACCGGTCGTTACAGAAAACTTTAGCCATATACGCGGATTTTCCGGTGCACTTGGAGCGTGCCCAAGTTCAGGCAAGTCTCGCGGACGATTGCCCCAAGGGAGAACCATAAACAAGACAAGCCACCAAATAATAAGATACGTCACAATGGCGCTTACAATAGTCATTTTTCAGGCCTGTTCGAGCTCGATGAGTGTTCCACAGAAATCTTTCGGATGCAGAAACAGGACTGGCTTGCCATGGGCCCCGGGTTCGGGTTCGCCGTTCCCCAATACGCGTGCGCCTGATCTAACGAGGCAGTCGCGCGCTGTAGCAATATCATCAACCTCGTAACAGACGTGATGAATACCGCCTTCTGGATGCCTCTCAAGAAAGTTTGAAATGGGTGAGTTGGCACCCAGAGGCGAAATAAGCTCGATCCGCGTATTACCAAGATCTACAAAGACGATTGTAACGCCATGCGTGGTTTGCTCGATTGGCAGTGTCACTTTGGCTCCCAGCGTATCGCGGTAGATTGCGGCGGCAGTGTCCAAATCCGGCACGGCTATGGCGACGTGATTGAGACGTCCGATCATACTCCCTGCCATGCGCGTCGAAAAAGTACCAAAATCGATGCTTTTACAGCTGTCACTCGCCGGCCATCGCCACGTCAACTCTCCGTGTCTTTTTGTGGGAAGGTACGGCACCAGGTTCGAGTTGGATAAGCTCACCGCGCTCTATACCCAATCGTCCCGACCTCACCTTGCCAACGATGTGCGCTCGCCCGGGCGCAAGCTTTACCATATCGCCATTTTCAATTCGCAGCACGTTGGGCACGTGACAATCGCGCGCCAGTATGGCGTGCGCATCCAGATGAGCATGTTCGCCATGTACGGGGATTGCTATGCGGGGCCGCAGCCATTCATACATCTGCCGTAACTCGTCACGAGCAGGATGCCCGGAGACATGAACGAATTCGTCCTCTGCCGTAACAACGTCGACACCCATCTCCATCAAACGAACTTGTAAGCGCTCAATAGACTCTTCGTTGCCGGGAATGATACGGCTTGAAAATATCGTCGCATCGCCTTTTTCGAGGGTGATCTCAGGATGGCGTCCAGCAGCGACGCGAGGAAGCGTCGCTCTCGCCTCACCCTGACTCCCGGTACAAATTAAAAGTACTTCCTCACGTGGCAGATAACCTGCTTCCTTCGGTGTGAGAAAATCGGGTATGTCCGTCAGATAGCCATTTTCCCGCGCCGCATCGTACATCCGCCACAGGCTGCGACCAACGAGCGCGGCATAACGACCATTTGCTTCCGCGGCGATGGCCAGGGTCTCCAGGCGCGCAACGTTGCTGGCAAAACACCCAACAGCAACGCGCTGTTCAAAACGGCCAATGATGTCCACAAGGCTGCGTCTCAGATTTGCTTCCGAACCAGATCTACCCTTGACAAGCGCGTTAGTCGAATCACACACCGTTGCAAGGACGCCGGACTTGCCGATGTTAATAAGTGCCTCTTCATCCACACTCGGTCCGACCAATGGGCCTGGATCAAGTTTCCAGTCGCCAGTATGAACAACGGTCCCAAGCGAAGTACGGATGACAACAGCGTTGGGTTCCGGAATTGAATGCGTGAGCGTGACGAGTTCGATTGAAAAAGGTCCCACGTCGAATTTGCCGGACATCGGGACTTCGGTAATCTTTGCCTTCTTTGCAAGACCCGCTTCCCTTAACTTTCTTGCAACAAGACTTGCTGTAAACGGCGTTGCGTAGATCGGGCATCGAAGCTGCGTCCAAAGATAAGGCACAGCGCCAATATGATCTTCATGGGCGTGAGTGAGGACAAGGCCCACAATGTCGTCCCGACGCTCGGAAATAAAACCCGGATCAGCCATGATCACATCGAGCTCAAACGAAGATTTATCGCGGAACATGACTCCCAAATCGACCATGAGCCACTTACCCGCATGGCCATAAAGATTGAGGTTCATGCCGATTTCACCAGTCCCGCCGAGAGGCAGAAACACCAATTCGTCGGCATCTGGCGTTGAAACGACGTGGAGTACCGTCAACGATTAAGCTCGTAAATCATACAAAGTCCGCGAATGGTCATATCAGGATCAGATTGCTGAATGGCATCAGTTGCATCAGCGAAGAGCGGCGCCAGACCGCCAGTTGCGACAACGTTCAAGGCTTCTCCATACTCGCTACGAATGCGCGCCACTAAACCCTCAATCATTCCGACATAGCCCCAGTACAATCCTGCTTGCATTGCAGTTTCTGTTGTATTGCCGATGACCGAACTTGTTGGCCGAATTTCGACGCGCGGTAGTTTTGCGGCACGCATATGGAGCGCTTCAAGGGAAAGATTGATACCTGGCGCGAATGCGCTACCGCGATAATTACCGTCTCCGTCAATCACATCGAACGTGGTCGCAGTGCCAAAATCGATAACAATCAGGGGGCCTTTGTGGCGAGCATAGGCGCCAACTGCATTGGCAAGCCTATCTGCACCAACTTGCTCGGGCCGGTCGATTAGTACCTCTATGTCGAGACGCACACCTTTCGAGCCAACAAC
>CAVOAK010000002.1:0-46878 GCA_963693665.1 Alphaproteobacteria bacterium | reverse complement strand
GTTGGATCGCCGATGTGATGGTCGAAGACAAGGCCAGACTTCAGAGCGTTCGTAGAGGATTAAAGTCGCGTTCTGTTGCCGGAAGCCCATTGGCGCCTCCTGACTTTGAAGGCACAATATGGGATATCAATTGCTATTTAGCTGAAAAGCTTTCGTTGAAAACGGTTACCAAGAGCCGGGTTAAACGGGCGTCATGATGGGGCAACAGCGCTAACTGATAGGAGATTTGAAAATGAAATCAATATCAGCTGAATTGAAAGAGGCGCTGGCCAACATCATCGACTTGGGCCCTGGCCAGGCAACAACGTTGCCACCGGAGTTTTATACGTCCGAATCTTTTGTTGAACTCGAGAAGGAAGAGATCTTCCGCAAAGAATGGATCTGCCTCGGGCGGGTCGCTGAAATTCCTAAGCGCGGCGACTATTTTACAACACAGCTTTTGGACGAACCGCTGATTATCGCGCGGGGTCAGGATGACAAAATCCGCGTGCTTTCGAACGTCTGCCGCCACCGCTCTTCGGTGATTGTTGAAGGTAACGGCAATAGCAAACACTTCGTCTGCCCGTATCACGCGTGGACCTACGCCAATGATGGGCAGCTCTTGCGCGCACCTTACATGGACCAAATCAAAGGCTTCAAAGTTGAGGGCTCCCATTTGCCTGAACTCAAGACGGAGATCTGGCACGGATTTATATATGTGAACCTGGACGGCAAGGCGAAGCCATTGGCGCCGCGACTGATAGGCCTAGAGCCCTATCTTAAGAATCGTCATCCAGAAGACATGTTGGTCAGCCTTGTCCAGGAAGAAGTGTGGCCGACTAATTGGAAGTGTCTCGCTGAGAATTATATGGAGGGCTATCACCTCAGCACGGTGCATAGCAAAGAACTGTACGATATTACGCCTACGCGACTTTGCGAGAAGATCCTGCCGGGCGAGGCCTACACTGGCTACAAGGCGCACTACACGCGCAAGTCGCCACAACGAAAGCCCTATCATCCGAACATGACGCCCGAGGAACGACGTTTTAGTATGTTCTTCTGGATATACCCCTCGCATACCGTGGGTATCACATCGAACGGCTCCGCTTCGCTCGCTCTGCAACCTCGCGGAGCAGGTGAGGTGTTCAATCGGTGCATCCTGTCATCATACGAAGTGGACGCTGCGCGTCCGCCGGAGGCGCGAACTGAAGGATTCAACAAGACTATGGATGAAGATCGCGTGCAGCTCGAAAAAATTCGTCGTGGGCTGGCCTCTCGCTACGTTGAACGTAAACCGTTGGGGCCACCTGATCTCGAAGGAACAGTTTGGGATATGTATCAATATATGGCGCGAATGCTGACGCCGAAGTCGGCGCGCAGGACACGGCTTAAGCGCGCGTCCTGATTTATGCGGCATAAATGAACGCCGGACGTGCTGTCTTAATTGTGCCGACCGTATTGGGAGACTGAAGATGGGAAACGCAACAGCTGAGATTCAAGCAGCGCTGGCTGACATCAAGGGTGATGGATTTGGCCAAGCAAGAACGCTTCCGAATGAGTTTTACACGTCCGAGGAATTCTTAGAACTTGAGAGGGAAGAGATTTTCCGCAAGGAGTGGGTGTGCCTTGGCCGTGTCGAGGAAGTGCCGAAGCCTGGCGACTATTTTACCACCGAACTTATCGACGAACCGCTGATCGTCGTCCGTGGCCAGGACAAAAAGGTTCGCGTGCTCTCAAACGTCTGCCGCCATCGCTCGTCGGTGATCGTCGAGGACAAGGGCAACAAGAAGCATTTCGTTTGTCCCTATCACGCATGGAGCTATGCCAACGATGGCCAGTTGTTGCGGGCGCCCCATATGGACAAGGTCGCGGGATTCGATGTTAAGAACTGCCGTCTACCGGAATTTTCGACCGAGGTGTGGCACGGCTTCCTCTATGTGAATCTGGATGGCAAAGCGAAGCCGCTGGCGCCGCGACTTAAGGGCCTTGAGCCTTATGTCCAGAACTATCATGCCGAGCAGATGACTTCGCAGTTCATGAATGAGGACGTGTGGGGCACAAACTGGAAGTGTCTGACCGAAAACTTCATGGAGGGTTATCACCTCAGCGTGACGCATATCAATTCGTTGCATAAAATCACGCCGACGCGCCTCTGCGAAAAGATTCCAGGTGGTGAGGGCTACACCGGTTATAAATCCGGTTACGATCCCAATTTTCCGCAACGGAAACCCTATCATAACGATGTGACGGACGCGGAAAAACGCTTGTCCATGATGTTTTGCATTTACCCCTCGCACGTCGTTGGACTGTACGGGAGCGGTGTCATCCATATGTGCCTTCGGCCACGCTCGGCAGATCAGGTAGTCACCAGATGGGGGTTTGCGTCATTTGATCCGAAGCCGTCGCGTAAATCCGTCAAGGGTGCGTTGGAGCTCTACGAGACAATAAATAGGGAAGACAGAGAGAAACTTGAGTCATTACAGCGTGGCCTTAATTCTCGCATGTCGACAACAAGCAAATTAGGACCGGCTGATCTCGAAGGACCGGTCTGGGATATCTACCAATACCTGGCGAAAAATCTGACGCCGGAGAAGAAGAAACCCCGTCTACGCCGAGTGTCCTGACACCTATGGCGGTCATGCGCGCATACGACACAATTGTTATCGGAGGCGGTCTGGTCGGCATGGCAATTGCCTATGGGTTGGCAAAGCGTGGCATCAACGTCGCCGTAGCTGACGAGGGTGATAAGGCTTTTCGTGCGGCCCGCGGTAATTTCGCTCTGGTTTGGGTTCACGGTAAGGGTGGGGGTTTTCCCCGCTATGCGAGTTGGACTCGCACCTCAACCGACCTGTGGCCCGCATTCGCGGACCAACTCAAGGATCGCACCGGGATCGATGTCGCATATTCGAAGCGCGGTGCGGTCCATATCTGTTTTTCGGACGACGAGATGGCGAAGCAGCAGGCGAAGCTCGAGCAGGTCGCGGCCGAAGCCGAGCCAATCCACCTCAACCCTGGCGTCGAGTACGAGATGCTCGATCGGACGGCCCTCGACCGGCTAATGCCGGGCCTTGGTCCCGACGTAGTTGGCGCCACCTACAGTTCGCTTGACGGCCTTGTCAATTCGCTGATGCTCCACGAAGCCCTGCTCAAGGGCTTTCAGGATTTTGGCGGGCGATATCTGCCGGACCACCGCGTTCTCGACATCAACCTCCGGACGGATGGATTTGTCCTCAAGGTGGGCATCTGCGAGATCGGTTGTAATCGGGTCGTGCTGGCAGGTGGTATCGCCAATGCTTGGCTCGGGCCGATGATCGGTATGCAGGTGCCGGTCAAGGCGTTGCGCGGGCAGATATTGATCACCGAGCGGCTCGACCGGATATTCGACATTCCGACTAGCCTGATGCGCCAAACAGATGAAGGGACGGTTATGCTTGGCGACACACATGAGGATGCTGGACTCGACGAGGGAACAACGTTGCAAGGGTTTCGCAAGGTGGCTGCCAATGGCGTTCGGACCTTCCCATTTTTGGCCAATGCGCGGCTCGTCCGCGCCTGGGGGGCGTTGCGGCCCATGCCAAAGGACACATTTTCGATTTATTCACGTTCCGCCGAGCATCCAAACGCTTTCGTCGTAAATTGCCATAGCGGGGTCACGCTGGCCGCCATTCATGCTGAACAACTTGCCGCCTGGATCGCTGGTGAGGATGTCACTCCGGGTGTCGATCCATTCTCACTGGACCGGTTCGATGTTCAAACAGCTGCGTGAAGGACCGACCGTTGAGGTTACTATCGACGACAGAGCGATTGTTGTGCCGGTAGATGCGAGCGTTGCCGCCGCAGTCCTACTCCATGATCTCGGTCATTGCCGTACGACTCCGGTTTCAGGCGCGATGCGCACGCCGTACTGCATGATGGGTGTGTGCTTCGACTGTCTGATGGAAATCGATGGGGTTGCCAATCGTCAGGCTTGTCTAGTGACGGTCGAGGAAGGGATGAGTATTCGTCGGCAGATTGGCGCGTCAGGGCTTAAGCCATGAGCGAACGCTGCGAACTCGTCGTGATTGGCGGCGGACCAGCGGGCCTTGCTGCCGCGACAACGGCTGCGGAGTTGGGTGTGCAGGTCACTTTGATCGACGAACAATCAACACCGGGCGGCCAGATTTTCCGCGGTATCGAGAATGCCGATAGCGCGAACTCAACAATTCTCGGGCAGGATTATGCGCAGGGCGCAGCGCTTGTGGATGCCTTCAGAAAAAGCGATGCCGCTTATCGCGCCCAAAGTGACATCTGGGCCGTCACACCTGAACGCAATATTGGTGTCGTTTCATCAGGCGCCGCAAGTATGGTTAAGGCACAGCGCATCATAATCGCTACTGGCAGTATGGAGCGGTCGGTGCCTTTCCCCGGATGGACGCTGCCCGGTGTCATGACGGTTGGCGCAGGCCAAATTCTGCTGAAGCAAGAGGGTATGGTGCCCGATAGCAGCGCGCGGGTTGGTGGCGCCAACACTGGTATCGTCCTAGCCGGGGTTGGGCCTCTTCTAGTTCTGGTCGCCTGTCAATACCTCCGTGCCGGTGTTGCCATTCAGGCCGTCCTGGATTTGACTCCAAGGGGCAACTACCTGCGTGCGCTTCCTCATCTGCCAATGGCGCTGACCGCCGGTGACTATATTTCGAAAGGAAAGGCCCTCAAGCGTGAACTGGCACTGGCTGGGGTCCAAATCGTCACGGGCGTAAGTAATTTAGCAGCGCGTGGCGATAGCCGTATCGGGAGCGTCGAGTATACCGTCTCTGGTCATCGGCACACGCTCGAGACTGACCTGCTTTTAGTACATTTTGGTGTCGTACCGAACGGCCACCTTGCCGCCTCACTTGGCGTTGGAGAAGTCTGGGATGAAGGCCAGCAGTGTTGGCGGCCATCAACTGATTCATGGGGCAGTACTGGTATTGATGGGATTGTGCTGGCTGGTGACTGTGCCGGTATCTCCGGCGCACGGTCGTCTGAATTATCGGGCCGGCTTGCGGCCTTGCAGAGCGCATGTGCGTTAGGTCAAATCGATAGAGAGGAGCAAGATCGGCTGGCTGTACCCGTACGTCGGGTGATGAAGCAGGATCTGCGAATTAGGCCATTTCTCGAAGCCTTGTTTAGACCACCGGCATCATTGCTGGAGCAATTTGCCGACGACACACTGATCTGCCGTTGCGAGGAAGTCACCGCTGGTCGGGTGAGGGAGGCTGTGGCGGTTGGCTGCCAAGGACCAAATCAAGTCAAAGCATTCACACGCGCCGGCATGGGGCCATGTCAAGGTAGGCAGTGTGCATCTTCCGTCGCTCACGTCGTCGCGGAGGCACGTGGCGTTACGGTCGAAACAGTCGGTCACTTCCGAGTTCGCTCGCCAGTTAAGCCAATTACCCTAGGCGCGATCGCATCGCTCGATATTGACGAGTTGGACGCCTGAATTAGCCGTCCTTGACAATGTTAGAGAAGATGCCGGAAGACTTACCATTGAAGTTTTCTGTTTCACGTCATGATCATATGCAGGCATTGTCCGACGCGGCGTTCCTGGTGTAGGAACCAGGAGGCAGAAAAATGACCGTCGTTCGTATGCTGGCTGACGATCTGACAGGTGCTCTGGACACCATCTGCCCATTCGCGACCGTCAGCGAACCGATTTCTGTATTTTGGCAAGGCGGTGCTCTCCCTCCCATATCGGGAAGTTATGCAATTGATACCGAGACCCGCGAGGCGTCCGCGCGAAATGCCGTCGGTGCAATGGCGGGCTTAACGCCTGTGCTGCACGCGGCTGATGTTGCCGTCAAGAAACTGGATTCATTGTTGCGCGGCCATACAGCAGAGGAGATCGCGGCTTGTCTTGATACTGGCGCCTTCGCCAGCACCGTTGTGGCGCCAGCCTTTCCTTCCCAAGGCCGCATTACTCGAAATGGCCGGCAGTTTGTGTTGCAAGATGCAGGACGCGATCCGCAAGAACTGGCATGCGATCTACACGCAGAACTGAGTGCCCTTGGGCATGTTGCTCGGCACGCCAAGCGGAGCGACGACGTTGCTGGTTCCGGCATCTTCGTGTGTGATGCCGAGACTGACGAAGATCTCGATAATGTGGTTGCGGCCGGTCGTGGATTGACGCCGCCGATTCTTTGGTGCGGTAGCGCCGGTCTCACGCGCGCGCTTTCGGGGCGAAGGTTCAATGAGTCTCGCCAAATGCCCTCATCGCCCGTCTTTATAATCGTCGGGAGCGATCATCCGTCATCCGCTGCGCAAACGGATACACTCGCGAAGTTACATCCTGAGCTTATTGCCATTGCCGACCCAGCATCTCAGTACGACATCGGTGCGTCGATCAATTTTGTTGCCCGTCGTATCGATCAGGGCCTGTCGTCGGCGTTGGCATTTAGGTTTGCGACACATACGAGCCACGCTGCCGCGAGCCAGGCTGTTTCTGAGACATTAGCTGTTGCCGTCAAGCAGTTGCCGTGTCCAGAAACGGTCCTAGTTGCAGGCGGCGATACGCTATTCCGATTTGTCAGCGCTGCGGGCGCGGAGTCACTCGCGGTTTCAGGCGAATTGATGCCGGGCATTCCTGTTTCCAAGTTAAAAGGCGGCAACTGGGATGGATTAACTGTCGTCTCGAAAGCGGGGGCGTTTGGCAAGGCAGATTTTCTTTGTACTCTTCTGGACCAGTTTGAGGAGAATAGTCATGACATCACCTAGGCCGCGGATTGCGCTGACAATGGGTGATCCGGCAGGCGTCGGACCCGAAGTGCTTCTTAAGGCAGTGCAGGAACTTGGCCCGTCGGTCGCCGCTGGAAATATGGATCTGATAGCAGTGGGCACGCGGAGCTGCTTCGAACGGGCAGCGAAGTTATATGATCTTGATGTCACGTTTGGGCCGGTAGAGCGGGGAGGCGGTTGGCCCTGCTTGCCTTTTGAGGAAGCAGCCAAAGCACAAGCGGATTTTTCGCTGGGCGTCGTCAGCGCCGAAGCGGGCCGGTTAGCCTACATGGCGATCGACCGGGCTGTCGCGCTTACGCTTGCAGGAGATGTCGACGCGATTGTGACCGCACCGATCAACAAGGAGGCGCTCAACGCCGCGGGCTATGCTTATGCCGGTCATACCGAACTCTTGGCCGAACTCACAGGCAGCACCGATAGTTGCATGATGTTGGCCCATGACAAGCTTCGAGTAACCCATATCTCGACGCATACGCCGCTCTCCGAGGTTCCGTCGCGCGTTACATCGGAACGTGTGATTCGCGTTGTCGGGTTAACAATCGATGCGCTTCGCGATCTTGGGATCTCTGATCCGCGAATAGGGGTTTGTGGCCTTAACCCTCATGCCGGTGAAGGCGGTATGTTCGGCTCAGAAGATCGCGAAGTCTTGAGGCCGGTGATCGAGAGCTTCCAAGCGCGGGGGGTGCAAATTGAAGGACCGCTGCCCGGTGATACAATTTTCGTTAAGGCAGTCGCCGGCGACTTTGATGCCGTTGTCGCCATGTATCACGATCAAGGTCACATACCCGTCAAATTGCTCGGTTTCTCAGTCGATTCGAAAACTGGGAAATGGACGAATTTGAGCGGCGTCAACGTGACTTTGGGTTTGCCCATTATCCGCACCTCGGTCGATCACGGAACCGCGTTCGATATCGCCGGTCGCGGCGAAGCCAGCGCGCAGAGCATGGTAGAGGCTATCCATTTCGCTTCTGCGATGGCGGAACGTCGCGCAAAGAGTTGAGCTTGCTGAACGACGGCTTCAAGCTTCATCGATAATTGGATTTATCAAAGTACCGATGCCCGTTATTTCCACGCTTACAGTGTCTCCGGCCTTGAGAAAAACTGGTGGGTCTCGCCGGAAACCAACCCCGCCAGCCGTACCTGTACTGATTACGTCGCCAGGGTTTAGCGGGTACATGGTTGAGATGTAGGCGATCAATTTTTCGATCCTGAACAACATCAGATCAATGGAGGCGTTCTGCATTACTTCTCCATTCAGCCGTGTCGTCATGGTCTGGCTGTATGGATCGCCAAATTCATCGGCGGTCACCAGCCAAGGTCCAAAACCTCCAGTAGCGACAAAATTCTTGCCTGGGCTAAATTGAGACGTATGGCGCTGCCAATCGCGAAGTGTTCCGTCGTTGTAACAAGCGTATCCGGCGATGTGCTTCAAGGCATCGAATTCAGTAATATGTCGTCCCCCTGTGCCAATGATGACAGCAAGTTCACCTTCATAATCGAATTCATTTGACGCCTTAGGGCGGACCATTGGTTGTAGGTGCCCAACCTGACTTGCTGCAATTCGGAGAAACATCGTCGGCTGTTTGGTCACCGGCGATTCGGTTTCCTCACGGTGCGATACATAA
Organism: Alphaproteobacteria bacterium; assembly: GCA_963693665.1. GTDB lineage: Bacteria > Pseudomonadota > Alphaproteobacteria > UBA8366 > CAVOAK01 > CAVOAK01. The sequence goes on along the minus strand of CAVOAK010000002.1, from coordinate 38,524 downwards.
TTCAGGCCGACGCACCAGATGGCTGGTGGCTCTGGAATGAGCGGATCGAGCACTACGTCATTGATCCGATGGTCGCTGTCCTTTCCTGCGACAGCTAGTTTGGCTGCCTTGAGGCCGTCTGGGCCCAGTTCCAACAATCCACGAAGGGTCCGTGGCAAGTCAGGTCGCGCGTTTGCAAGGGGAATGAAACCTTCATCATCGACCATTACGCCGACACCAGATTCTTCGTTTTGGCGGTATGAAATTAAACGCACAAGTTTCTCCCCCTATTTATTTGTAAGTTGTCGTTTAGGGCCTTGCGGCTTACACTTCAATACCAACCTTGGCGACAATCACCAGTTGTTTGCCAGTTCATCACATTTCTGGGAGTTCTGTGTATCAACTCCCTATGGCATAAATTCGGGGTATCATTCATGTTGAGAGTGGGTATACTCCGCGCCTCGTTTTAGGGGCACGATTTGCGTGTTTCATTTTATAGGAATAGGACATAGTCAGGTCGGTTCGCTGTTAAGCGAAGCTTTGCTATGTTGTTGGTTAATTTCGGGAGATTGAACAAATGTCGGTAGACGAAAACGCGGAACCAATTATCGAGTTAGAAGGCGTCGGAAAGTGGTTCGGCGACTTCCAGGCACTTCGGGATATCAATCTTAAGGTCCAACCTGGTGAACGTATGGTTGTTTGTGGTCCCTCGGGTTCGGGAAAATCTACGATGATTCGTTGCATCAATCGACTTGAAGTACATCAGCAAGGAATGATTCGTGTTGATGGAATTGAGTTGACCGAGGACATGAAGAACGTCACCGCGGTTCGCCGCGAAGTTGGCATCGTGTTCCAGAATTTCAATTTGTTTCCGCATTTGACGGTCCTGGAGAACTTAATGCTTGCTCCAGTGCGTGCCCGCGGTATGGCAAAGAAGGACGCTAATGAACTGGCAATGCGATACCTTGAGCGGGTCCATATTCCGGAACAGGCTGGTAAGTATCCGACCCAGCTCTCAGGTGGGCAGCAACAACGTGTCGCGATCGCGCGTTCCTTGTGCATGGAACCAAAGATCATGCTGTTCGACGAGCCGACATCGGCCCTTGATCCAGAGATGATCAAAGAAGTGCTCGATGTGATGGTTGAACTGGCGCAAAGCGGCATGACGATGATTGTTGTGACGCATGAAATGGGATTTGCAAAAACGGTAGCGGATACCATGGTCTTTATGGATCAGGCCGAGATCGTCGAAAAAGCAACACCAGACGTCTTCTTTTCGAATCCAACTAATGACCGCACGAAACTCTTCTTGAGCCAAATTCTTATTCATTAGTCTGGTTCCACCGGTAGTTACTTCCGGCTGGAAAAATTTTAAGAGGCGCACGGCAATTCATCGTGCGCCTCTTTTTTGCGTCTGCGTGCCCACACTTGACCCGTTGACCGCGACAACAGATTATGGAGCTTGATCAAGAGTTGTCTAAAATGGGGCTGTCCACGATGGATGTAAAAACGGATGTGATGAACACACCCTACAATGGGTATTTCCGATCAGGTGTAGCAACGGAAGACGCTGAGTTGACCCACACTGATCCGGGTACGCCATGCGGCGAATATCTCCGCCGGTACTGGCAGCCGATCTGTATGTCGAAGCAATTGACCGACTTGCCGATGGCGGTTCGCATTATGGGGGAGGATCTGGTTGTATTCCGAGATCACTCCGGCGATGTCGGACTGCTGCACAGGCAGTGCAGCCATCGCCGCACATCCTTGGAGTATGGTGTGGTCGCCGAGCACGGCATCCGCTGCTGCTATCATGGCTGGCTGTTCGACGTGGACGGTACGATCCTTGAGACACCAGGCGAACCTGACGACAGTCCGATCCGGCATACGCTGTCCCACGGCGCTTATCCGGCGCTCGAATACAAAGGACTCGTCTTTGCCTATATGGGCCCGCCCGAGAAGAAACCGGAATTTCCGATCTACGATACGATGGACTTGCCGGGCGACGAGATGGTGCCGTACGCCTTAGATATGCCGTGCAACTGGCTGCAGGTTACCGAAAACCCGATGGATCCCATCCACAGCGTCTTCCTGCACACGCGGGTGACGCGTGCGCAGTTCAATCCAGCATGGGGAGCCAAGGGAATTCTCGAGTGGCACCGGATGAAGGAACGGACAGGAATTTATTTGACAAATACACGACGCTGGAACGAATACATTTGGACTAGGACAGCCGAGTCGTGGGTGCCAAATTTTGCGCAACCGCCAGACGTTTATCAGGATGCCGACCGCGAGAAATTCTTTCCGCGTGCCGGGATCACCAAATGGGTTGTGCCGGTCGACAACACACATTGCAAGCTGATCGCATGGCGCCATTACAGCGATAAACTCGATTTGGGCGGTAAGGGCGATAAGACAAAAGTTGGACTGAACTCGGTTGATTTTGTCGGCCAAACTGAGGGCGAACGATCTTACGAAGAGGGGCAGCGTGAGCCGAGCGACTTTGAAGCACAGGTCGGTCAGGGCCCAATTACTGTCCATAAGCTCGAGCATTTGGGGTGGTCGGATACGGGCGTTGCCATGCTGCGGGTGATGCTCAAGCGTGGAATTCGCGATCTCAAGAAAGGCATTGAGCCGCCGGCACCGGTGAAAAATGCCGATGGACTAATCCCGACGATGTCCGGTGACGTAATCATCAAAGTTGGCAAATCGAACGTTGACGATCATAAGGCGCAGGAAGCACTGGGCAAGAAAGTTGGCAAGATTGTCGTCGATACGCTACCGTTGGCTCAAGGTGAGAGAGAAGCCGAAATTGAAAAGCGCGTAAGAAAATTACTGGCGTAGCCGACGTTGAAAAACCGATGACTTTCGATGGACTTACATAGGCGCCTATGTGAGGGGCCAACTGCGGAGGTAGGCATTGATTTAACACAATGTTGTTATCGTCGGTTGAACACCTTTCAACCGACGAAAGGCATTTGATCCAGTTGTGATGGAGAATTGGGCCGAGAGGAATATTTTTAGATACTTTGTAAAGGTCCTGATAACTCAATGAGTTCGCATAAAAAGGTAAGTGAGTGAAGTTTGGATGGCGTGGCACGTGTAGGTTCTTCCAGTTATTGCGTGACGATGACTTATCGCTCTCGAATCTGCAAATTCCATTGAATCCACGTTGCGTCATTTCCAAAATTCATATAGGACACGCTGGACAAACACCAAGAGATGATTAACATCCTTTCAACAATTTCGCTTAAGCAGGTTAAGAGGCTGAAACATGGTAGCTCCCGCCGGAGTTAATCCGCACTCAGAAATTAGCGTATTTCGTAAGTTTGTACTGGGTCGTAAAGGGCAAAAATCCCCGTTGCTTGACATAATGATGGTCGTCGTTTTAGGCGGTGCTATGTTGTGGGCGACCCTCCGAGGCGCAGCATCTATGGGCTATAACTGGCAATGGTATCGCGTCCCTAAATATTTCTGGCGCTACGTCGATGGCGAATTGGTCTGGGGTGAATTTGTTCACGGAGTTCTAGTGACTCTGGAAATTGCTGCTTGGGCGGTGCTTATTTCGGTTGCTGTTGGGCTGCTTACAGCCCTCTTTAAAATGTCGAATTCGATGGCGGGCCGAGTCTTGGCGATGGTGTATCTCGAGGGTATTCGAAATACACCTCTTTTGGTCCAGATTTACCTGATGTATTTTGTTATTTCGCCAATTATCGGTATTGACCGTTTGTGGACGGGAATTATCGCATTGGCGCTCTATGAAGGTTCTTTCGCTGCCGAGATTATCAGGTCTGGTATTGAGTCCGTTGAGCGTGGGCAGTGGGAGGCGGCAGCAAGCATTGGACTGACACAGCGTGATACATATCGCTATGTCGTCTTGCCACAGGCGATACCGATTATGTTGCCGCCGTTGACAGGCCTTTTCGTGAACTTGATTAAGCATTCCTCGATTGTCAGTGTAATCGCGATCTTCGATCTGACGACCGAGGGCCGCAATATTATCGCGGACACGTTCCTCAGCTTTGAAATCTGGTTCACGATCGCGGCAATCTATCTCTCAATGACCATTACGCTTTCGTCGGTGGTCAATTACATGGAATACCGATTGCGAAAACGGAGTTGGTAAAGCCACCGTTTTTGATCATTCAGGAAAATTGATATGTCATACGCAGAAATATTTCAGCCGCAGCGGCAAGATGGCAAGATGCAGGTCCATTGGCTTGACTTTGTTGTCATAGGCGCTGTCGCTGCTGGAGTTTGGTACTTCTACAATCAGGTCAACACAGTCCTTCATTACAATTGGGACTGGAACACCATTCCAATTTATATCTTTCGATGGGATGCCGATGAGGGCCAGTGGGTATCAAATCTGATTGTACAGGGATTTTTCATCACCATCCGGCTCGCAATTTGGTCAATCCTGTGCGCCAGTGTCCTGGGTGTTACGTTTGGATTGTTTCGGGTTAGCCCGAGTTTGTTTCTGCGACTCCTTGGTCGGGCATATGTGGAGTTCGTCCGCAATATGCCGCCACTGGTGTTTATCTTTATCTTCTACTTCTTCCTCAGCGATCAAATCATGCCGCTTATTGGGGCTGAAGATTTTGTCCATCACGCGGGACCGACGTCGATTTGGATCGTTGAGCGATTGTTTGGTCCGGCAAACCTGTTTGCTAACTTCTTATCAGGTGTCATGGTTTTGGCTCTGTTTGAAGGAGCATACGTTACTGAAATTGTTCGTGCGGGCATTCAGTCAGTTGGCAGAGGGCAGTGGGAGGCCGGTTCAAGCCTTGGTTTGTCCAGATTCAAGCTGCTGCGCTATATAATCATTCCGCAGGCGATCCAAAAGATTGTGCCGCCGCTCTGTAATCAATTTATTCAGACCATTAAAGATTCGTCGATCGTCTCGCTTATCTCAATTCAGGAACTCACATTCCTGTCTGTAGAGGTGGCTGTGTCGACGACGCGCGTGTTTGAGGTCTGGATTACGGCAGCTGTCATTTACTTCTTCATCTGCTGGGGATTGGCACGTGTGTTTTCCAGGCTGGAATCGAAGATGGCGGAGTCTCGGGGGCGCTAGCTTTCGGGGTTCTGATATCACAACAACAAATGGCAAAGAGTAGGCAAGGATGAGCGCGACACCGTCGAGCATATCCTGTGATGTTGACTTCGATAAGAAGGGGCGGCAGATATCGTTCCTTCGCCTTCTTTATTCCGATAATCGCCATGCATATGGGATGATCCCCGTCCCGATTGCTGTTGTCGCTGGCGGCAGCGGGCCAACAGTCCTGCTGACAGCAGGGACACATGGTGACGAGTATGAAGGCCAAGTCATTTTGCAGCATTTGATGCGGGAGGTTGACCCGGCGAGTTTGAATGGTCGCCTTATCATCATGCCGGCACTGAACTATCCAGCTGTTCTTGCATTTACCCGGGTCTCACCGTTGGACGATGGCAATATGAACCGCGTCTTTCCAGGGGATCCAACCGGCACGCCGACGCCGGCGATTGCGAACTACGTCAATGATAAGATCTTGCCAATGTGTGATGCAGGACTGGATCTCCATTCTGGCGGCTTTGCTTCTGAATACATTCCCTGTGCTTTCTTGCGCAATGCTGGGGATGAATCATTGAAAGCACGCAAACTTGCCATCACCGAGGCATTTGGCGCACCGCTAACTGTCGTCGTTCCTGGTGGTCCGGGGCTTAGCTCATTGCTCGCAACTGCTGATGTACAGGGTGTTCCCATGTTGGCCACCGAACTCGGCGGTTGTGGTTCGGTAAATCTTGACGCGCTGGAAATTGGCCGACGAGGCGTCAATCAAGTGTTACATCATTTGGGTGTCCTCGACGCTGGTGGCTCCGGAATTAAGCCTGCAGCGACGCGTTTTGTTCAAATGCCCGGCCCGAATTATCACGTTCATGCGCCGGTAAGTGGCTTATTTGAACCGTATTGCGAGTTGGGTGATGAGGTCGTTGCTGGCCAGAAGGCTGGTTGCTTGCACCCCCGTGATAATCCGGACGCGAACGCGGTGGAAGTTGAATTTGGCGCTAATGGAACCGTGTTGACTAGGCGGGTTCCCGCTGTCAGCGAATGTGGTGACTATCTCTTCAGTTTAGCAACGGATCTTCCGCGAGAAAATCTGTTGTAATTACCGCTTTGCGGTTCAACCAGCCATATTAAGTATTTTTTCAAGCCAGGCGATTGTAGCTGGTTGCCAAATTTTCATGACGCTTTCGACTGCAGGATGTGCTTCCAGTGTGTCCCGCCATTTCGCTATTTTTCGCGTCTGTTTTGGCTTCATTCCCATGGCGTCAAGCATGATATCGGCCTGCATAAGCGTGATTGGAAAGCCGCAATCTGCAAGGCTTAAGGAGCCCGATGCAAGGTAGGGCTGTGGTTTACTGAGCGTATCCAATTCCGAAAGGCATTGGTGCAGATGTTCCGCGGCCGGCAAGATTACATCCATGTCCTGAATTCGAGGATCCATCTGTCGAAGCAGAGCGCGCACCGGTGGCTCAACGTAAAGATCGTGAAATCGCGCATAGTACCGGATTTGCGCACGCGCCTTTGCGTCGCCTGGCAAAAGTGTCGGTTTTGGGTAGGCCTCTTCCAAGTATTCGACGATAACTTCAGACTCATTGAGGATGAATTTACCGTCAACGAGCGCTGGAGCGGCACCACTTGGGACAAGTTTTTGATATTCGTCTGAGCCGGTGCCATCTGACGGGTCGCGTCGTTCGACCTCGATACCCTTTGCCGCAATAACGATAGCGATTTTTGCCGCAGGCGCCGATATGGTGGATGAATACAATATCATCATATTAATCGACGCCCTGAAGGCAATTCGACAGTCTGCTGTCGCCGTCGGATGTTAAATCTCTTGTTATTTTCCATCTTCGATATAAGCCATGGCGTCTACTTCCGCTGAAATTTCTGCGGTAAAAAAGCTACCCATCCCAACCCAACCCGTTGTTGGGCGAATGTCTCTGAAGATTTCTTCGTGGGCGCGTGCGGCTTCTTCCCAGCGCGACATATCCTCCAAATACATACGAGTTCTAAAGACATCTTCGAACGACGCACCAACCTCGACCAACGCAACGCCGATGATGCGGAGGGCTTCTTTTGTCTGCATGTAGACATCGCCGGGGAAGAGGATAGTGCCGTCTGGTGCAGCCGCTGTCGTCATGCCCACATCGACTATATTGCCGACGCGAACCGCCCTAGCATAACCACCTGTTTTTTCCCACGGCACACCAAGGTACGCTGATCTTCGGACCATTATTCGTCTCCAAATTAGCTCATGTTGTGCCGCTTCTCTAACATGTGAACCGAGGTGCAACAACGACTCCATCGGCTGTATTTCTCTATCTCCTGTGTCGTGATACGATTTCGAAGCTATGTAACATTATTCGAGCGGCGGTGTGCCGGTTTTGAAAGAGTTTGGCACCTAACAGAAGGTGCGCTTCGCTGTATGGGGATGGGCAAATGACGGTGTCAGATTCAATCGAACTAACGGACGTAGATCGAAATGCGTTGAGCACAGCCAAGTTGCTAATTGAAGATCGGTTTGAACTTCTTCGCAACGTTGTGCCATCAATTCTGGATTTGTCCTGCCGCGAGTGTGCACTGCCAGCCAGTTATGGCCACACGCTGGAGGACAAGAAGGCGCTGTTCAAACTGGTACGCGAGTTCGGTTTTCCTGACCTTATGGTTTCGAACTTCTTCGATTTTCCGAACACTGATGTTCAGTTCGTAAGATATCTCGCGAGTGAGAAGGTCAATATGGATGGCATGTTCTCATTTGTTTCAGAAGTAAGCGACACCGAAGATGGCAAGCCGATCACACCGAACAATAGTATGAGCATTATTTTTGAAACTGGAATACCCAATGTAACCTTTGATCTGTTTCTAAACCCGAGTTACCTTGTAGAGATTGGGCGCTCGCCCGAGCAAACGCTTCGCGATATTGAGCGAAGCATACTTTTCATGCGTGAGAAATTACCGGAGAAATCTGCGAGTCGAGGACGTATCTACGTAAACATCGCTGATTTCTTCAATGTGCTTGACGAAGATGAAGACTTCTTGCTGCGCGCCTTGAAGCTCTTTGAGGCGATGCCAATTGATGGCCTCCTTTTCGAGGACACCCGTGGCACCCATTTCCATTTCCAGACCTTTGAGATAGTCAAGTTTCTACGTCGATACGTGCCGTCCCCACGCAAAATTCTTGTCCATCCACATGCCGGAAACGGCCTTGAAGACGCTACGCTTATCGACGCAATTCTCGGCGGCGCCGATGGAACTTGGGCGGCCTTTACGCCACATGCGGCTCAAATCGGCCACGGATCTTCACTGATGCTGATCACGAATCTGATGCGTGCGGGAAATCTACACCTTGAGGATGCCTATAACCTTTCCAAATTGATGAGCACGGCCGAGCGCATGTGGAAAATCCACACCCGAGATGAGATCGAGCCTAATCAACCTGTCGTGGGTTCGAGGGCTTATAAATACATTGATCGAGGCTTTGAACAGGGTGGACGACCATGCGATCTTCCGCCGGAGGTAATAGGTATTACGCCTAGTTGGCGTATGACACCGGGCTGGTCTCCGCCATACACAATTGCTCGCAGATTAGAAGAGCTCGGTTATTCTTCATCGATTGTCGACGACGAGAATTTGCTTAAGACGATTCGTTGCGTCATGTCTGATGCGAATATGGATGGACAGCACGTGAAATTTGAAGAACCGGCTGAGATTGCAGACACGGTTGCTTCAGCTCAGAAGCGCCTCAACGATAAACGTTAAGAAGGGGCGCGATAGTCACTGTTACTTCTAAATTTTAACCCCCGAGTTCGCCCGGCGTGCGAAATCAATCAAAACTTGATCTATATCAATGCAGCGGAAAAATGCGCTTCGTACTGTGCCGGATGATCTTTTTGTAAGGGGAATGAAGGTGACAAAGAGTTTTGACGAAATCTTGGGCAAAGATGCGATTACAAATCTTCAAAAGCCGATTGAGACCGCTAAAGGTCTACCGGCTGCCGCATACACGAGCCAAGAGTTCTTTGATCTGGAGCAGGAACGCCTGTCCCCGCGCACCTGGATGGGCGTCGCTTTCGCTGAAGACATCGCGAGTGCAGGAGATGCGATCCCGGTAACGGTAACGGGGCGTCCACTGATCATTGTGCGTGACAAGAAGGGGGTCGTCAGGGCGTTTCATAATGTCTGCCGGCATCGCGCGACAATCGTTCTGCTAAAACCCGAAAAGGGGCTATCCAATTTAAGCTGTTCTTATCATGCTTGGGCTTGGGATTTGGAGGGTAACCTCCGCGCAACGCCATATTTTGACGGCACGCCGAATTCCAAGAACTTCAGCGTCGGCAAGGAAGAGAATGGGTTGGTTCCAGTCCGATGCGGCGTTTACGGCGGCGTTGTATTCGTCAATTTGGCGAGTATGACTTCGATGCCATGAAGATCGGCCATCGGGTGACCTGGGAGTATGATGCCAACTGGAAGTTGGTTCCGGAGAACTGGGAAGTCTACCATCACGTCTGGGTGCATGACGGCATCTTCGAGAAGATGTCGGATGAGATAAATCTCGAGACCGGTGAGATCTATACGCAGATGCTGGCTGAAGATAATACGCACACCCTAACGGCAACTAAGAACCGCCCACCGCGCGAAATTAGGAAGATTGTTCTCCCGACTTTATCTGGACGGAATGGGAACAAGGAATCGACGGGTGGTGGAACGTGTGTCATGATGCCGAGTACAACCATGACGCTGAGCGGACGGGCGTATGCGCCGGTTATCTACACACCGATTGCACCGGGCAGGACACGGGCGACCATGGCCTTCTTCTTCGCACCGGAAGCCGCTTAGGGCCCTGAGTTCGAAACGGGTCGCGAGACGGTTGCGGATTTATTTCTTGGGAAGACAAGAAAATTCGAGGATCGTACGGATATCCGGAGCCAAGATCTCACTTGCATGCAGCTACAGCAGGCGGCCAGGTATTCGCCGGTGGCGGATAGCAGCGTCCAGTTCTGGCCAAAATGGGAAACAAACGTGGATTACTTTCAAAACTGGATCGCAAATAACGTTGCATAGCCGTTATATCCAATAATTGGATGCTTCAGAGCGGTTGGCGCAAATTACTAGCGCCACCCGCCCTCTTGCTTTGCTGCTTTCAACATAGGTAAGAGCGCCGCATAGCTTGGGATGATTGCGTATTCCGCTGACCGCCCAACATCTTCTTCCAGTGTTTCCCATTGGATCGCATCAAGCTGCGTAGCGGAGAACGCAGCAAAGACCTTTGGATCGCCCATCTGTGTCACGGGATTGCATGTTCCCTCAGCAAACGCCATCCGCGTCGCGACTTCCGGGCTCACAAGATACTCAAGAAAATCCTCTGCGTCGGGCGAAGCAGCCAAGTTATCGATGATGGACGTGATTTCCATGAAGACAACGCCACCTTTGCCGCCAATGGGTCCGCTCTCTGGTGTGACTGCACGAATGTTTCTATGTCCCGCAAGGCGGGCCGGTGAGGCGGTGTAGACGCCGCCGGAGAGATAGAAGTCTATGTCACCGCGCACCAGTGCATCATTGAGCACGAGGTGGTCGCCTGTGACGATTGAGGCACCCTTGAACCAGCGACGGGCCATATCGCCAAAGCGGCTGAGAGCATCGGTATCCTGTGGCTCGAAGGGGTTTAGACCGGCGCCAATGCAGATATGCATCACGTTAAAATCATCGTAAGAGAGAATACCGTAACGTTTGTTGAGCGAGGCGTCTTCCGGTAGTGCGAAACCATGTTGTTCGGCAGTCGCCGCCGCCATTCTGTCCGTGTTGACGACGAGGTTAAAGGGTCCGAAGCGCTGACAAACGCCGAGCAGTTCATCGCCGTCTCGGCTATAGGCCCATTGGTAGATATGCGAGAATTGCGGCAACATGCGCTCGAAATAGGGCTCGAAGCGTGTTTTGTCGATCGGCCGGATCGCGCCGTTGGGGTAGAGAACCTCGCGGACAAATGGATTGTTCACATTGAGAATATCCCAGTCCTGCCGTTCGTCGGAAAGGATACGGTCGACGGCCACCGCGTCAGAAAGAAAAGAGTCTCCCCGAGCTGTTATGCCGCGCCCTTCGGTAAAAGTGTTGAGCAGTTCGGGGTCCTCATATCCCTCCCAGCAGAGGATGTTGAGATCAGTTTTCCGCGCCATTTATCCGCCTCGTTCCAATGAAGTTTTATAGAATTGCCGATGTAGGATAGATTGTTTGCCGTGAAGTTTGTAGATCGCCGCTCGGTCCGGTAGAGATAATTCAATCTGTGTCGCAAATTTTGCCTTAGGGGGATGCCGTGCTGAATACAGCCATAGTTGGCCTTGGTTGGTGGGGGCAAGAACTCGTCAACGCGGTGCAGGCCGAGGGTATGCCAAAGGGGAACAAGATCCGATTTACAACCGGTGTTGTGCGCAGCATGGCGAAATCCACTGACTATGCGGCGACACAGGGTTTGGCGCTAACCGACGATTACGCTGCTATGCTGGCCGATCCAGAAATCGATGCGGTGGCATTGGCGACTCCACATGGTCTCCATGAAGCGCAGGTCATTCAGGCTGCGATGGCGGACAAGCATGTTTTTGTCGAAAAGCCGCTTGCGTTAACGACAGTCGGCGCCAAGAGAGTTCGGCAAGCGTGTGAAAAGGTGGGCGTCGTCTTGGCACTTGGCCACAACAGGCGGTTTTTGCCGGCTGTATTGTCTCTAAAATCGATGGTGGATGATGGCTCGCTTGGCACCATCCTCCACGTTGAGGGAAATTTCTCAAACCGATATGGGTTTGACTATCCCGAGCAAGATTGGCGTGCCAACGATACGGAGAGCCCGGCCGGCGGTATGACGGCAGGCGGCATTCATATGCTTGATACGCTCATGTACCTGTGTGGTCATCTTGCACGTGTCCAGGCGGTAAGCCTGCGTCAGGTTCTGAAAGTGCCGATGGATGATACGACATCGATGCTGTTGCGGTTTACGAGTGGCATTTCGGGATATCTCGGCACAATGACCACAACCGCGCGCAATTGGAGCCTCTACGTGCTCGGCACGAAAGGCTGGGTGCATATGCGGGACCACGAATTATTGGATGTGTGCTTTGTCGGCGCGGATGTCGAGGCTCGTTCGTTCGAGCCCATCGACATGGAGCGAGCCGAGCTCGAAGCCTTCGCAGACGCTGTGGCCGGAAAATCTAGTTATCCGGTTCCGCTTGATGACGTCGTTCACGGAATCGCCGTGTTGGAGGCGATCACTGAGTCTGCCGGGCGTGATGGCGAGGCCATAGCGATCAGCGTTTAATCGGCAGTTGCAGCACGCATTTGATCTCGGAGAATGCGCGTTGCGTCTTCGTCGACTGCCGGGGAGTTAGTTGTCGTGATGACAACACCATAGGCTTCAGCCGCATGTGAAGATGTCTCTTTTTCAGCGATCACGTCGGCTAGCACTTGTTCAGGTGCTCGCTCTAAGGGATTTCCATATCCACCACCGCCTGCCATGATGTGTCGAAAGACATCATTTTCTTTCATCGCAATTGGCGTTGAAAGGAGGACGGGCAAGAGACGATTTTCGCCGTCAGGATTCAGGATATTTGTTGAGGGAGCGCCTTCTTTTCCGCCAAACAATCCGTGTGGTGGATAGGCCCGTTTATCGGAGCGCACGTTTAGGGTCGCATGTTCGCTGAGTACGCGATACTCGCGGATCAGGGATAGGCCGCCACGAAATCGCCCGGATCCACCGGTGTTTGCAACAAAACCATATTGTTCGATTCGCAGTGGATACTCCGCCTCAATCATCTCAACCGGCACATTCGATTGGTTGGCCCCCATATGCGGCACGCCTTCCTGTCCGTCGTGGCTCGCCGCTCCACCCCAGGTGCCCATGAACGTCTCGCAAAAGACGAAGGGTTTGTCATTCCAAAATCCAGAAATTGTCGGCAGCGTCGATCCGCCGCTGCCGTCCGCGGTTACCCGTTCCGGTACTGCCTCCGCGAGAGCGCCAAACAGGCAATCGATCATCCGGTAACCGGTTATGCCGCGCGCTCCGCACGGGCCAGGCGATCGAGGGTTTGTAATACTGCCGATCGGCGCGACGATCTCTATCGCACGGGTGTAGCCGTGGCAGTTTGGGACATCAACGCGAAAGATCGACCGCAGCGCAGTAAAGGCGCAGGCCTTTGTGAAGGGTAGAGGGGAATTGATGCCGCCTTCCACCTGTGGCGATGAGCCTGTCCAATCAACGGTGACGCCATCACCAGCAACGGTCACCGCTGCCTGCAAGACGATGGCAATGGGATTCTCGCCGATACCATCGATGTGGTCCACGAAGCGATATGTACCGTCCGGTATCTTGCTGAGTTCAGTGCGTGCCAAACGTTCCGCGTAGTCTTGCAGGCCAGCGCCATATTTACTGACCGTGTCCGCACCATAGCGCTCAAACAAGAGCTTTAGTTCGCGTTCCGCTGTCGCACAGGCAGCCATTTGCGCCTGTAGATCACCAATAACTTTGTCAGGCGTGCGGACGTTGGCCGCAATGATGTCCCACACCGGCTGCACCGGCGTGCCGCGCTCGACGAACTTCAGAAACGGTAGTCGCAGACCTTCCTGATGGATTTCCGTTGCACCGATCGCATTGCTGCCGGCGACGATGCCACCGACGTCGGAATGATGGGCCACGGTCGTTGCCCATGCGGCGACTTGCGCCTCTACGAATACCGGTTGGATGATGTAGATATCCGGAAGGTGTTGTCCAGCTGCCAAGTAGGGATCATTGGCAATGAATATATCGCCTTCATGGATGTCGTCTTCGTACTGAGCTGTAAGAGTTTGCATGGCGTCGTAGAAGCTACCGAGATGCATTGGCGTGGTTAGACCCTGTGCCCAAGTCTGGCCTATCGCATCGCAGACTGCCGTCGAGAAATCCATCGAATCACGGATAATGCCCGAATAGGACGTGCGCATAAGCGTCAGCGCCATGTCGTCAGCAATTGCATCGAATCCGCTGCGAATGATCTCAAGCAGAAATGGATCCAGCTCGACGTCTGTCTGAGGGGCGGCAGTCATTGGGTTGTCCCCAAATCGATAATAATATTGCCCATTGCATCGACCCTTGCGCGGCAATCGGGTGGAACAATTGTGGTGCCCTCATACTCTTCAACAATAAGAGGGCCACTAAGCGGATTCTCAGTTAATGCACTGCGTTGAATTATGGATGTCGTTGACGTACCGAACTTAGGGCCGAAAAAAACTTCACGGTGGTGACCGTCGTTGTTGGTTGCCGATAAATAGGTCGCTGCCATCGGTAGGGTGGCAATGCTGCCCGTAACACCAAGATTGACTGTTTCCAGCGGGTAATCCCCAGAAAATACATGACCGTATCGGCGCTTATGCTCTTCATCGAAGCGACGGCTGATATCGAGGGTTGTCGCTTTGTTAATATGCCCAGCGGAAAGTTCAACGGTTAGTTCGAAGGCCTGACCAGCATATCTGACATCCGCGAACCTTTGGAGCTTCGCCGTCCCTTGATTTTGTCCGAGCCTAGTGCTGACGCGCGTTTCAAGTTCTGCAAATATCTCCTCCGCAAGATCGAATGGCATATCTGCCAGGGGATACATGAAGGCGCGCGTTAATCCAGTTTGCATATCGGCCTTGAGTAGGCCAACGGCGCTGAAGACGCCCGCGGCTGGCGGGACAATGACACGGCCGATACGCAACTCTCTCGCAAGGTCTGCGGCGTGGACGCCACCGTTTCCACCGAAAGCGAAGAGCGTGAAATCGCGTGGATCGCGGCCGCGGTAGGTCGTGACAGCCTTTACGGCGCGCGTCATGTTAGCGTTCGCCACCATGTGGATGCCGTATGCGGCTTCAATAACGGAACGTCCAAGAGGTTGCGCAATTCTTTTATCAATTGAAGCATACGAGAGAGCCATTTGTATTGGCAAGGCGCCATCAGCCAATGCAAGGGGGTTAAGAAACCCAAGTATGACGTTTGCATCGGTTACCGTGGGTTCGCTGCCTGCGCCGTAGCAGGCGGGCCCTGGAGAGGCTCCAGCGCTTTGCGGTCCAACCTTGATTGCTCCAGCTGCATCAAGCCACACAATACTTCCACCGCCCGCGCCGACCTCAGCAATATCGATAACCGGTAGCTTGAGTGCATAGCCACCGCCTGAGACGAGTGAGCTGCCGGACGACATTGATCCGCCGACTTCATACTCGTCCGATCTCGTGAGGCGGCCATTTTCGATCAATGAGGCCTTCGCCGTTGTTCCTCCCATATCGAACGTGATGAGGTTTTCGTACCCTGCCTCGGCACCAGCTCGCATGGCGCCAACAACGCCCGCTGCGGGACCACATTCAATAATCTGTGCCGGTGTATCCATCGCCGTCTTCGCGTCGATCACACCGCCACTGGACTGCATGACCATGAGCCGGCCCGTTGTGCCAGCGCTATGGAGGCGATTTGCCATTTCCGTCAGGTATCGTTTGACCGGTGGCCCTACGTAGCTGTTTACGACGGTTGTGCTGGTTCGTTCGTATTCGCGTATCTGGGGGAGAACATCGACTGACAATGAGACAAATATTGCCGGAAACGCTTTTTGTAGGATGTTTCCAACGAGTCTTTCATGTGCTGGATTGGCATAGGAGTGAAGAAAGCAAACCGCTATTGCTTCGACCTCCGATGCCTCAATTCGCGGGATAAGTCGGTCAATCTCCGATGGATCGAGTAGTGTTATTACGTTGCCGTTAGCGTCCACTCGTTCGTTGATCTCGAAGCGTAGGTTGCGTGGTACAAGGGGTGTTGGCTTTACGTACATGGGGTCGTAAAGCGTGGGAACGCGTATGCGTCTTAACTCCAGGACGTCACGGAAGCCCTTTGTCGTGAGTAATGCCGTTCGCGCACCCTTGCGCTCAATAATCGCGTTGGTTGCTATCGTCGAGCCGTGTAGTACGTCTGCGACATTGGCTAGTTGGTCCGGGGATTCGTCGATGAGGCCCGTGATGCCGTCAACAACAGCGTTGGCATAGTCCTCAGGGGTCGACGAGACCTTTCGCGTCATAAGTCGCCCGTCGTCAGTCAGAAAGGCGATATCTGTGAAAGTGCCGCCAATGTCAGCGGCAACCCGCCGGCCACTAGGGTTCATTTCAGAACCGATCCGCACGAAACGGACTTAGGTCGAATTGTGGTGATCGGTCAACGGCCAGATCGGCAATCGCATGCCCCGTCGCTGCGGCGGAGGTCAAGCCGATATGCCCATGGCCGAATGCAAGGAAAGCATTGCGATGTTTAGGTGTGCGACCAATAACCGGAAGCGAATCCGGCATGGCCGGCCGATAGCCCATCCAGTTGGACGTATTCTCAGTATTTAAACTAGGTAGAATCCGTTTGGTTTGGCGGGCGAGCATGGCGTGAAGCGCCGGGTTCGGTGGCGCCTCCAATCCTGCAAACTCGACGAGCCCGCCGCTTCGAAGGCCCGGTGCCATCGGTGTCATGAGAAAGTGCTCGTCCGCTACCAATATCGGGAAGTCGAGAGCGACTCCTGGATCGGCGAACGTGACGTGATAACCGCGTTCCGTATCGAGTGGTAGGCGAGCACCCAATGCCGCTGCGAGTGGTCGGGAATAGGCACCGGCAGCGACGACGACAATATCTGCCTTGTGAGTACTGTCGGCGGACTGGACCCCGGAGACGAGGTCGCCTTCGAATGAAAAGCCGGTAGCATTGGTCCTGACGAACTTGGCACCAGCTTGCGCCAGTCTCGCGCCCAGGGTTTGGGAGAGGACAAATGGATCGACCGTATGGGCATAGTCCGGGTAGAACACGCCGTGGCTGTGGACCGGCGCCAACGCCGGTGCAAGCTCGCGTATGCCATTCGCGTCCAAAATTTCCATGCGAATTCCGTGCGCGCGTTTGAGCTCAATCTCCAACCCGGCAGCAGCGAAGGATCTGGAATTCCTGTAGACGTAGAGGACGCCCTTGTTCCGAATGAGGCCACTCGCGCCAGCGCTCTGAAAAAGCGGTTCGTAGGAAGCCATGGCGTCACCAAGGAGGCCGGTCAGTGCCTGCGTGCTGCGTGTTGCTCGTTCCGTGGTGCAGGCGCTGAGGCATTTGGCAAGCCAGGGAAAGAGACGAGGCAGATAGCGCCAGCGAATTGACAGCGGCGACTCGCGATCGAATAGCATTGCGGGAACTTTTGCCGGAAGGCCAGGCATGGCATCGGGAATGACGTGACCAATTGCGAACAGCCCGGCGTTGCCTCTTGATGTGCCCTCTCCGGGGCCTTTGGAGTCGACGATTGTGACTTGCCAGCCGTCGCGTTGAAGGTAGAGGCCGGTTGCGATGCCCACGATTCCCGCACCGATGACAACCGCCGATCCGCGGCCAGAGTCTTGTTTGCTCAAAGGACAATCCAATTCATCAATGCACCGCCACCTTGCTCAGTTCAACAATGTATCCTCAAATGGGAAGGTGGAAAGGACGTGCGTTCCTTCCTCTGTGATCAGTACTTGCTGTTCGAGCTTGACGCCCTCAGCGCCACCAACGGCCCCGACGTAGCTTTCGACGCAGACCGTCATGTTTGGCTCGAATTCGCCGGTGACGCTGGCAATTCCTGGCCCCGTCGGGTAGCCGATCACAGGGTACTCATCGCACATACCGACACCATGTGCGACGCAACCGTAGCGCTGGGCAACGAATTCGCCGGGGATCGGCCATGCCTTCTCGCCATATTCACGGAAGCTCATGCCTGGCTCTAGGAGTGCAATATCGTGCTCCAGTTGCTCGTAAGACAAACTGTAAAGTCGTCGTTGCTCGTCCGAGGGCTTGTTGAAGCCGCAATAGTATGTCCGTGAGATGTCGGCCATATATCCGTGCGGGCCGATGAGATCAGTGTCGAATGCCAGCATTTCGCCGGCCCGGATCACACGATCAGAGCATTCCTGCAGCCAGGGGTTGGTGCGCCCTCCTGAAGCGAGACACCGGGTCTCAATCCACTCACCTCCCATCGCGATGTTTGCCTGATGGAGGATCGACCAAACTTCATTCTCGGTCATCCCGGGTTTGAGGGCTTCACGCATATTCGCCATGCCGGTTTCGCACACTGAAATCGCCATGTTCATGCAGGCGATCTCATCTGGCGATTTGATCAATCGGGCTAGCTCCATGGGTTCAGTTCCGTCGAAAAGATCGATTTGATGTTCTGCGAGCGCGCCTGCTGCTCCAAAATCGATGCGGTCGCAGGCTATCCGCCGGTTACCACCGCAGTGTTCTTCCACCAGCTCCGCCATCTCCTTGGCCCAATTTCGTGTCTTTTCCTCACGGGCATCACCAGTATAGATGTAGCCCATTCCCTTTGATGGTCGGGATTCTCCAACAGTTTCAAGGCCGTTGTTGAGGTGCAGGCTACTCGGTGAATCGAAAACGACGGCTTTTCCTTCGGCCGGTACGAAGGCATAGCGGCCGAGCGAATGCATCTTCCAGATCATCATATTGCGCGCACCAGTCGTGTAGCGAATATTGATGGGATCAAAAAGAATACAAGCGCCGTAGTCGAGTGACTTCAATTGCGCCTGTACACGGTTCATCCGGTAAGTCCGCATACGCACCATGTCGACATGTGAGTCATTGTCTCGAACGCCCGCACCCGGGGTGTTGTGAGCAAGGTGAGTGGGATCGAATTTTGTCATTGTTCGCGCTTCCGTTCCTGTTCCCGCTCTGTAAACAGAGTCTGTATCCGACGGCAGTGCGATCTTTGACGGATTTTGCGTGATACGCAACAGGCGACGGAGTGATTTTTGAACCCTAGCCGGTTACTCAATCTTTCTTGGTGTGCGATGATCGCGCGATCAGGATTCTCATTAGGAAGCGAAGATGAAAGTTAGCAGTAACTTCGATGGCGGAAATATTGAATGCCTTGAATCGGGCAAAGCGAGTGACATTCGTCTGCGTATTGTGAAGGACAACAATGCCGAATTCCTTCAGTGGTTCTACTTCCGTCTAACCGGAGCTCGAAACTCTGATTGCAGGCTCAAGATTGAAAATGCCGGGGCTGTTTCCTATCCCAGTGGCTGGAAAGAGTACCGTGCAGTTGCTTCTTATGATCGTGAAGACTGGTTTCGTGTGGACACGAACTACGACGGGAAGGTGATGACCATAAATCACCGACCAGACCATGACTCCGTCTACTATGCGATGTTCGCGCCCTATTCACTTGAACGTCATGCCGACATGCTGGCGCGCGCTCAGGTTTCGAACAATGTCCGCCTTGTGACCCTCGGTGAAACAATCGATAGACAAGATTTGGATATGCTGGTTGTCGGCGAGGACACCACCGAAAAGCGCAAGTGCTGGATCGTTGCCCGCCAGCATCCCGGCGAGACCATGGCGTCGTGGTGGATTGAGGGGTTCCTTCATAAACTGACTGATGATAACGATCCGGTTGCCCGCGCGCTGATCTCCAAAGCGGTGTTCTATATCGTACCTAACATGAACCCCGACGGCAGCTGGCGCGGTAATCTGCGGACGAATGCGGCTGGAGCTAATCTAAATCGCGAGTGGCAAGAGCCATCAATGGACCGTAGCCCAGAGGTATACTTGGTTCGTGAGAAGATGCGCGAGACGGGAGTTGATTTCTGTCTTGATGTTCACGGAGATGAGGCGTTGCCATACAATTTCCTTGCTGGCCCATTGGGGATCCCTTCGCTCAGCAAGAAGCAATCCGAGCTCTTCGAAAATTTTCGAAACACGCTGGCTCGTATCAACCCTGACTTCCAGACGGTTTACGGTTATCCACCGGCGAGGCCGGGCGGTGGAAACCTAACAATGTGCTCGAACTGGGTCGCGGAAGCATTTGGATGCCTCGCAATGACCCTTGAACAGCCCTTCAAAGATACTGCAGACACGCCTGATCTAGTTCATGGCTGGTCGCCCGAGCGTTGCCGTAAACTCGGCGCATCATCTCTGGATGTGTTATTCTCCATAGCCAATACTTTACGCTAGCTGACGCTTGACGGGGTACCCACGCGGGGGCATTGTTTTTACAATCTCTCGCGGCGTTCGACCGATACGCCCTCAGAGAGAGTTATACTTTTGGGAGGACCTAATGTTGGATACGACACGGTTTCAGACGATGCGAGTTGCGGCTCTTTTCTTTGTACTGCCGTTTATGGCGCTGACTTGGGAAATCGCCGCCGCTGCTGATGTATCGGTGAAAGTTACGGCGATTGTTGAGCACCCGGCGCTTGATGCCGCGCGTGATGGTGTAAAGGATGAACTTGCCGCCCAAGGATACAAGGTTGGTGGTAACCTCGAATGGGAATATCAAAGCGCACAGGGCGACGTCGGAACGGCAGGTCAGATTGCCCGTAAGTTTGTTGGAGACAAGCCTGATGTAATCGTTGCGATTGCCACACCTTCGGCGCAGGCGGCTGTCTCTGCTGCGCGCGGTCAAATCCCGGTTGTCTTTAGTGCCGTTACCGATCCGGTTGCCGCAAAACTTGTGAGCAATGCCAAAAAACCCGGCGGAAATGTGACGGGTGTTTCTGATCTGTCACCGATCGGCAAGCATTTGGATTTGATCAAAGAAATAACACCGAATGCAAAAACTGTTGGTGTGCCCTTTAACCCGGGTGAAGGAAATGCAGTCGTTCTTGTTGATTTGCTGAAGCAGATTGCGCCGGGCAAAGGTCTCACAATTGTCACTGCGTCGGCGCCGAGTAGCAACGATGTGCTGGCTGCGGCCCGAAGCCTTGTCGGCAAAGTCGACGTAATTTATGTGCCGACGGATAATACGATTGTCTCCGCACTTGAGGCGGTGATCAAGGTCGGTATAGACGCGAAAATACCGGTATATGCCGGTGATACGGACTCCGTACCACGAGGCGTCATGGCGGCGCTTGGGTTCGATTACTACGACGTTGGCCGGCAAACGGGCAAAATAGTTGCACGTATTCTCAAGGGCGAGAAAGCGGGGGATATTTCGGTCGAAGGCGTCGACATTACTCAATTGCACGTTAATCCTGGAGCTGCGGAGAAGATGGGTGTCACGATCCCGCCGGCTGTGATTGCGCGTGCTAAAAAAATTGTTCAATAAGGATCACGAAAATCAACTGCAGAAAGGGCTCTGAAACTTGAGCCTGATCGCATTTCTGGGGGCGATAGAGATCGGATTGTTGTTCGGTCTCGTCGCCCTCGGCGTTTTCTTGAGTTTTCGCGTCCTCAATTTTCCTGATCTAACTGTAGACGGTAGCTTGCCATTGGGTGCGGCAGTGGCAGCAACTCTGATCGTCAGCGGATGGAATCCGCTTGCGTCAACGCTCATCGCAATGTTTGCCGGAGGGCTCGCCGGCATGGTGACGGCTCTCCTCAATATTCGACTGAAAATCCTCCATCTGTTGGCCAGCATTTTGACGATGATTGGGCTGTACACGGTCAACCTTCGTATCATGGGCAAGCCCAACCAGCCGTTGTTGGGCGAAGTGACAATTTTCACACCGTTCGAGGGGCTGGGCCTTCCATATTACTGGATCAACCCGTTGATTTTCGTCGTTATTATCGTCGTTGCCAAACTCGCCGTCGATGCATTTTTGACCAGCGAAGTAGGCCTTGCGATGCGTGCGACCGGCGTTAATCCGCGAATGGCACGCGCGCAAGGGATACGCACAGGTATCATGATCGTGGGTGGAATGGCACTCAGTAACGCCCTAGTTGCACTTGCCGGGGCATTGTTCGCGCAGCTCCAGGGTGGCGCCGACATTTCCATGGGGGTCGGCGTTATCGTTATTGGATTGGCGGCCGTGATAGTCGGTGAGGCGGTGATGTCGACCCGAACGATATTTCTTGCCACGCTGGCCTGCATCGTAGGTTCAATTATTTATCGGCTTGTTATTGCGGTTGCCTTGAATGCCGACTTCATAGGACTCCAGGCGCAAGATCTTAAATTGATAACAGCAGTGCTTGTTGTTCTCGCGATGGCTCTGCCGACTGTCCGGAAGCGTTTCCTTAGGGGCGGCGGAGCGCGTGCGTCATGATTCAGATTGACGATGTATATGTGACGTTCAATCCTGGCACGGTGATTGAGACGAGGGCGCTGAGAGGACTCGCGCTCTCCATTCCTAAGGGTCAATTTGTTACCATGATTGGCAGTAACGGGTCGGGAAAATCAACTTTGCTTAATGTTCTAGCTGGTGAGGTCCCGGTCGATTCGGGTCGGATATGTGTCGGCGATGAAGATGTAACGGGACGGCCGGCCAGCGAACGCGCGGGTTTGGTCTCGCGTGTCTTTCAGGATCCCATGGCAGGAACCTGTGAGGCATTAACGATTGAGGAGAATTTGGCACTGGCACAGCAGCGTGGTCATAGGCGACGTCTAAAGCGGGCGATAGGCGATGACCTGCGCGAAAAGTTTCGCGAGCGCCTGGCAAGTCTTGGGCTTGGTCTTGAAATGCGCCTACAAGATCGCATGGGACTGCTGTCGGGCGGTCAACGTCAGGCGGTAAGCTTGGTTATGGCGACGCTGCAGCCAATGAAGATACTGTTGCTCGATGAACATACCGCAGCGCTCGACCCAAAGACGGCGTCGTTTGTGATGGGGCTGACCGATCGGTTTGTTGAAGAAGATAATCTGACAGCTTTGCTGGTAACACACTCGATGCGCCAAGCGTTGGATCATGGGATGCGGACCATCATGTTACATGAGGGACAGGTTGTTTTGGACGTCGCGGACGGCAAACGTGAGGGGCTTGATGTTGCCGATTTTCTCCAGATGTTTGAAAACGTGCGCGGTGATGAGCTTGCCGATGATTCTTTGTTGCTTGGCTAATAGGCTGGATTTGCCCAGCCCGTTTGGTTTTCGACGAGGTCCAATATTATGAGCATTAGGATCAATCGCTTATCACCGGTAATTGGTGCCGAAGTACTGGGCGTTGATTTGTCCGCGCAGATTGATGATCAGCAGTTCATAGAATTGCGGCAAGCGTGGCTTGATGCCAACGGTGTGCTGGTCATCCGCGACCAAGAGTTGACGCCGGACCAACACATTGCTTTCAGCCAGAGGTTTGGTGAACTCGAGACACACGTTCTCGCTGACTATCTATTGCCGGGTTATCCAACGATCTACCGGGTGTCAAACAAGACGAAGAATGGAAAGCCGCTTGGCCGAGCTAAGGCCGGCACCTATTGGCATTCGGATCTTTCATATATGCGTAATCCGGCGATGGCTTCACTCCTTTACGCGATCGAGATTCCGCCGCTCGGCGGCGACACGATGTTTGCAAACATGTATGCGGCTTATGACACGCTATCGCCGACGATGCAGGGGATCGTTTCAGATCTGCGGGCAACTCACGATTTTGCGTATGCGGCACGAGGCGTGTTTGCCGGAGAGCGGGTCAGCGGAGAGCGATTGGCAAAAGCGCCTGCGGTAGACCATCCAGTTGTCCTCACACATCCGGATACGCGCCGAAAAGCGCTTTACGTAAATCCAGGCTTTACCGTGCATATTGTTGGACTTGAGCTGGAGGAGAGTGCGGATTTACTGCAGCTTCTGAACCGCCATAGCACGCGACCGGAGTATATTTACCGCCACCGTTGGCATGTACGCGACCTTGTTATTTGGGACAATCGCTGCACGATGCATTATGCAATTGATGATTATGAAGATGTTGGTGAACGCTATATGCACCGGACGACCGTGCTTGGAGACGGCGTCGTCTGAACGATATTGGCGGGCGTATTTTCGAATTATCGGTGATCATGAAGGAGGTCAATATGACTAGAAGTATTGTCGCGGTGTTGTTTGTCGCCGCTGTCTTTGGTAGTGGCTTGGTTGCTGATTAATCAGATGGCTGGCTGCTGGATATCCTTATGAAACTTGGATCAGCACAGACGATTTTATCGGCGCTATGTCGCTCGATCGAGAAAGCAAACCCAGGGGTCGCGGTTGCCTTGGTGTGCCTAGATCCTCGGTCTGGTAAATTGATCCATATTGTGGCTTCCAGTTTGTCTGGCAGTATTAGTCCGTCGCAAGTTCGGCTCCGATATATCGTGGACGGATTGGAGTCGGCAAACGCGGTTGGAGCAAGTGGATCAAAAAACCGGTGGTCTTCAGGTGAATTTCGTAGCGACACCTGCGAATCAAATCTTTGGTCGTCTGGAATCTTTAATTTGGATGCCGAAAATGAAGTTAGTTTGCTTGTGGTATGGCAGAGTCCCGAGAGTTTTCCCCGGCATTGGATTGTGAGGCAATTCAAAGCGTAATGAGCCTCGCGATGCGAATTTTTGTGCGACAAAGTGTTCATACGCCATTTTCATATTCTCCGAAAATGCTTCCGCAGAACCAAGTTACAGCGTCCTGAATTTGGCAACGCTAGGTGGTTTATAAGAGGCCGCGTCGGATGAGGTTTAGGCCGGCGATCAGGAGCACGGCAACGAGTACACGCTGAAATATCGCTTCCCGGCTAATCTGTTTTCTAATCTTGCGACCAATTGCCAAGCCTATAGCGACGGGTATCGTGACGAACGCAGAGGCAACGACCAATTCAAGTGTCAGCGCGCCGGTCACGGCGAGGGTGAAGTAGAGAACTGCACCGACGACAAAGAAGAGTTGAGCAACCGTCGCGATAAATTCTTCCTTTGGCAGGCGTAATGCGATCAGGTACATGACGAGTGGTGGTCCAAAGAGCGTAGATACACCCCCAAGCAAGCCGGCGATTGTGCCAACAATTGGGCTGAGATAAGCCTCAAGCTGTTTCGGTATCGTTGGACGAAGTGGAAATAGTTGGAGAATGCAGAAAGCGGCAACGATACAACCCAGAATCAACGATACGGTCATTGCATCAATACGAGCGAGAATCTGCACGCTGATGATTGTTGCTGCAAGTATGGAGAAGAGTAGGCTCTTGAAACGGTGCAAGGTGACCCGGTAGTAGCCGCCCTCGATCATCTGCAGAAAGTTTGTCGCGAGAATAGGCACAAACAAAAGCCCAATAACGGTAATTGGTTCAATGACTGTTGCCATAACGGGCACGATAAACAGCGGCATGCCAATTCCAATCGTCCCCTTGATTGTGCCACCGATTAAAAAAACTACTAGACCAAGGGCGATAGTGGGCACGGCAAGGTCGAATGGCGACAATGCGATCTCGCTTTCATTGTGTAGTCGTTGGTGTGCGCAGCGAAGATCAGTATTGGATGGCGCGCGAAATTCTCTGAGATATCGTCAAGCAGTCTATTTACGGTGATGTGACAACGCAAGTTTCCGGTGAGCTAATTTGGCCTGCCAGAGTCTCTCTCTCTGCATTGCATCGTTTTGGTCTGATATTCGCGCCATCGGGTTTTAAATGGAACAAAGAGAGTGGGAATATGTCTCAGGTGATCAAGCAAAACGTTACGTTGGATGCGCGTCCCAGCGTTATCTTTGAAGCACTTATGGATTCAAAAAAGCATAGTGCTTTTACCGGCGCTCCGGAAAAAATTAGCCGTAAAGTTGGCGGCGAATTTTCGCACCATGGCGGCCATATCGGTGGAGTCAATGTCGATATTATTGAGAATAAATTGATCGTCCAAGCTTGGCGTCCGAAGGGCTGGGCCAAAGGAACCTGGTCACTTGCGACATTTTCCCTGGCGCTAGTAAAGGGGGGAAAGACGAAGCTCAGTTTTACTCATCAAGGCGTTCCGGCAGCGCAAATCAAATCTATCACTTCGGGTTGGAAGGCGCATTATTCGCAACCACTAAAGGCAGCCGTGTTAAAACGCAAGAAAGCCCGGGTCTGCGCTTAGTTAACCGCGTTTCGCAGATGTTATAGAGTGCTGCAATTGTTTAATGCGACATAAGAACGGGTAATTCGGCCGTTGCCAAAATTTCGTTGGTGACGCCGCCAAATATCATTTGTCGTAAGCGGCTGTGTGTGTAGGCGCCCTTAATGAGGAGATCACCGCCAAGAATGGCGGTTTCTTCAAGGATGGCATGAGAGACTGTGCGATCTTTCTTTGGAACAATGCTTGCCTGCGCCGCTATTCCGTTCCGTGAAAGGCTTTGCCGCAGTTCCGTTCCGTCCGGCCCCGGAACGCCATAACCCTCAATCGATAGAATTACGACACGCTTGGCTTGTTCAAGGAACGGCATGGCAAGTGCGACCGTGCGCGTGGTTTCAGTGCTGCTGTTCCAGGCAATAACGATTGTTTCTCCGAACCCAGTTGGCGGTATCGGCGGTGCGATTAAGGTCAGCCGCCCACTTTCGAAGATAGCTGATTCAAGCCGGCTGCGAGACGGCGTGGCGGCTCCACTAACAGGGCGGCCGACAATGATAAGGTCGAACAACCGCCCTCTATTGCCCACCACCTCATCGCCAGGAATTGCTTCTTCAAGCCACGCTGCGACTGGCTTCTCCGGTGTCTGACTAGCATCACCCCGTTGCACACCGTGCTTCGTCATAAATGTATCGAACTGTTCATGAGTCCGTTGGGCGCGGTCGTTGTCGCGTTGTTCGAGGGTTTCCAACAGATCAGTGGCACCAGCATATAAACCTTCACCCGCTGCAGTCAGAACCTCGGCGGGGAGGGGGCGAATGTGCAATCCTTCAATATAACTGCCAAATCTCTGTGAAACAAGAAGTGCGCAATCCAGAACAGACGGTAAAACTTCGCTCTCCTCAAGGGGAACAAGGATAGTCTTCATACTCATCGTTCAAGCTCCTCAACGGCAGGTATATGCGACCTGATTGCCAGTGTGGAGAATAACGCGTCTTCCATGAGTTGGCGACTGCCGAACTGTTTCTCCCATGATCGCTGGAAGAGTAAGTTTGGTGTTCAGAAATGATTGCCGCCCAGAGACTGCATTTTCTTCCTGGACGGCATGGATGTAATTTAGCAGATGTTATTCTACAGCGGCGAATTTGACCCAGGGATCAACTCCCGGATCCTTTCCTGCCGCACTTTGGCACAGCTGTTCACAGTAATGGTTCCACCCTTCCGCGTGCTCCTTTAATGCAGTCTCCGGCAATCCACTATGTGTAAATTTCACGGTTGTTCCCAGATCCTTTGGCGTAAGATCAATTTCGACCAAAGTGGATCCAGCCGGTACGGAAGTGTCTTTGGAATTCCAACCGAAGGTGTAAGAGAGTCGTTGGTTTGGAAGGACTTCTCTAAATTCGCCTTTCGCGACATTTCCGTTCGTAACATCAACGAGATAAAGCCTGCCTTCTTTTGGCTCGAGTGTCGCGGATACACCCATCAAGCGAAGCATCTTGTCCGGGTCTGTTAGGAATGCAAACACTGTTTCTGGATTGGCCAGAATGAACAGTTCTTTCTCGTATACACTGCGTTCGTGTCACTCATTTTTGTCTAGCGCCTTTTGTTCTCGTTCCGTTTTCTGTTTTAGGTGGGTCAAACTCTCATCCCAAAATTCCTCAACAAATATGCGAAGGGCCGAGAGGGACTTGGAATTTGCACGATAGAAACGACGTGTTCCTTCTCCGCGAACGGCGACGAGTTCTGCATCTAACAAAACTCTGAGATGCTGAGAAATGGCGGGGCGACTGATGTCAAAACCAACCGCGACCTCCCCAGCAGTCATTTCATTCTCCCAAACCAACTTCAAAATCTGCCGTCGAGTTGGGTCTGCAATAGCGCGCAATTCTTCATCCATTTATTATTGTAAGTGAAAGCTTACGTAAGTACGACCTTACATATAAATTATGTCAACTCTTTCACTGTAGATCGCGGGCCCAACTCGGTAGTAAATTCCGCAAATAGGTTGGGAAATAGTGTAAGCGACTTAATTGTCACGTCGCTCGGTTTTCGTTTTTGCTGAGAATCTCAATTTAGATCTTGGAATTTACCGTCGCCACAACGATCGTCGGCCAGCAGTGACGATTTGGGTTAGGCAAGAAAATGGCCCCGCTTGGGAGGCCATAAGGGACGGGATAGACCCTCTGTTTGGCGCGCGGCCGAGTTGAAAAGTGGAATGAGAACTATCGCCAGGGAGGATTATCTCGACGTCAGGTAAATCGCGAGATACTGGCCTTTGGAATGCGTCAACCTGCATTAATAGGTTCTTGCTGCCACATTTTGAAACGATTTGCTTATTTTTTTGTGCGTGTTGCCAACGTCACCCATAAATTTGGCGGACATCGTTACCGGAATCCACCCGACATGTGCGTCAGAGGCCGTCAATTTGTCGCGATGTTGCGCTTTGCACCGGATGCCGTACCGATGAGCAATGCCAAGATGAAGAGATAGGGAACTGCCAAGCTTGTTTGTTGTTCAATTGGATGGCAAAAGTTCGCACAGATACATGCAGATGCTAAGTTGTTCCGCTCTGGTGTGGCGGCACGGAGGCTGCGTATTATGCGACGCCGTGTACTCGGCGAGATGCGTTACACGACGGCACACCGATTTGATCGGGAACAGGTCTGACAGGGAGGCAAAATGCCTGATACCAAAGTTGCAACACAAGAAAATCTATTGGCTCAGTTAGAAGGCGTGCTGATCGAGGCGGACGCCAATCCCGAGTTCGATGAAATTCTTTCGCCAGAAGCGATCGGGTTCGTTGCATTGCTGGAACGGAAATTTGGTGCTGAGCGGCGACGGTTATTGGCACTGCGTGGGGAAGTTCAGGCTAAGCTTGATGCGGGTGACAACCCAGATTTTTTGCCGGAGACGGCAAAGATTCGCGATGCGGATTGGACCGTTGAGCCATTGCCTGCGGATTTACTCGATCGGCGCGTTGAAATTACGGGTCCTGTTGATCGTAAGATGGTCATCAACGCATTGAATTCAGGTGCTTCAGTCTTTATGGCTGACTTTGAAGATGCAACCACCCCGACGTGGACGAATTTGATCGAGGGCCAAATTAACCTGCGTGACGCTGCGCGTAGAAATATTGAGTTCACAGATCCTAAGAACGGTAAGGACTACAGCCTCAACGACAAGGTCGCGACGCTTTTGGTGCGTCCGCGCGGATGGCACTTGCCTGAAAAGCACGTCGTTGTCGATGGCCAGCCGATGTCCGGATCGTTGTTTGATTTTGGCATTTACTTCTTTCATTGCGCCAAAGAACTGATGGGTCACGGTACTGGACCATACTTCTATTTGCCCAAACTAGAATCTCACGTCGAAGCTCGTTTGTGGAATGACGTCTTTATTACAGCGCAGGAAACTTTGGGAATTCCACTTGGAACCATCAAGGTGACTGTGCTCATCGAAAATATTCTCGCTGCCTTCGAGATGGACGAAATTTTGTACGAATTGCGCGCGCACTCTGCAGGACTCAATTGCGGGCGTTGGGACTATATTTTCAGCTTCATTAAGAAATTTAGAAATCGTCCCGATTGTGTGATGCCGGACCGAGGCGACGTCACAATGACCTGCCATTTTCTTCGGTCGTATAGTTTGCTCCTCATTAAGACGTGCCATCGCAGGGGCGTGCACGCGATGGGTGGCATGGCAGCTCAGATACCAATTCGCGGGGACGAAGATGCCAACCGTGGCGCATTAGAAAAAGTTCGCGCCGACAAGGAACGCGAGGCTGGTGATGGCCACGATGGAACTTGGGTTGCTCACCCTGGGCTCGTGCCTGTCGCAAAAGAAGTTTTCGACCGGAAAATGCCAGGACAGAATCAGATTGAGCGCAAGCGTGATGACGTAAACATAGGGGCATCGGACCTTCTTCAAGTACCTGAAGGTGATATCACGGAGGCGGGTCTACGACAGAACGTCAACGTTGGTGTTAGTTATATCGAGGCTTGGCTTCGAGGGACGGGCTGCGTTCCGCTTTACAATCTCATGGAAGATGCGGCCACTGCCGAAATTTCTCGTGCACAACTATGGCAGTGGATAAGACATAAAGCTGTGTTGAATGACGGCCGCGTCATTGATGGAATACTGCTGCAGTCAATTCTGGATGAGGAACTGGCGAACATTCGAACGGCGATTGGAAATGACAGCTTTGCCAATTCCACATTCGTTCCGGCGGCGGACCTGTTTAAGCGAATGGTCGCTGCCGAAGATTTTGAAGATTTTCTCACCTTGCCGGCATACGACATGGTTTTTAAAGGCGCCCGCGCCGCCTGAACTTGGCGAGGCGGGCTCCAAACGCTCATTCCGGGATGGAGGGTGGTGTCGGCGTCGGGAATATGTCGTTCCAGGCCAAACCGATGGACAGGATCGCCCTGTCCTCACCGATAGGTCCGTCCAACTCCATTGCTACGGGTAAACCTGTTCGCGTCAGGCCAACAGGTACGCTTAGGCCTGGAGCACCGACAAGTGTCGTCGGCGCCATATTGTGGTTGTAGGTGGGTGTGGTGGGCGCGCGCGCGCCCATGAAATCAACTGTTGTATCATCGCCAATTTGCCTCGCAGGTAATCTGGTCGTCGGAAAGACCATCGCGGCGAGATCGTGGTCATTGAAATATTGCCGATAGGTCGACTGAAATTGGAGTCGCTGTTGGAGCGCCGTACGATACTCCTCTTCACTAATGATCTCGTCGCCGCTGAGCCGCGCCTTCACTACCGTGCGTACGTCCCGGCTGGCCAGCCTCGAAGCAAGTACATCCAAGGTAATTTCGCTGCCTGACTCGGCAAGGTATTGGCGCAGCTCACGCATGGATTCATAGCCGGAAATTGGCCGGCCTATCTCGAAATTACAAACCTCTACATCTGGCAATTCGGCGTCAACTAAGACTGCGCCACGCTCGGCAAGCTGGGACAACGCCATATCGATCACTGGTGCAACTTCGCTGTCGAGCTGTTCGTAGTAGTGACGGCGCGGAATTCCAAGACGTAACCCTTTGATGGAGGTCGGGCGAAGAGGCGTCGTATCTCTGGTGATGACGCCATCAAGGAGTACGAGATCGTCAACGCAGCGAGCCAATGGGCCGACTGTATCTCTGGTTCGCGATAGGGGGATGACACCGTCCAGCGAGTATCGACCAGTGGATGGCCGAAGTCCTAGAATTCCACACATTGCCGCCGGATGACGGACTGAACCGCCTGTGTCGGTGCCAAGCCCACCCGGCACGATATGTGCCGCCAAAGCAGCGGCCGTGCCGCCGCTACTGCCGCCGGCGATTTTGGTTCGGTCATAGGGATTACGCACGGCACCGGTATGACCATTGTTGCTGGTGAGACCGAAGGCGATTTCGTGCAAGTTCGTTTTGCCCATAACCAATGAGCCGGCATCGAGCAACGCCTGCACGACTGGGGCGGTACGCTTTGGGTGATGTTGATCCAGGGCCGGCGTGCCAGCAGTCGTTGGCAGTGCCATGAATTCGATGTTGTCCTTTACCGCAATCGGCAGGCCGTGCAGGGGACCAAGGCGTGCGCCGCTGGCACGCCGAATATCAACTTCACGCGCAGCGGCAAGAAACATCTCTTCGTCGAGTGTAATGAACGCATTCAGATCAACGAATTTGCGGCTCTGGGCAATCAGAGCGTTGGCGTAGGTCTCAGCGGTAACATCGCCCTGCACCATTGCCGCAACAGCGGCGCGTGCGGACAATCGGGTAAGGTCCATTTGCTTGTCCTGTGACTAGCCAACATCGATATCGTCGCCATCATGGTATACTTTTAAGGTCATGCATCAACAATCAAGCCAGCGCGGCCTAACAACGCGAAAATACTCGGTAAATCACGATATTGTGCCTTGCCTACACGTACAAATTGGCAATTTTAGTAGTTAATATGGCAGATTCTGAACCGACCGGCCGTACTCCCAGGATTTGGAGGCCGAAGATGGTTTTCTTTGTCGCGCTTGTCATTGTGCTGGCGGCGGCGGTCTTTGTGGTCTCGTTTGGTGGTGACTGGGCCATCAGTTTCTCGCCTACATCCATTGAGGACAAAATTCAAAGTTGGGGCCATTGGGGCGTTATTGGATCTATTGCCCTCATGATTTTGCATTCGTTTGTTCCATTTCCAGCTGAGTTCCTCGCAATTGCGAACGGCATGGTTTACGGGCTTGTTTGGGGCACGGTGATCACATGGTTCGGGGCGATGATGGGGGCGTTCCTTGCATTTGCGCTTTCGCGCGCACTTGGCCGCCCATTTGTAGCCATGGTCGTTTCGCAGCGAAATTGGCACGTCATAGATAAATGGGCAGGTGAACAGGGCTGGCAGGTCGTGTTTCTGAGCCGGTTCCTCCCAATCATCTCCTTCAACCTCGTCAACTACATGGCTGGATTGACCAGCATCACTTGGTGGACTTTTGGATGGACAACGGGTCTTGGGATACTGCCTTTGACCTTTCTTATGGTGATGTTGGGCGACAGGGCAAATATGCTGCCCTGGTATCTATGGGCGATGTTCATTGTTATTGGCATAGCAATGTGGCTGGCACTGCGCTTTCACCGCACGACCATAGCGCGGCAGCGATCAAGTGCTGACAACGGCCCGGGCTGATCGCAGGCTTTTAGACTCGCCGGACACATAAAATGGGGTCGCCAGAGGCCGCTTCAATTCGAGCAGCGACATCATCTAATTGCTCGATCGTCACAAGCATGTCGGTCGCGCTGGCGTGAATGAAGGACTGAGGATCAATCCAAATTCCCGCATGACCACGCCAGAATACGAGATCGCCACGCTGAAGAACGCGATTGTCACCGTCGTATTCGACCGGCCACCCAGCCCCCTGCTGCATGTCACTGTCCCGTGAGATTTTTTTACAACAACGAGCAAGAGACACCTGAAGCAGCCCAGAACAATCGATGCCAGCAGTCGTTTTTCCGCCCCATAAATACGGAGAGTAAAGAAACATTCGCGCGACGTCGCAGTGGTCTGGTGCCGGTGTATTGATGGGTGCGAGATGGGTCGAAAAAATCCATCCACCTGACGTGAGTTTACAGTGCTTACCCGTACTCTCGCACACGTTCACGATCGCAGTCATCGGCAGCCAATCTATCGGTGCTATTTTCAAGTCTGGTTCCGGATATAGATATGTTGCGGGCACGATGACGCTATGGGTTGGTATTGATAGCGTCTCTGCAATCATTCGGCTTTCCGCATAACCGACGTAGCCGTCGACCTCACTTTGTACCCAGGACCATCCATCTCGTTCGTCGTAGAGTTGAACGGTTTCCCCAAACAAAAGTTCTGTATCGAGCGGAGCCGTCGGGTCTGGCAATCGCCTCAACGGCACATGACCGCTGCATATTTGGCGGCGTTTGCCGGGTGTAAACCGATCGGCTTCGATTTTTCCCCGTAGATACTCTGCAGCCAAATCTTCCCTGAACGGGTGAAGTCGCTTGTCAAAAGCCGTCATATCAAAACTACCTATGGATGGGTCATACGCTCGATATCACAAACAGGAGAATTCCGTCACTGCGCAGAATGGAAGTGAATTTCGAGATGTGGCCGCCAATAATTCATTCTCCAACGTGATATATCTTATATGCTGACGGTCAAATCGGCGACCAACGTGCTGCAACTCGGGAGACAGAGATTAGAAATTTGTCAAATGAAAGAACTGGAGGCCAGGTTTTGGTCGACCAGCTCCGTGTCCACGGCGTTGACAAAATCTTCTGTGTTCCGGGCGAAAGCTATCTGGCAGCACTTGATGCGTTCCACGACGTTTTGGACGATATCCGCCTCATCGTTTGCCGTCACGAGGGTGGCGCTTCGTATATGGCTGAGGCATATGGAAAACTTACCGGCCGGCCGGGCGTTCTCTTCGTTACGCGCGGGCCGGGTGCGTGCAACGCAGCAATTGGCTTGCACACTGCATTTCAAGATTCCACTCCAATGGTCGTTTTCATCGGCCAGGTTGCCCGAGATCAGGAATATCGAGAGGCATTTCAGGAGATCGACTATCGACAGTTCTATGCGCCGATAACCAAATGGGTTGGTCAGATAGAGCGAGCCGACCGCATTCCTGAGTTGGTGAGTCAGGCCTTTCATCGTGCGACCGCAGGCCGTTGTGGTCCTGTCGCATTGGCATTGCCTGAGGATATGTTGTCGGAGAAGACCTCCGTGGCGGACGCAACTCGGTATGTGTCTGTTCAGGCCGGTGCGGATCCTGATGATATGGAGCGACTGCGGGATATGGTGTCAGCAGCCAGTGCGCCGTTCCTGCTTGTTGGCGGCGGTGGCTGGACATCGGAGGCTTGTACCGACATCGTTGCCTTTGCAGAAACGAACGACATACCGTCTGGCTGTTCGTTCCGTTGCCAGCATCTCTTCGACAATACGCATAAGAATTATGCAGGCGATGTGGGGATCGGAATTAGTCCAAAACTTGCGGCACGTATCCGAAATGCGGATCTTTTGCTCGTTGTGGGTGCCCGTCTCGGCGAACAAACCACTCGAGGCTATACGCTTGTCGATATCCCAAACCCGAAACAGCGTCTCGTGCATGTTTATCCGGATCCGGACGAACTTGGTCGTGTTTACCGGCCGGATTTGCCGATTTGTGCCGGTATGGTTGCCTTTGCCAAGGCGGCGCGGGCACTTCAGCCGGTCAATTCCACAGATTGGAGCGCATCGGCGCTCGAAGCACGGCAGGACTATCTCAATCATATCGTTCCCACATCAGGTTTGCCGGGCGATCTCGATATGGCTGAGGTTATGGCTATTCTGCGCCGGCGCCTGCCGGATGTATTGATTGCTACCGATGCTGGAAATTTCTCTGGCTGGGTGCAACGCTTCCACCCTTTTACTCGCTACCCCGGTCAGATTGGACCGGCGAATGGCTCTATGGGATACGGTGTGCCGGCGGCAATCGCAGCCCGGTTGGAGAACCCGGATCGGGCGGTGGTCGGGTTTTGCGGTGACGGCGGTGTTTTGATGACAGGCAACGAAATTTCTACGGCGATCCAGCACGGCATCGATCCGGTCATCTGCATCGTCAACAATGGCATGTATGGCACTATCCGCATGCACCAAGAACAAGTCTACGGTGGTCGTGCCATTGCCACTGACCTCACGAATCCAGATTTTGCGCGATGGGCGGAGAGTTTTGGTGCTTTCGGTGAGGTGGTCCGAAACACGGCAGAATTTGCGCCGGCGCTGGATCGGGCACTTGATGCGGGAAAGATCGCGTTTCTGGAGCTACAGGTAGACCCCGAAGTCATCACCACCCAGACGACGCTTAGCGCAATGCGTGAGCAGGCGCAATCGACCAAGGTTTAGCGCTTCTTTCGAGTTTCTTGTTTCGCCTTATGATCACCTGACGAAAGAGGTGACACTTGATTCATATCAATGAGAATTGCTCACAGATCGGCAGAATGCATGTAATTTTCTATGGGAGACGGGGATGCAGCTGTGCGTGAACCCTTTCTTTCATCAAGCAACAAATACGATTACCCATGTTGTCCGAGCGCTCGAAAAACCCGCTGCCGTGATTATCGGTTCAGTCTTAGATTTCGACGCGAAGTTAGGTCGGATTGGAACTGAAGCGGCGGACACAATTATCGACTTCGTCCGACAAAATGATCTCTCTGTCGAATGGATTCTGGAAACACACGTCCATGCTGATCACCTTACCGCCGCACCGTATCTGAAGGAAAAGCTCGGTGGTCAGATCGGTGTGGGTACTGGCATCATCGTCGTTCAAGAGGGCTTTTCGAAGATTTTCAACACGGGAAGTAAGTTCACCTCCGATGGCTCCCAATTTGATCGGCTATTTGCTGATGGAGAACACCTTGTGCTGGGTCCGATGACGATTGAAGTTTTGCATACTCTCGGTCACACGCCGGCCTGTGTTACCTACGTGATTGGCGATGCGGCTTTTGTTGGCGACACCATATTTATGCCGGACTTTGGCACAGCTCGGACTGATTTCCCTGGAGGAGATGCGGCTGCCTTATATCGATCTATCAATCGAATCCTCTCGTTGCCAGCTGATGCGCGCCTCCACGACTACGGTCCAGGTGGACGTGAGTACAAGTGGGAGACGACGGTCGCTGAGGAACGCGCACAGAATGTACATATTCGTGACGGTATCAGTGAGGAGCAGTTTATCAAGACGCGAACAGAACGCGATGGTGAACTGTCTATGCCCGCGTTACTTTTGCCATCGGTTCAGGTCAACAAGCGTGTCCTTAAATTTCCACCTGTCGAAGATAATGGTGTCTCGTACCTGAAGTGTCCCCTCGACACTCTATAGTTTTCTGTAAAGACAGGCCCGCGATTGAGGGATCCGTGAGTTATGCCGCTATTCCGCAATCTGAGCGCGAATTTTGTCGGTGTGCTGCCCCAGCAGCGTTACACTCCTTTCACATATACGTTGGTAATTTTGACCAAATACTCACCGCATCGGAAATTATAGCTGACATCAGGATGCGCTATCGTGAACTGCATAACACTCCCACAAACATCACTTATACTCATGATGGGGCGTCAGGGCACAGGCAAGTCAACACTGTGCCGAGCGCTTTTGAAGAAAGTATCTGCGGTTTATCTGGATATTGGTTCTGTGTCGGACATATTTCGCGAGTATGTCCGCAATGTTAGTTCGAGAAAGATCGCAAACCTGACGTTGGCTTGATCTATCCAATTGCGGAACAGAACCTCAAAAATAAATCTTCCGTGCTTCTCGATTTACCCTTTGTACATGAGATGATTCTTGAGGAGCGGCGGCGGGGTTTACAGGGGTTAGCGCAGCGCTCAGGGGCGCCGCTCATCATCATTCACTGTGTGTGTTCGGAACACGAACTAAAGCGCCGAATGATCGCCTGAGCAACAGAGCAGGATATGGCCAAACTAAAAAACTGGAGCGCTTTTCAACGCCGCGAGCCGCCTAGTGTGACAATTCCGTTTGAATACTTGGTTATCAATACCGAATCTGATGCGGCAGACAATCTCAAGTGCGCTGGCGCGCATATTCTTGAGTGCGGAAGTCCGATCGCATGATGTAGTGGCCGGCTACTCGCGGCTCTCAGCTAGCTGCGGAGCTTTTCGGCACATTCTCGATTTTCGAGATCCCGGTCCTTGATCGCATTTATCATGCATGCGTTCAGGGCACGGAATCTGGCGTCTCGAAAAAATCTGGGTGTGATTTAGGCGTCTTCAGCCTTCGCGCCATTGCCGCGTTGATTTGCACTTCTTACAAATGCGGTTGTGTGAACCGTCAGATTCGAACCCCTCTCCGCACATAAGGCAGCGGAGGGTTTGCGTTGTCGTTTCCTTGGATTCTATTTCTGTTTCCGACATATGCGACTCGGTCATTTCAATTGTCCCTTATTACTTTTGTTGTTGGCAGCGGATACTGTCAAAAGCCAGCGACTGCACAGGCGTATTGCTCATTTGACAAATCCTTGCATCGAATTTCTGCAAACCACGCGGAATGCAGCGTTACCTATGTCTTAATCTGAGGAACCGGCGGCTCGACTTCTCCGCCGTGGCGCTCGTTTTCGCGTTCGCATCGGAATGCTCGCTGCTAATTCAGTAGATGAGTTATTGTCCGCTCCCGTTTCTCCCTTAACCTCCCCACTTTCCACTCCCATGGGCCATTCACCGAATGGGTAGGGCATCGTCTCAGTACGATACGTCAAAAACAAAATAATCGCACGAAAGTAATCCCCAATTTCTCCACCAATTTGAGCTAAACGTTCAATTTCTTCGCCGCGAACTAGCTTGGAAATGAATTGTACAACCAAGATTATCAATATCAGGACTTCCGTGAGGCCAAAGAATATCGTGAACAGGCTCATGTAAATAAGCCGCTGCCAAGTATCCCACCTCGTCACGTTTTTCATTCTTTTGGCACTCACCGCGCCACGCTCTTTCGTTGCCGCAGTCCTTCTAATTCGGATTTTGGTAGCGTAAACCAATGCCAATTATTTGATTTTTTGAAACCAGATGTAGAGAATAACACACCTGTCAAGTTTTCGAACCCCGCGTCACGCTGTTCTTTAAATTGCGTTAGCCAGGGGTTGAGTCCTGTACGGGGGAATAATCGTTCTTCGTTGGATTGCCTCGCATGTGCAATGATTTCGACAAAACAACAGACGTGGTTGAGACTGGATACAGAAACCTTTCTCGAACAATATTATTTGCCTGCCGTATGTTTTTCATTCGCAGCATAAATTAGCTCTCCATGACGTGAATTCGTTGTAAGGAAAATCTTTATTTTTATAAAATGAGCGAGCGTGTATTGGCTTTATCAAACAATTAGTCTGATCGGTGATAAAAAAAATGTCGGCCTACTTCGTTGATATTTTGTTACAAATCGCTAACTAGAGTGGGAGGTTTATGGCTCAACTTGCTGATTTATAATTGGAAAATGGATATGAAGTTTAATTCGCGCGTGACACGATGATTCAATCAGCGATGATTTTCGGAGTGTTGGCACAACTGGCGCTGAGCAAGAGAGTGGCTCGCGGGCTTGTGGCCGTGGCGTTTATTGCTATTACCGGTTGCAGTAAACCAGATGCACTTATTGTTAGATGTCAGAAACAAATTTCGGATCAGCGGAGTTGATCCTCTTCGTTTGCCGACGTCTCTTCGACACATGTTGTGCTTCCTGGCACACTAGAACAGAAAATTGATGTGCTTAACGCACTCAAAACCCAGATTAC
>CAVOAK010000001.1:0-48134 GCA_963693665.1 Alphaproteobacteria bacterium | reverse complement strand
AGATAAAGCTAGGGTAAGGAAAAAAAATGTTGGTTTTCTTGAACTCTCAAGCTAATGTCGACATTGGCTGAGGCCAAAATTGAGCCGGGCGTTCAGGGCGCCTTGCAAGATCCCGCAAAATGAAGTGGCAGTCTGTTACGCGGAGTTTGTTGCGTGAACGTTGACATGCTGCGGTGGGACAAAACGTCAATACGAGGAGTCATATGAGACAAGGTCAAAACCCGAAGCGCCCTCGCGGGCGGAACTCTGGCAGACGCAATGTCCCTTCCCGACATCAAACATTTGATAGTAATGGACCAAGCATTCGTGTTCGTGGAAATGCCCATCAGGTATACGAAAAATACCTGACCATGGCCCGTGATGCGCATGTGGCGGGCGACCGAATTATGGCGGAAAACTATCATCAGCACGCCGATCACTATTTTCGCATCTTGAACAGCGAGCCTGATGAAAACCGCAACTCGGGGCAACCTCAACGGAATGGCAACAACGTAACGCCACATGTAACACCAAGCAGTGACGCCACACCAACCCAAAGCGAATCGAAACCTGACGCGGAGCAGCCGGTATCCGCCGACGAGGATGCCAAGCCTGACTCTAACGTTTGACGTTCTTTACTATCTTGTGAACGAAGTCTAGGCCCTGATTTTTAAGCAATTTTAGTACAGTAACAGGAACCTCAAAGAAGAGTAGATCGGTCGACATTGGTCGGCGGAAAATAAGCTGACTTGCAATAGTTAGAAATGGCCGCTGGTATTGCGCACGCCCCGCGGCAACATTGCAAAATTTTGCGATTCGCACAGGGGGAAATATGCCTGCTAAATCGCTCAATGCCATCGATGTCGCGCTCCCATTATATCGACCAGGAAGCCAGCAAGACGGCGAGGCATTTTCTTTTTCCAGTCACGCTCGGGCGCGCGAAGCCATTGAATTTGGCCTTTCGATCCATGATTTCGGGTTCAATATTTTTGTCCTTGGTGCTGAGAACAGTGGGCGCATGACGGCGACGTTGGATTTTCTTAATGCGTCGGTCGCCGACATGGCTCCGGCCGACGACATTGTTTATCTTAATCACTTCGTGCGGTCGCATCGCCCAAAGCCCTATCGGCTTCCGGCGGGTATGGCCCGTAAGTTCCGAGATCACATGACAACTCTCGTTCCGCAACTGCGCGAGGCGTTCGTGCAGGCGTTCGGCGGCAAAGACTACGAGCATGAGATTTTGTCGCGGCGTGAATCTATGAATAGTGAGTTGGCGGGACAGCTCGACACGATGAGAGCTGATGCGCGCACAAATGGCCTCGATATTGTCCAAACGGAAAATGGCATGATGGTCGTTGCCACAAATGCCGATGGCGAGGCTGTTGCACTTGATACGTTCGAGCCGCAGGAGCGGGGAAAGCTGAAGACGGCGGCAAAAGGGCTGGGTGAGCGGTTATCAGAGTTCAACCGCAGCGCGGCAAAACTCAATGTCGAGTTTATGTCAGAGGCGGCCAACCTTAATCGTCAGATTGCTGATAGCGCGGTCGGCGACCTGATTGACAAACTGGAGGCAAAATTTAGTGCTTACGCTGGGTTGCGTCGTTG
Source organism: Alphaproteobacteria bacterium (assembly GCA_963693665.1). Taxonomy (GTDB): domain Bacteria; phylum Pseudomonadota; class Alphaproteobacteria; order UBA8366; family CAVOAK01; genus CAVOAK01. Next base: position 46,550 of record CAVOAK010000001.1, on the reverse strand, counting down.
GATTGTCGAGTTTCGAGCCGATATTGTTGAGCATTTGCAGCTTTTTCGCCCGCCCACAACTGATGATGGATCGCCCATGGGCGAGACCGCCGAATCTCGATATGCGGTTAATCTTTTTGTCGACAACGGTGATGAAGATGGCCCGAGTGTGATCGTAGAGCCCAATCCCACCTACGAAAACCTTTTTGGTCGCATTGAGTACCGACCGGTGGCTGGGCTACTCGAAACTGACTTTTCAATGATTCGGGCTGGCGCGCTACATCGTGCAAATGGCGGAATACTGGTGCTGAGGGCGGAATCACTTGCGCGCAACCCTATGAGTTGGGAATTGCTTAAAGGTGCGTTGCGTGACCGAGAGTTTCGGCTTGAGGAACTGCACCGCACAGGTGCCTTGCCAATTGCAGGAGCTCCAAATCCCAAGCCCGTTCCTCTTGATCTCAACATCGTTATTGTTGGGTCACCGCAGGCCTACTATGCGTTCTTCTCGGTTGATCCAGAGTTTCGGATCTATTTCAAGGTCAAGGCAGATATCGATAGTGACATGGATACATCGCAGGAGAATATTGACGAATATGGCGGCTTGATAAGGGCAATGGCGCGGAGTCAGGGAGATGAATGTTCAAATGATGCGATTGTTAGGCTTCTTGGAGAAGCCTCTCGCTCGGCAGCTCATCGAAGGAAATTGACCTCACGTTATGAATTGATGGGCGATGTGTTGAATGAGGCCGCGCGGCACGTACCTGGTGAGAAGCCAAGAAGAATAACCGCCGAAGCGGTGTCGACAGCATTTGAGAATCGCCACCGACGCAACTCCCGTGTCGAAGATCGCATGCAGGAGGGAATTGCTGAAGGCACGATGATGATTGATACGGACGGTGAGGTCATTGGCCAAATCAATGCGCTAGTTGTCCGTGATTTAGGCGACCATGCATTTGGATCTCCATCGCGTGTTACTGCACGTGCTTCTGCCGGGCGGCTAGGTGTCATAAACGTGGAACGTGACACCGAACTCGGCGGTCCTATTCAGCAAAAGGGAGTGATGGTCCTACAGGGTTTCCTTGCTGGACATTTTGCATTGCGAATTCCCCTTTCATTTAACTGTTCCATCACCTTTGAGCAGAGTTATGGCGGTGTCGAAGGCGATAGCGCGTCGATGGCGGAACTTTGTGCGGTGCTATCCACTCTCTCTGGTTTGCCATTGCGGCAAGATCTCGCCATTACCGGGTCAGTCAACCAGCGCGGGCAATCACAGCCGATTGGTGGCGCAATTGAAAAGATCGAAGGATTTTTCCGAACATGTTTTGAAGCCGCGCCGTTGACTGGTTCACAAGGCGTCATCATACCGGCGTCGAATGCGGCAAATGTCTTACTGCGACAAAACGTTGTGGAGGCGATAACTAGCGGCAAGTTCCGTGTATATAGCGTTGAGTCCATTGAGGAAGCCATTGAGTTGCTGACCGGCATACCCGCTGGAGAGGCAGACTGTGACAATAACTATCCGCCAGATTCCGTATATGGCAAAGTCGTGGCACAGCTCGAAGCATTCAACGGCGTATTACTGGAGCGAGGCCGCAGCAGTTAGTGCGCTGTCCAGATGACTATCAGTCGCTGGCCCCATTGTTTGTCAATCGGATGACACCGGGCTTCATGAGCCACCCGATAGAACGCTGAACCGGCGCGTCTCCCCAATCAGGATGAGCCTCGCAAATCTCGCCAATACTTATCCCTGGCTGCGACATGATCGCGTGAATGAGGATTGGCAATTTCTCCGGCGGTACGAGGATGTCTGGGCTAAACATATTCATGCGATGACGGAGCAGTACCGTAACGTCGTCGTAGGTATTGATGAGTGACTCTAATCTGTCGCCGCGCGCAAGACGGTGCGTCTGATGAGAAGCAAAAACCGTGAATGGGTCAGGCCATAGTGGATGAAAAACATCTTGAACTGATCCCCGGTCGCCGTTGGTATCAACTTTGCGGCGGTGATCAAGTTCTGCCCATAGTTCGTCGTATTGTCGAATGATCGCGCGCCAATCGTAGTTCGTTTGCGCGTGATCTTTGCCTGCTTCCCCCATCTTGCGTCGCAGATCGGGATTTGTGGCAAGAGTGGTAAGCGCGTTCGTTAGATCTTGTGCATCGATAGCGGTGGTCTGGGCAGCAGCGCTAATAAAATGGCCATAGGTATCGATATCGGCGAAATATCTGTAGGCTAGGTCCTCTCCCATGCTCGCGCCTGGTGCGATTGTTCGGATCAGGAAGCCATCTGTCTGATGTCGGATTGTCTCTCGGTATCCGTCCCAATCCGATGCGATAACAGGTAAACCGCAAGCCATCGCCTCAACTGGTGCAAGGCCAAATGTCTCTCGAATGTTGTCCGCGAGGGAGACAAAAATATCCGCAGCCGCCCATAACTCATCTGCAAAATTCTGATCGCTATTGTCAATAAAATGGACGTTGGCTGTAGTGCATATGTCAAGCGCTAGATTACGAAACTCTTCGCCGACACGCACTGTTGGATGATAGCCGTAAAGGGCGAGATGAATTTGTTTTGCCTCGCGTTTGGCAACGCTCTCCACCGCTTGAAACAAAGGAAGTGGATGCGCCTTCGGGTAATAGCTGTGCCGTCCGTGCGCTAAAATAAAAACGGCATCGTCTGGAATCTGAAGCTGTTGCCGCTGCTGCTGGCGTAGTGCTGGAAATGTCCGCGAAACGAAATCTTATGTGTTGATCCCTAGTGGAATGATCGGCAGATTTGCCGGGCAGGGAGAATCGTTTTGGCTTTGCTCGCTTGTTTTTTGCGCGCCTGCGCCACAATTGCCTGCGAGATGGTCGTCAATATATCTGCGCCAGCCCTGCCAGATCGCTTCAATTGTCGTTCTTGCGGTCTTAGACGTGCAAACAATTGCGTCCCAGGGCTGCGTTGGTTCGGATCGATATGTCCGAATATATGGAAAAGCACTCTGTCGCCCGCCTGATCGGCGCCTCTCCGAGGTATGTCGGTTATGAGGAGGGTGGCGCCTTGACGGAGGCGGTACGTCGCCGACCTTATCAAGTGGTCCTATTCGACGAAATTGAGAAGGCACATTCAGACGTTTTTAATGTCCTGCTGCAGGTTCTAGACGACGGGAGGTTGACCGACGGTCAAGGTCGCACGGTCTATTTTCGGAACGTGATCATCGTCATGACATCGAATTTGGGTACTGAAATATTATCGAACCTGCCCGAGGACGAGCCCATCGAATCTGTTAGCGATCAGGTTATGGACGTTGTACGCAGTTGGCTTAGGCCTGAATTTCTAAATCGTATCGATGAGATTGTCCTTTTCAATAGGCTCGCGCGTGAACACATGGCGCGCGTCGTCGATATTCAGTTATTGGCTCTCCTTCGCCTGTTGGAGGACCGCAAGATTGTGATTGAACTCGATGATGCAGCACGACGGTGGTTGGCTGACGGCGGATTCGATTCTGTCTACGGCGCGCGCGCCTTACGGCGTGTCATTCAGCGCTCGCTGCAGAATCCGCTTTCGAACTTGATTCTGGAAGGCAAAATCAACGACGATGATGTTGTGCATATCTCAGCAACGTGTCTGGCCTTGTCATTGACGGTGAAGTTGTTGAGGCAGCTGCCGCTTGATGAGAGGGGAGTCTCGTGCGAGCAGTGACACTGCCCTCCGGTTAGGGTGTTTTGTCGGATTTTGCCAACTGAGTCTTCGATTCGAGAGTCGCATATTGTTGCTCAAGTTCGTGGAGCCTCTCGTTGAATTTTTTCAATTCAGCGCCAGCAAGCTTCCGTCCCGTTGGTAGTTTGATACTTCGCGGGCTGACACGGGTGCCGTTCTTCAAAACTTCGTAGTGAAGGTGCGCTCCGGTAGAGCGCCCTGTTGTTCCTACGTAGCCGATAATCTGCCCCTGCTTTACACGGCGTCCGGAACGGATATTTTTGCCGTAGCGGTTCAAGTGAGCGTAGGCGGTCTTATACGTGTCATTATGTCGAATGCGGACATACTTGCCGTAAGCGCCATAGCGGTATGCCTTTTCAACAATCCCATTTCCTGCGGCAAATATGGGTGTTCCTTTAGGCGCTGCAAAATCGAGCCCGCGATGCATTTTGTTGTAGCCGAGGATTGGATGTCGGCGCATACCGAAACGAGATGACATCCGCGCGCCATCGATCGGCGTGCGAAGGAGTGCCTTTCTGGCGCTGCGGCCTTTCTCGTCGTAATAATCAACTTGCCTGTCTTTTGTTTCGAAACGATAGAACCGCATTACCTTGCGCCCGAGCGTCATAGCGGCAACTTCAATTTCGCCGTGACGAAGGACTGTCCCGGTATCGTCCGAGTAGCGCATGTACATCAGTGAAAATTGATCGTCTCGCCGAATATCACGCTGAAAATCAACGTCAAAACTGAAAATTTGAATAAGGTCGGCAAGAACCGGGAGTGGAACCTCTGCATCAACTGCTGCCGCATAAAGCGATGTATCGATACTGCCTTTGGCGTAGGCAAAATTTCGAGTGAGCGGACGGTCGATTGCCACGGCACCATACGCGCCGTCACTAAGTCGGCTGACGACGATGTTGCGCTCAACCGATGCGGCGAGTTCAAGTCGAAGAAGGTACAACGGTTGATCCGTGTCGAGCGCGAGCCGCGCGGTAATGAACACATCCTGTTTGGGACGAAGATTTTGGGGCTTGAAAATCTTTGACATTGCGGTGATTGCTGCGTGCGCTTCGCGTCGCTCGATACCTTCGTCAACAAGCATCGCCATCAATGTATCGCCGGGTGTGGCTGTCAGCTTTAAACGAACTGGCATATCAAGTCGTGCGGCATTTCCCTCCGCATCTGAGGTGCGCGTCATCGACGCATACGGTGCCTGCTCACCTTCGATGTCGCGCATTGCACCTGACATCGAAATTTCAACGCCGGGACCCAGCAAGAAGAGGAGCCCAGCGAATATCGCCATTGGAATCATCAGGCGTCCTGTTGCACTGATCCAGCGGGAGATTTTCTTCAGCAATATTGCGGTTTTATTGATTTTGAACATGCAACGATTGGGTTTTCAGTTGAACTCTACTTTTAGGATAAGAGAACATAAAATGATTCTCGAAAAAACTCTCTGTCAACTACTTTCCAGAACTTACGCAGAGGCGACGCGAATTTCATGCCGTGACAGCAAGAATGCGGTTGGTCCAAACCGACCTCGGTTCATTATGTTATCGGTGAATATTTATTAAGAACTAGAATTGATTTTTCATGGTCTCTGGGGCAGGCCCCGGAGACTCACGCTTGATCCAGTAACTTCGAGCGTTTGGATCGAACTTGAGGTCGAGCGGACGTTTGCCGAGGAGACGCATAGTCAAACCAATGGGAGTCACGACGAGAAAGAAGATCAACGCCATGAGGATTGGGCTTGTTATCCGATTCAGTAGCAAGCCAAACTGTGTCCAAAGACGATTAAGCGGCGACAATAGACTTGGTTTTGCGAGTCCGGCGATGAGGAACGATGCTGCGATCGCAATCGCCCACCAGCGAATCCCAGTCCCGGACATCGCCGGCCACAAGCCAATCACAGCAAAGGCTACGGTGAAAACAAAGCCAAATGACCGGTTTGATGACGAACGAGCTTCGCCTCGATTGGAAAGGTTTTCATGGAATGTGTCTTGTTTTGCCATTTTTCCCTGCCCACTCTCCACTCACTGTGCATTGTAGCAACCGTTCGAGGCATCTTAAATAGCGGCCCTGGCGCAACGCAAAAAAAAGGAGGGCGAAACTTTCGCCCTCCCTCCACAAGCTTGTGGCATAGATTAAAGTTGGGGAGATTTACTTTCCAACTTGGACGCGCTGCAGTTTCTTGCCCCATGCCCGACGATCGATATCGTCGAATTTCAGGTAGTACATATTGGCGATTGTTTCTGGTGCCAACAGCCTGTAAAGGTTGCCGAAGGGGTCCTTTTCCTGGCCAACTTCTGCCGCAAACTTTGCCTGCATTTTGCCGTTGGTTGGGATCGTGCCGTTATTGACAAAGATGCCTTCCTGCATTTCCAGGCCGATGGCCTCGTTGATGAAGGCTTCTGCGGCTTCCTTGTGCTTGGAGCCCTTAACGACACCTAAGTAACCAAATGACGGCACGCCCCGTTTCCCGTCGATCACAAGGTGATGGATCGCTATGGGCACACCCGCGTCGCGCAATCGCCTAGCCGAACCGCCACTCGAGAATGCCGCATAGATGTCGCCATTCTTCATCGCTTGCGACATCGGCGTAAAGTCCGCAAACGAATGCACTTGAGCGGAAAATTTCCTGAGGGTTGGAAGTGCCGGGTCGATGTTCTTTTCATCACCGCCATGTTTCCTGGCAATCGCGGTGATCACAGAGACCGCTCCGTAGCCCGTGAGCGACGGGAATATGACCTTACCCTTCAATTTGGGATGCAATAGGTCCTCGGGTTCCGTCGGCATAGGAATGCCCAACTCTTTGAACTTCTCGTGGTTGAAGAGAATTGCTTGTTGGGTCTGCCAATATCCGACCTTGTAATCGTTATACATGGCCTTATTCAGGAACTGTGTGTTGGGAATGTTGTCGAAGCTTAATTTGTCGAGAAAACCACCCTCCAACATTTCGGGAAATACGTGATCGGTAATTTCCACAATGTCGAAGGTCGGCGAGCCTTTGGCGGAAATCAATTTGTTTAAAAACTCATCCGAGCGGCCACCAATGAACTTGAGTTTGACATTCATCTTTTCCATTGCCGGACCGACTTCCTCGCGGAACCTGATTTCCCAGGTCGAGGGGAAGGTGGCAATGGTGAGTTCGATGCCACCAAAGTCCTTCATTTGAGCAGTTGCGTTCTGGGGCATGGCGGTCATCGCCAAACCTAACGCGCCTGCTGCTAAGCCAAACAGGCATAGCGATTTCTTAAGTGTGCTTTTCTTCATGGTCTTCTTCTCCTTACGTTGTTAAACGGGTTTGTTATTTTACTGACTACCTAACCGCTTCCACCGCCCCGCAACAAGATGTCGAGGCCGACCAGTTTCTGGACGAGGAGCAGCACAAAGAGTGACCCAATGCAAACCAGAGCTGACATTGCTGGCACCGTGGGGTCAAAGTCCTGTGTGATGGTGTGCAGGACCTGTACCGGAAACGGCGTTGTGTCGGGTCCGGCTAGGAACAACGAAATTGTGACGTCGCCAAACGAAATTAAGAACGCATATAGCCCGCCGGCGTAGATGCCGGGCATGATTATAGGCAACGTGACGCGCATAAAGGTCCGCATGCGAGTGGCGCCATGAATTAGGGCAGCTTCCTCCATGGAGGGATTGAAGCGTTGAACCTGTACGCCAACGGCACTAATTACGTATGGCACCGCAACGAAGACATGGCCGAGAACGAGGCCGGTGAAAGAGCCGACGAGGTTAATATGAAAGACATCGGCGGAAAGGTGATAGGCCTGCAGGAACGCCACGCCTATGACAATGAAGGGTATTTGCAATGGCGCGCGGAACAGCGAGCCCATAAGAATTTTGCCGCGCCAGTTACAGCGAATGAGACCAAGCGCAGCCGGCACGCCGATCAGCAAACCGAAGAACGCCGAAACAGAGGCCATTGATACACTAACCCAAAGTGAATGCCACAGGCGTGGGTGGATGCTCAGATACCATTGCAGTGAAAAGCCACGGGGTGGAAACGTCAGAAACGCGCGTGATTCAATGTAGGTGCCGGGGTCAACCGACGCACCAACGACGATGACAACGGGCAAATAAATTACGATTATGACAATGCCGACCCAAGCGTTTAGGACCCAGCCGCCTATCGACTTGCGCCACCGGGAGAATGGATTAGTAAACCCAACGGTCGGCACGGGTTTGCGGGTTTCCAAGTTAGTTGATGCGGCGTGTTCACTCATGTCACTGCCAATCTAGCTGCGTGGACCCTCGTGACCAGGATCACAGAGATGATGTTGATCGTAAACACGAACAACATCAGAAGCGCCGAAAGAGCAGCCGACATGCCGAATTCGGAGAACAGCATGAGCGATTGCTGGATCAGCACGGGCAGGGTAAATATCTTGCCGCCGCCAAGGACCAATGCCGAGACGAACGCGCCCATGACGAGGTTGAACGAAAGTAGCGACACACTGATGATACCCGGCAGGCTCAAGGGAATGACAACCCGCCAGTAAACCCGCCAGCGTTTGGCTCCGTGAATCTCGGCGGCCTCTTCCAGACTGCGCGGCACAGTCTGGATAACACTGAACAGCATCAGTACTTTGAAGGAGATGCTAAGATGGACCAGTCCGAAGATGATGCCGGGTATGGTCCCGATTATACCAATTGTGTCTGTGATTATGCCGGTCCACAACAGAAAGCTGTTCAGCACTCCGTTGGCAGCGAACAGGATCATCATGCCCAAGATTTTGATTGCCACGGAGAGGAAGGCTGAGACAATGATCGCGGCCAAGACAATCATGGCCCATCGTGACGTCATCCGGGCGATCCGGTAGGCCACGGGAAAAGCGACAAACAGCGAGAGCAACGTAACGCTAGCCGATAGTTGGAAATTGAGGATAAGTGATTCGTAGTAGAACGAATCGGTAAAGGCGAGAATGTAATTGACGAAGGTGATGTCAGGGCCGAGTCGGCCGATGCCGAGGTCTTCAAAGAAGCTCGCCCGCAAGAACATTATCTGCGGGCCAAAAAGGAGAATCATTGACAACACGAGCGGCGGTAAAAGAACCAGCCCCCAGTTGGCTCTCATCTAGAGCCTCCTCGTCGTGTTAAATGTATTTTCAAGCTCTATTTCCCCTGCGCTTCGGGCACTCAATACAACAAATTGCGCTACGTCAAGCGCGGGTGCGGGCTAGCAACGCTGACGTAGACAATGTCGCGATCACAAATGCGGCATTGTCTGCTAACAACGAAATCATACTCCGCGCTCGGTGAAGGCGCCCTCACTATAAAAGCCACTCAAGAGCGACTCAAAATTAAGCTTTCGGCGCCGCGATCTAAAATCTTTCGAAGTAGGTTTTGAGTTCCCAAGGTGAGATAGTGTTGTGATATTCCCACCATTCTGCTTGCTTTAACTCGATGAAGGACTTGAACAAATCCTCACCCATGACGGTTTTGCCAAGTGAGTCTGCGGCGAACTCATCTATTCCCTCAAGCAAAGTGCGTGGCAATGTTCCAACGCCCAGATTTTTCAACTCGGCGTCAGATTTCAGATACATATTGCCTTCAATTGGATCGCCGGGATCAAGATCCTTCTCGATTCCCTCAAGCCCGGCGGCAAGCAGCATGGCAGCACCAAGATAGGGGTTTACTGCCGGGTCGACCGCGCGGCATTCGAGCCTCGTCAATGACATTGATGTGCCAACCCCGCCCTTTTTATCCGCCGCCGTCGGCTTAATGCTCGGAATACGCAGCATATGGGTGCGATTATTCGCGCCATAGGAGGTAAAAATCGGCGCCCATGTGAATCCAGTCATCGATCCTTGCTTGATCAACCGCTTGTATGAATTTACCAGCGGGCAGGTCGTCGCGACGATCGCAGGTGCGTGTCGAAGAATGCCGGCGATGAATTGATAGGTATGTTTTGACAGTCCAAGACCACGTTTGTCTGTACGGCTACCCATAAGGTTCTCGCCAGTCTTCAACGAGGTCAACGACATGTTAAAATGTGCGCCGCTACCTGTGCGGTTGGCATAGGGTTTTGGCATGATTGCCACGTCTATCCCACGCTTACGGGCAAGTTCCTTCGCCATCAAGCGCCAAAGGACGTAGCGGTCCGCCGTTGTGAGAACGTCGGAATATCTGAAATCGAGTTCGAATTGGCCGTTGGAGTCCTCGTGGTCTAACGAGTACACGTCCCAACCCAACTCATTCATGTGAGATGTGATTTCATCCAGATAGTCGAGCGATTCCAACGTCGTTAGGGTGTCGTATGCCGCCTTTGCAAGCGTGTCTGTGGGGTATGGAGGTTCGATGCCTCCGTCCTCGCGATGGCGTACGAGATAAAACTCGCATTCAATTCCGAGATTGAACTGGAAGCCCATTTTCGCGGCCCGTTCAATCTGGTGGCATAGCACCGTCCGTGAACACATCGGCCATGGTTCGTCGTGATACTTAAGGTTGCCCGGCGCCCAGGCGATCTCGCGGCGCCAGGGTAAAATGCAAACGGCGTTCGGGTCTGGGTGTGCCGCCAATTCGTCGTCGCTGGGCTGTTGTCCGAGTCCGTCGAGTGCGGCTCCTGTGAAAAGTTCGGAGCCACCCATCATCCGATCAAAATGCGCGATCGGCACTGTCTTGCTTTTTGGAACACCATGCACATCGACATAGGAAGCTAGACAGTATTTTACACCCTTCGAAATCAGATCGCGTTTCATCCGATCGATGTTGACGGTGCCTTTACCTTTTGCCTTGGCGGCTTTCGCTTTTGTTGTTTTGGCAGATTTTGCCATTGCCTAACTCCCGTGTTGATTTTAACGTTTGGATTAACTACGCGTAACTTTGATTTGGCTGCTAAGCAGTGCTCCTAAAGTATAGGTGACGAAAAGTCGCAACGCATTCATGCACTGTGGCATTCGCCATGAACTTTCGGTTGTTTGAGTTGAAGCTATATTCAGCCAATTTGAAGCACGCTAATGTGACGTCACGTCACATCCCGGTCAATACGCCTCGCAGCAAAAAAAACTGCCCTAGGGCGTGTTGATCAGCTATTGCTTATCCGTTAGTTTCCTGCAACTTTTTTTCTCCTATGTTTTCCTGAACCTCTCTGACCCGCAAAGGTGTGCTGATGTGTGGAATTGTCGGCCTGTTTTTAAAGAATCCTGACCTTGAGCCTGATCTCGGGAAACAATTTTTGCCGATGCTGATCGGCATGAGTAATCGCGGACCAGATAGCGCTGGCTTTGCGATTTATCGCGATCCGGTGAGCGAGGGCTCGATCAAGCTTACGCTGCAACATCCGGATGATGATTTTGGCTGGAACCACGTAGCACACGAATTGTCGGAGGATCTGGGTGTCGAGGTTAAGACCGAAGTGCGTTCAAGCCATGCAATTTTGGTGGTTGCCGCGCCACTTGAGACCGTTCGGCATTGGATCGGTCATCATCATCCCGAACTACGGATCGTCGGGATGGGTGAGAGTATTGAGTTGTTTAAGGAGAAAGGGTTGCCGGCCGATGTGGCCGAACGATTTAGCCTTGCAGATTTCTCTGGCACTCATGCCATCGGGCATACGCGTATGGCGACCGAGAGCGCGATAACCACAGAGCATTCGCATCCATTTTCGACCGGCCGCGATTTATGTCTTGTACAAAATGGCTCGTTATCCAACCACAACAGGCTGCGACGTTGGTTGCAGCGTCATGGTGGGATTGAATTTCAGACCGACAACGATACGGAAGTTGCCGCCGGTTATTTAGCCCATCGGATGGGGGAGGGAGCGAGCCTGACCGAAGCGCTTGAGGCAGGCCTGAAAGACCTTGACGGCTTCTATACCTTTACCGTCGGCACGAAAGACGGATTTGCCGTGGTTCGCGACGGTTTTGCGTGTAAGCCAGCCGTTCTGGCGGAAACAGACGATTGGGTGGCAATGGCGTCGGAGTTTCGATCGATTGCGCATTTGCCGGGAGCAGATACGGCAAAGATCTGGGAGCCAGCGCCGGCGACAATCTACAATTGGTCTAGGGCGTAAGGCGATGCCGACGATTGATATCGCAAAAGATGGCGTTCGCGAACTCAACCAGCGCCTGCAAAGCCTTGCCGTGAATACCAATGAGACGTCGTGGGAGGCCATCAATCCGCACGGAGCGCATGCCGTGGCTGTGGGTCTAATGGCACCGATCTTGGTCGAGATAAAAGGGCATGTTGGTTATTACTGCGCCGGCATGAACAAAGAGGCGACTGTCATTGTTGAGGGTCACGCCTCGCAAGGTGTCGGTGAAAATATTATGTCCGGCATGGTGCGCGTAAAGGGCAACGCGTCCATGGCGACTGGCGCGTCCGGACATGGCGGCATGGTTGTAGTTGAAGGTGATACGAGCTCGCGCTGTGGGATATCCATGAAGGGTGTGGACATTGTCGTCGGCGGTTCTGTTGGACATATGAGTGGATTTATGGCGCAGGCTGGAAACCTCGTTATTTGCGGAGATGCAGGCGCCGATCTCGGAGATTCAATCTATGAGGCGGTCATCTATGTCGGCGGCGACGTGAAGAATCTTGGGTCAGACTGCATTGAGAAGGATATGACCCCAGAGCATGTTGCGAAGCTTACTGAATTACTCGATCGGGCTGAGATCAAGGCGGATGTAACAAAATTTCGACGCTTTGGGTCCGCTCGCAAGCTATACAACTTCAAGATTGATAACGCGGCGGCATACTGAGTCGCCATTTTAAAAAAGGTTACTTCAATGTCGGTCGATCCACGCAGCCTACGTCCGTCCGCGACGTTCTCGGAGACAACAATTGCAGAAATCCAGCGTGCGGCGCGCGAGGGGCTCTATGAAATCAGAGGTTTCGGCGGCAAGCGTAATTTGCCGTCATTTGACGATCTGGTTTTTCTAGGCGCTTCTGTCTCTCGGTATCCCCTGGAGGGGTATCGCGAACGCTGTGACACCAACGTTATGTTGGGTACACGCTTCGCAAAAAAGCCGATCGAGCTCAAGATACCAATTACCATTGCCGGCATGAGTTTTGGAGCATTGGGTGCCAACGCCAAGACGGCGCTCGGCACCGCTGCGGCCGAAATGGGAACCAGTACGACGACCGGTGACGGCGGCATGACCAACGAAGAGCGTGAAGCGTCCAAGCTTCTCGTCTACCAAGTATTGCCGTCACGCTACGGCCTCAACCCGGACGATCTACGGCGGGCAGATGCCATTGAAGTAGTCATCGGTCAGGGTGCAAAACCTGGCGGTGGCGGTATGCTGCTCGGACTGAAAATCACCGAGCGCATCGCTGGTATGCGTACCCTGCCAGAAGGCATTGATCAGCGTAGTGCCGCTCGTCATCCCGACTGGACCGGACCGGATGACCTTGAGATCAAAATTCAGGAATTGCGAGAAATCACCAACTGGGAAAAACCAATCTATGTGAAGATTGGTGCCACACGTACGCAATTCGACGTGCCGCTCGCAGTCAAGGCTGGCGCAGATGTAATCGTACTCGATGGCATGCAAGGCGGAACAGCGGCGACACAAGACGTCTTCATTGAACACGTAGGTATTCCAACGCTTCCGGCAGTGCGCATGGCCGTTCAAGCGTTGCAGGAACTCGACATGCACCGCAAAGTACAACTTATCGTCTCCGGTGGCATCCGCAGTGGTGCCGATGTCGCAAAGGCGCTCGCATTGGGCGCCGACGCTGTATCCATCGGAACGGCAGCGATGATCGCCCTCAACTGTAACGCGCCGATTTATGAGGAAAGCTACGCTGAGCTCGGGACGGCACCAGGTTTCTGTCATCATTGTCACACGGGGCGTTGTCCGGTCGGTGTAACAACGCAGGATCCAGAACTCGAGAAGAGACTCGATCCGGAACTCGGCGCGAGACGCATGCGCAACTATCTCGCGACGATGGTTTTGGAAACCCAGACCTTGGCACGCGCCTGCGGCAAATCCCACGTTCTGAATCTTGAGCCAGAGGACATGGTTGCCCTTACGGTTGAGGCTGCAGCGATGGCGCAAGTCCCGTTGGCTGGGACAAATTGGATTCCAGGCATGCAAGATCGCGGTTAGAAAAATTCCAGGCGGGCGGAGATGAATTTGAATCTAAAAATAAGGAAGGAAAATAAACTATGGCTACTGATCTAGCGAAAATCGCCAAAGAAAAGAAAATACAATATTTCCTTATCAGCTTCGTCGACATGTTGGGTGTCTTGCGGGCCAAGCTGGTTCCTGCGCGCGCCATTGGCGGTATGCAAAAAAACGGTGCGGGTTTTGCCGGCTTCGCAGCATGGCTCGACATGACGCCTGCTGACCCGGATATGTTCGCAATTCCGGATCCCGACAGCTTGATTCAACTTCCCTGGAAACCAGAAGTCGGTTGGCTTGCCGCTGATTTGTGGATGGATGGCAAGCCTGTTGAGGCATCGCCTCGCGTTGCATTAAAGCGGCAGATCGAGAAGGCGGCAAAGCACGATTTTTACGTAAAGACCGGTGTGGAATGTGAATATTTCCTGACGACCCCAGATGGTAGCGCTATTTCAGATCCGCGGGATACTCAGGAAAAACCGTGCTACGATCAGTCGGCACTTATGCGACGCTATGACATCGTCAGCCAGATTTGCGATGCCATGATCAAGCTTGGTTGGGGGGCTTACCAGAACGACCATGAAGATGCCAACGGTCAGTTCGAGATGAACTGGGACTACAACGACAGCTTGTTGACCGCGGACCGACACGTCTTCTTCAAGTTTATGACCAAATCGATTGCTGAACTGCACGGACTGCGTGCGACCTTCATGCCAAAGCCGTTTTCTGACCTGACGGGCAATGGTTGCCACGCCCATGTTTCGATTTGGGACAAGGCGGGCAAGAAGAACCTCTTTCATGATGGCAAGGGGGAGTTGGGTCTCTCCAAGATGGCGTATAGTTTTCTCGGTGGTGTTCTTCACTCTGCTGACGCTCTTACCGCTGTGTTTAACCCCACCGTCAACAGCTACAAGCGTATCAACGCAGCTGTCACAACATCCGGCGCAACCTGGTCACCCAACGCGATTAGTTACACCGGCAACAACCGGACCCATATGGTGCGGATACCTGATGAAGGTCGGTTTGAGCTGCGATTAATGGACGGCGCGGCTAATCCATATCTGATGCAGGCCGGTGTAATTATGGCCGGTCTCGACGGCGTCGAGAACAAAAGAGACCCGGGTAAGCGCCTTGATATTAATATGTACACCGAAGGCCACCGATTGCGCCGTATTCGTCGCCTACCGCTTAACCTGCTTGATGCGATACGTCTTTTCGAAAGCAGCAAGGTTGTTCGAAATGGATTTGGTGCAGAGTTCACCTATGCGTACGCGAAGCTCAAGCACGATGAATGGAAGAGTTATTCAAACGCAATCAGCCAATGGGAGCGAGATCACACGCTCGACGCCTGATTTAGTTTACATCGACTTTACTTACGGCGCCGCCCAATAGGGTGGCGCCGACGACTCAACCACTACGTTCAAGACTGTCGTCTATCCATGCGTCTTCGAGGTGGAATGCGACGCCGAGCGGTGCTAAATGAAGTCCAGCGACTTTCTTTCGCCGGGCAGAAAGAAAATCTACGAAAAGCGGAATGATTGATGGGACGTCCCTTCTCATTAGGGACTGTGCCTGACTATAGTTGTGCACGCGTGTTTCACTGTCTTGCGTTGCGCGCGCCGCCTCCACCAACTCGTCAAACGCTGCGTTGTTCCAGCGTGTTTGGTTCCATAGGGCGCTCGACGTATAGAGCAAACTCAGGATGTGATCCTCGCTTGGTTGCATGTTGTAAAAACCAATATAAAAACTGCCTTTGGTCCAAACCTGCCGCAAGTATGTTTCCGAATTGACGCTTTGGACGCGAATGTTAAAGCCGGCTTCTCGCGCCATCGCGCTGACCGCATTCGCGAGACGGAGTCGGTTCGCCGGTCGATCCGAGGCGACCAGTGTCAGCTCAATGCCAGATTTGTAGCCAGCACTAGCCAACAATTTTCTTGCTTGGCCAACGTCGCGAATGATCGGCTGCTGTGGGCTGTAATAGCGATAGGCTGGCATGATTGGCGTATCGCCGCCGGGAATGCCATAGCCATTGAGAACGTCACGTACCAGCGCCTCACGGTCGAGCGATAGCTGTAGAGCCCTGCGAATACGTAAATCATTGAACGGCGGCGCATTGTTTGCCATGACAAGGTCAAAGAATCGGCCTGATTGGAGCCTAATTCCCTCAATATTAGGCGTCGCTGATAGGCGTGCAAAATCGGTTGAAGGAACTTCAAGCATTAGATCAATTTTTCCACTTATGAGTGCCTCCGCTTCCAGCTGTACACTCGCAAAAATATGTTGCTCTACACGGGCAACGTAAGGGCGGCCTTCGATGAAGTAATCCGGATTTCGTTCAGCGACGACGAGCCGAGCAGGGTCATATGAAAGCAGTCGGAATGGCCCGGTTCCAAATGCATTTTTATCGAACCTGCGCATGTCTGATGCAAGGATCTGCGCCGGTAATATTTTTGCTGCCGCATAGGCGAGCGCGATGTCCTGATCGCCATAAGGCATGCCGAGATGAAAGCGAACTGTGCGTCGATCAAGTACGGAGATACTCTCGATTGGCCCCACGTTTCGCCGCGCTGGAGACAGGGTTTCTTTACGCAGCAGCACTCGGAACGTCGCGGCGACATCCTCAGCAGTAAGTTCAGGGCCATGGTGGAAGTGCACGCCGTGGCGCAAACGAAATGTCCATTCTGTAAGAGCGCGGTTACTGCTCCAAGATTTAGCAAGGTGTGGAATTGGTGTTAGGTCGTCATCCAGGCGGACTAAATTGCTGTAGAACATTTCACCCAGCATGTACTCGGCGTGATTGCCATGGCGGAGTGGATTTAGGTTGTTTGGGATCCGCGACGCGCTGACCCGCAGAGTGCCCCCGCGGCGTGGCGCTGCTTCAGCATTTCTGGGAATTACTGCGCCCAAAGGCAGAATTCCAGCGGTCAATCCCGATGCCAGGTATCTTTGGCGTGTTGCCCAACTTAACCCTAGCGCTGTCGCACGACTGAGAAATGCACGTCGATGCATTGTCTAGCGAATTTCCTTCCTGCGCATTCGTTCTCTCTTCTAGTGAGAACGGCTGAACCCCGCCGCGGTGAATGGCACCGATTCGGCACGGCACTTCAAACCACCACTCTGCATTCGACGATCCGATCACAGGCTAGTCCGAACTTCAGGAAGCGTCTACGAGAAGTCGTCAGTCACGCGTCCACGACGCGTGCACGATCAAGGCGCATAAACAAGCGCGAAGCAAACGATCCAACTGCCGATACCAACATAATTGCCGCCATGGTCAGCTGTGACTCGTGTGTCAGAAAACCAACCGCGATTGTCGCTACCGCGGCCATCAGCATTTGCATAAATCCGAGCAATGCCGAAGCCGTCCCAGCGATCGATGGATCGACACTAACAGCACCAGCTAAGTTGTTTGGAAGAGCGAAACCATTGGCAAGGCCGAGGAAATACACCGGTCCGACAATTGCTGCGACGCCAATATGTCCAGTAAGTGCGATTCCGACCATCGTTGCCATCGCTGCAACCGCGATCAGATTCCCCGTCACAATCAGCCGGTCAAGGCTAACTCTGTTGGTGAGCCTGCTGACGATGAAATTGCCTGTAATAAAGCCTGCTGGCATGAATAAGGTGAAGAAACCTAATTTGTCGGGAGACAGCTCCATGATTTGTATGATGACGATCGGCGCGCTGGAAAAGAATGCGAAGAAGCCAGCGGTCAGAAACGATGCGTTAAGAGAATAAGCGAGATAAGTCGGCGACCGCAAAAGGCGCACATATCCATTCAGCATCCCGTATAGTCTCGTTACAGCAGCACCTCGTTGGTTGTGTGTCTCGCGCAACCGGGCCCACGCCGCGATAAACGCAACCGCGCAAGCAATCGCCATGAAAGCAAAATTTGCGCGCCAGCCGAAAATTATGTGCAACTGTCCGCCGAGCACGGGAGCGAGCGCTGGTGCCAACCCCATGGCCATGCCGAGATAGGCCATGACTCTGGCGCTTTCCGTACGGTTATAGACATCGCGAACGATTGCGCGTGTTAGCACAACGCCAGCGCAGGCGCCGAACGCCTGGAATATTCGCGCCACGATCAAGAATTCAATGGTTGGCGCCAGTGTGCAGGCAATACTTGATAGGAAGAAGATTAACAGCGCACCCAACAAAGCTGGGCGGCGACCGTACTTGTCGGACACTGGGCCGAAAAATAGCTGGGAAAACGCGAACCCAATCAGATAGAGCGTCATCGTAAGCTGAACGCTGCCCATGCTGGTGCCAAGATCAACGGCGATCGCCGGCATCGATGGTATGTAGATACTAATCGCCAGCAAGCTGGTTGCGATTATCACAACGAGCAGCAGTATTGATGGTCGATAGATCACGGCGGAATTGTCTGCGGGCATTGATTGAGCCAATTGGGTGGTGGTACCTGTCTCATAGAGACGAAACGGCTGACTGAACAGGGTTATCGGCCGGCAGGCGACGGTATAGGCAGTTTCAGTCTTACGGCGCCGGTCGTGGAATGCAGCCGCTAGCGGCGGCGCTTTGGATGATCCGCGTACAGAAACGCTTGGCCTCATCCATAGTACCAAAGTGCCCCGTCATTAGGCGAAAGAACACGCCTTTCTCGCCGCCGAGATCGATCCGCTCAATCGATGGACTGAATCCTTCAAATTGCGAAGGATACGCGTCGATCATTGCGCGCCAGCCGTTGAGAGAGCGCGCCTCACTGCGATAGGCAGCAAGCTGAGCTTGAAATGCCTTCGCGGCTTGTGTTTTGCTCACGGTGTCCGACGTTTCCTCGAACCGGGGTGTGGCGGATGTTGTACTCAACGCCTCGCTTGCGATACCCGTCGACTTCTTAGCAACAGTATTCGGTTTCGGTGGGGGTGGGATGCTTACAAGAGCAGTCTCTTCCGGCGGTTTGGGCGCCACTGGTGCAACAGGGGCAACAGATAATTCGACAGCGGCGTGTTGATCGAGCGTCGCAGTATTTGACGTTTCCAATGTCGCTTCGCTGGACGGGAGGCTTGACGCTAATAGGCGGACCCTTGCCGCGGCCTGCTCGTGTTGTTGTTCTGCCGCTTTGCGGTACCAGAGAACAGCCTCATTGAGATCTTGATCGACCCCAAAACCTGCTTCGTACATCGCAGCCAGATTAAATTGGGCGTTGGGTAATGCCTGCTCGGCCGATCGTCGATGCCACCTTGCCGCCTCCCCATAATTCCGTTCGATACCCCGGCCTTGGTAGCACATCCAGCCGAGGTTATTTTGTGCAACTGCAAATTCCTGCAGTGCAGACAGGCGATACCAGCGCACCGCTTCGAAGTCATTGTGCGGTGCGCCCAGGCCTTCCGCGTACATGAGGCCTACATTGTTCTGCGCTTCTGGCAGTCCTTGCTCAGCTGCGCGGAGGTACCACTTCAAGGCTTCCGCACTATCTGCTCGGCGCCATCTCCCTGCGCGTATCGCAGGCCAAGGTTATTTTGTGCCACCGAGTTGCCTTGCTCAGCGAGCCTCTTCAGCGTTTCAAAAGCGATCGATGGTGCCGGGGAATTTTGTGCTTTAGCCTCGGCTAGGAATGCAGCTGCGACAATGAACGAAATTAAAACAAGCGCGGTCGCTCCACACATAGTGCGACGGATGGCTTGAATTGAACTCTTGCGTTGCGTCATTGTAGTGCTTCAGGTCCGAAGATATTGAGGAGGCCAACGCGCTTTTTGCCACCCTCTGCGCGCCGATCTAAACGAGTGCCAATACGCCACCAAAAAACGCCATTATGAGGAGAAACAGTGTCAACTGTGGCCATTCCATCCATACGCTTGCGGCTGCGATGAGCTTGGCGTCGCCGCCACCGATCAGTCCACGGAAGAATAGCAAAGCAACTGCGGCCAGGACTGCAATTCCGGTACCGGAGTGCAGTAAAGTCGCTAAAGACCAAAGGCTACCTTTTGTTACGACAACAAGAAAAAATCCGCAGATCACCAAAACTGGAATCCAGTTAGGGATTGTGAAGCTGAGCAGGTCGCGTAGAGCTGCGTAGGTCATAAGGGCTGGGAAAGGCCACAGTCCCGCAAGGTAAATGGCTTGTGTCACTGGTTCAAATGATGAAGCCGATTCCACCACCTCTATTTTTGACGAGCTCGCGAGCATGCCAGACTAGCCCATCATATTGAAAGGTTCAAAAATGTTGCAAAAACTTGACGAGTCGCTTTGTGCGTTCGCTGAACAATGATGGTGTAAAATATGTTCCCGCTGCTTTTTTGCCGACTTCAGAAAGTGTCGGGTATGGTGCAATTAGACTTGCCATCTTACCGATTTTCTCATGTGAACTCGTCGCGAGGACCCAAGGCAGAATTAGTTCCCCGGCATGCGGTCCAACGATGCTCGCTCCACGAATCCTACCGCGACGGCTGGTGACAACCTTAATCATACCGGTAATATTTCGCTCGGCTTGGGCCCGGTCGTTCTCCGCAAATGGCCACCGCAACACACGAAGATCATCGCTGAATTTTTTGCGACTCTGGTCCTCTGTCAAACCAACATGGGCAAACTCTGGGTCAGTGAATGTGACCCATGGGACTGCGGCGTAGTTCACTTTTGCAGGCAACATGAACAATGCATTTCGAATAACAATACCTGCGTGATATCCGGCCATATGAGTGAATTGGTAGGGGCTTGCAACGTCGCCTATTGCGAAAATCTTCTTGTTCGTTGTGCGTAGACGCGCATCTACATCTATGCCCTTAGGTGAATACTGAACGCCGGCCGCGTCTAGGTTCAATCCATCCAAATTTGCGCTGCGGCCGGCGGCGACAAGAATATGCGAACCGTCGATCCGTAACGGTTTGCCGTCAGACTCAGTAATCACACTGATGCGCTCGCCGCTGCGCTCAACGCTTTTCACTATGGTGTCTTCGTGGATGGTAATGCCGTCCTCTATCAACTGCTTGCGAACGATGTTCACTGCTTCGGCATCATTGCGTCCCAGGATTTTGAACATCTCAACAATTGTAACGTTTGCGCCAAGTCGCCTGTGTGCTTGCGCTAATTCCACACCGATCGCGCCTCCGCCAATAACAATCAGATGTTCGGGACCATTTTCGAGGTCGAAGATACTCTCGTTGGTAAGGAAGGGAACGTCGGCTAGACCGGGTATCGGTGGCACCAATGGCGAGGAGCCTGTGGCGATAACGAAGCGGCGCGCTTGAATGCGACAATCACCAGCGATCACCTCGCGCGGGGCAGAAAACCGACCTTGATCGAGGATAACTTTAACCCCTAAACCTTCGAAACGCTCCACGGAATCATTTGGTTCGATTGCAGAAATCACACCTTTTACATGGTTGCGCACCGCAGCAAAATCGACCTCCGGCTCGTGGTTCTTTATACCGAAGCGACTTGCCTGACGCATACCGTGGGCGGCTTTGGACGCAGCAATTAAAGCCTTGGACGGAACGCATCCGTAATTTAAGCAGTCGCCGCCCATTTTGTGGCGTTCAATCAATACGGTTTTAGCTCCCATCATGGAGGCCGCGGCGGCCACCGATAATCCACCAGGCCCTGCGCCAATGACGCATATGTCGGCTTTGACGTCGCCCTTCATCGCGGCGCATTTAGAGTAGAAGTTGACGGCCCTGTGACAGTGAGTATTCGGATGTTCATGGACAGGGACCTATTCGGTTAGAAAATGAATTGGAGAGGTCAGCCAAGTGTCTTAGAGGCAATCTCGTATGTCCCGGGCGACAGCCCACTTTTTTTCAGAACTCGCTCGATTTGGCTCTTTATCAAGGCTTGACGATCGCTATCGTAGCGGCGCCATGGTCCAAATGGTGAGAGCAGACGTGCCGCAACCTGCGGGTTTAGTTCGTCAAGTTCTAAAACACAGTCAGTCAGGAAGCGATAACCCGCGCCGTCAGCGCGGTGGAATCGGAGGGCATTTCCTGATGCGAAAGCGCCGATCAGGGCACGAACCCTGTTTGGATTGTGCAGTGAGAAGGCATCATGATGTTGCAACCTTTTAACAGTATCCAACGTGTCTTCGAGCGCAGATGACGCCTGAATGGCGAACCACTTGTCAACGACAAGGGCATCCCTATGCCAACGGCTGTAAAAATCATCGAGCGCTTCAACCCTCGCCGGGTTGTCAACGTCGGCCAACATGGTGAGAGCGGCCATTCGGTCGGTCATGTTGTTGGCGTTTTGATACTGCTCAACGCACAAAGCCAGCATTTCCGAGTCGTCGAGGGAGGTGAGAAAATAAAGCGCCGCGTTTCGCAAGCTGCGACTACCAGCATCCGCGGCATCCGGAGAGTACGGACGATTGCTGTTGTGCCCGTGGTATGACGCAAGAAGGGGTTCAAAAAGCCGCTGCGCAATTGTCTGGCGTAATTGCTCGCGAGCCCAATGGACCGCCTCTACGTCGACCACATTCAATTGATCACAGACATAGGTCTCGGTCGGCAGCAGGATCGCCTCTGCGACGAAAGCGTGCTCAAGCCCCTCATCGGTTAACAATTCGCCGACGGCGGCGACATAAAGATCGGCATTGGAAAATGTGGCTTTGTCCACATGCCCTGAACCGGCTGAATTCGCGCCAACGGCATCCAGCAGCAGGGTCAATGCCAACTGTTGCCCTGCCTCCCAGCGATTGAAAAGATCACTGTCGTGCGAAAAAAGCACTGCTCTGCCTTTATCGCTGATGGATGTCTTGAGTTTGACTGGTGCCGAAAACCCACGCATTAGCGACGGAATTGGTCGCTCCGATACCTCTGTAAAGAGAAACGTTTGACGCGGTGCGTTTAGCTGGAGTAGGCGTGTTCCTGAAGCTTGGGAATTTGCAGAATCCGATTCAAGTCTGAGCGGCATTTCGTTGCCTGTTTGGTCAAGCAGACCTATAGCAAGTGGTATCTGAAGTGGTTTTTTGTCTGGTTGACCAGGCGTCACCGGGCTGGACTGTTCCACCGTTATTGAATAACTGCCCGCCGATTGGTCATAGGCGTCGGAGACCGTAATTTCAGGTGTGCCAGCTTGAGCGTACCACAATGCAAACTGGTCTAGATTCTGACCTGAAGTATCGGCCATAGCCGCCAAAAAATCTTCGGTCGTGACCGCCTGCCCATCATGGCGTTCAAAATAGAGGTCAAGACCTTTACGAAATGCCTCGGCACCGATCAAGGTGTGCACCATCCGCACAACCTCTGCGCCCTTAACGTAGACGGTTGCTGTATAAAAATTATTGATTTCTATATAGGAGTCCGGGCGAACTGAGTGAGCAAGCGGCCCGGCATCTTCGGGAAATTGGGCGGCCCGCAAAGTGCGCACATCACCAATACGCTTGACCGCGCGGGAGCGCATATCAGCGGAGAATTCCTGATCCCGAAAGACGGTGAGTCCCTCTTTCAAACTCAACTGGAACCAATCTCGGCAGGTCACACGATTGCCAGTCCAATTGTGGAAATATTCGTGGGCGACGACCGCTTCGATGCCGGCAAAGTCGCGGTCTGTCGCGGTCTCAGCATTTGCCAGAATATATTTGGCGTTGAAAATGTTCAAACCCTTATTTTCCATCGCGCCAAAGTTGAAGTCGCTGACGGCGACAATCATGAATACGTCGAGGTCGTACTCAAGCCCGAAGGTTTCCTCATCCCATCGCATCGCCCTTTTGAGCGAATCCATAGCGTAACCGCATCGGTCCTCATTGCTCGGTTCGACAAAAATTCTGAGGGTGACATCGCGCCCGGAGGCTGTTGTGAAATGATCTTCAACAACAGCAAGGTCTCCGGCCACCAACGCAAATAAGTATGAGGGTTTTGGGAATGGATCGTGCCACTTCACCCAATGACGACCGTTCTCGGTGCTTCCTTCATCTACTTTGTTTCCGTTTGACAGCAGTACTGGATACCGTTTCTTTTCGGCGACGATGGTTGTGGTGAAAGTTGTCATCACATCCGGGTGGTCCGGAAAGTACGTAATTGCCCGGAACCCTTCCGGCTCACATTGAGTGCAAAAATTGCCACTCGATTTATAAAGTCCTTCGAGGGACGTGTTTTCTTGCGGCTTGATGGCTGTTTCAATTTCCAGTGTAAAACTGCTGGGTGGGGAGAGTATCGTCAGGTGCTCAGGCTCATTTTCGAAGTCACTGTCGGCAAGCGGCATGTCGTCGATCTTGATCGAAACGAGATCAAGACCATTGCCGTTGAGACGAAGCGATTGTCCAAGTGCTGACGGCAATATCGCGACGCTAAGGCGAGATGTCACATGCGTCACGTCTTCGCCTAACTCGAAATGGAGATCTACGGAATTCAGCCGGCAAACTGGCGGTTGATAATCCTTTAAATATGTTGGCTGGAGATCGGTGTCGGGCATGATATGGCTGCGTTGAACCGTCCTGTCTGGATGTATCGGCAGTGTTGCGGTGTGCTGTCGTTGCGTCAACACTTAGGAGCGCGCCGAGACGAAGCGCTGTAAAATTTGGTGGAAGGCTGTGTAGGACGTTGGAGCGCGCGCCACTGCCAGCTATATTGAATGCAGCAAATTGCTTCGCCTGTCTGAAAGTCGAGACTTGAACGCGCGGCGACACCGATTTGTCTAGCGAAGAAAAGGCAAAGACAACGGCCTGTTTCCGTAACAATCGTCTATCGCTGTCCAGTTGGCTCGATTTCAGTGCTGTCACCAGTGCATTCTCGAACCGTAATTACGCGATTTATATCTTCGGCGGTACGCTGTCGATGAACGGGTTTTGGATGCATAAGGTTGCCGTTGGCTGGCTGGCTTGGCAACTTACCGGTTCGGCACTGTGGCTTGGCATCGTCGCCTTTGCCGATCTCATTCCAGCCTTAATTATCGGCCCGATTGCCGGAGCGTTTGCCGATCGTCACAGTCGGTTGCAGATTAATATTGTGTGCCAGTTTTTGGCAATGATCCAGGCGCTTATTTTATGGTTCCTGACCGCCTTCGATATCATCACTATCAATCTACTGTTCGCCCTGACCTTGTCGCTTGCCTTCGTCCTTGCATTTAATCAGCCCGCGCGCATGTCAATGGTTCCAAGCCTTGTCCGGCCGAGCGATATCACCACGGCAATCGCCGTCAATTCGCTTGCTTTCAATCTCGCGCGCTTCATCGGCCCAGCGATTGCCGGGGTCGTCATAACAACCATGGGGATCGCACCAACATTTCTGATCAACGCGCTGACCTTTGTCATTTTCATAATCGCCATGTTTCAACTCCGTTTACCGCCTCAGAAAATTGTAAACCGTGCCGCGAGTGGGCTATTCGCCGATATTCTGCAAGGCTTCCGCTATGCAGCCCATCATCCGGCAATTGGTCCGCTGTTGTTAATCATGACGGCCACATCCATCCTTGCGGCACCGGTCCTGGAGCTACTGCCTGGTTTCGCCGATGTCGTCTTCGGACGCGGTGCGGATGGTTTGGCCTGGCTAACGTCGGCGGGCGGTATTGGCGCATCGATGGGCGGTCTTTGGCTTGCCAAGCGGGGCACACTCACAGGACTCACCGCATTGATGCTAATTGGCGGCACCTTGGGTCTTGGTGTCGTGGTGGTTCTGTTCACAACCACAACCACTTTTTGGGTCGCTGTCATCGCAATGGTATTCGTCGGGTTTGCCCGGCTGATTGGCGGCGTCGCTGGTCAAACGCTCGTCCAATCGGCTGTCGAGGAGCATCTGCGCGCACGCGTGATGGCAATCTTTGGTCTCATATTCCGTGGCGCCCCAGCGCTAGGGGCACTAATTATGGGAGGGC
Source organism: Alphaproteobacteria bacterium (assembly GCA_963693665.1). Classification (GTDB taxonomy): domain Bacteria; phylum Pseudomonadota; class Alphaproteobacteria; order UBA8366; family CAVOAK01; genus CAVOAK01. The sequence continues at coordinate 21,050 of CAVOAK010000001.1, read as the reverse complement.
TTTCCGAAGTGATGGGGTTTCGCGCACCCATTGCGATTGGCGGTATACTTTGCATTCTTCTGTGGTTTGTTGTGCAGCGTCGCCAAAAGAGCCTCGCAAGTTTGCTGGAGCAGACAGCGGAAACTTCGGATCAAGGTGAAGCAGTTGCACGCTAGAAGGTGGGTGCCAATTGCTCCGGTCGGTCCGTGACCTTCGTCAGTGAATGATGGCAAATGACCGACACTGAAAAGCACCAAGAGGCTTCAGTTAAGGGCGCCAGCAGTTCGGGAACGCTTCGCGCGCTGTTCGCCAATCGAAACTATACGCTTTACACGATGGCTAATGGCATTTCTCTGGTTGGACTTTGGATCCAACGATTGGCCGTCGGTTGGCTGGCGTGGCAACTCACAAATTCGGCCTTGTGGTTAGGAGTCATTGCTTTTGCCGATTTGTGTCCAACTCTCGTGGTTGGTCCGTTTGCTGGTGCCCTTGCGGACCGGCATAGCCGCTTGCGGGTTGCGTGGGTGACTCAGGTTATGGCGTTCGCGCAGGCGGTGACTCTTTGCGTTATGACATGGACGGGGGCCATTACAATTTGGTGGCTGCTCCTGCTCACGTTTCTGCTTGGCGTATTTCATGGTGCAGGACAGCCGGCCCGCCTGGCTCTTGTTGCCAGTCTTGTTCATCGCGAGAATTTGGGAACGGCGATTGCCTTCAACTCGGTGGTCTTCAATTCTGCTCGTTTCGCTGGTCCGGCGCTCGCTGGTGTCGTCATTACGACGATGGGCATAGCGCCGGCGTTTCTCATGAATGCACTAAGTTTTTTGGGGTTAGTCGTGGTTCTGCCGCGCCTCAAGCTACCGCAGGCGACGCCGAAAAAGCGACCCGAAAGCAGTCTACTCGCTGATGTTGCAGAAGGGTTTCGCTATTGCTTCGGCAACGCTTCAATCGGGCCGCTCTTGCTTATGATGATGGCGGCTTCCGTGTTGGCTGCTCCCGTTGCTGAGCTTCTACCGGCGTTTGCCGATGAGGTCTTTGGACGCGGCGCCGCCGGGCTTGCCTGGCTTACTTCGGCTACCGGTATTGGCGCAGCTATCGGCGGTATATGGCTGACACAACGTCGTAGCCTTGTCGGCCTGACAACTATTGCGTTTGCGAGCCTGTTGGTTCTGGGCGGGTCACTCCTTGTCTTTGCTGCAACGTCTAACTTCTGGGTCGCTGTAGCGGCGATGACGGTCATGGGGCTTGGCCGGCTGTTAAGCGGCGTCGGAGTTCAAACGTTGATTCAGACCGCGGTTGAGGAGCAGATGCGCGCCCGCGTTATGTCTCTTTACGGTGTTCTGTTTCGCAGTGGGCCGGCACTTGGCGCACTTGCAATGGGGGGGCTCTCAGGGGCTTTAGGGCTGCGCTGGCCGGTCGTGATGGGAGCGACGCTGTGTATCGCCGTATGGCTCCTTATGCGGCGCCAACGCAGACAAATGGTGCTTCTTTTGGAAGCGCCAGAAACCTAATTTGCCGATTGGAAGCGGGATTCCAATTCGGGTTGGGTGTCGTCACACCTGACACTTCCGTCATCGATCATAGCTATCAAATGTGCTAAAATTGAATGTGCGGCGGCGCGATGTAGGCGCGGGTCATGATCTGCATAAATCGATTTCACAATCTCGTCGATGTTGTTGCCCCCACTATCAAGGCACTGCTGGACCTGCGCGGTGCGCTGCGCTCGATGATCAAGATATGCGCGGACAAGTGGTTTTGGGTCGGTGATCGCGGGTCCGTGGGTCGGCCGGAATAAATGGTCGTCGCGCTCCAACAGTTTTCGCAGGGACGCCAAATAGTCGGCCATACTGCCATCTGGTGGGGCGATGACAGTCGTCGACCACCCCATAACATGGTCGCCTGAAAACAACGTCGCTTCCTCATTCAAATCGAAGCATAAGTGGTTGGCTGTGTGACCCGGGGTGTGCACCGCCGCAATTGTCCAGTCAGGGCCAGAAACTCTGTCACCATTACTCATTTTTTGATCTGGCTGAAAATCGAAATCCGCGCCTTCCTCCACGCCAACCGCTGAACGCTCCCCACCGTGTGCAGCGAAGGCAAACGTCGGGGCGCCAGTCGACTCCTTTATTGACGCTGCTGCAGGCGAATGATCGCGATGGGTGTGGGTAACTAAGATATGGGTGACTGTCTCGCCACGAACGGCATTAAGGAGTGCATCAATATGCGCCTCATCGTCAGGCCCTGGATCGATGATGGCAACGTGCCCGTGACCGATGATGTATGTGCCCGTGCCATGAAATGTGAACGGCCCTGGATTGCGCGCAATGACGCGGCGAACAAGCGGCGATAACGGCGTCATGGTGTCATAGTCGACTTCCATGTCGCGGACAAATGGTATGGACATAGACGTCCTCTAGCGATGGCGTTGTTGCGGCGGCGAGCCTGCCTGTACAGGCAGCAGGCGGTCAAGTGAAACCAATTTTCGTATTCTCTCCGATTGTTCTGCGGCGTCCGAGCGGATAAAACATGGTCATCTCGTGCCCGTAAGGAGCCCAAAGATGTTTACAACACGTCCGGAAATCTTAGGCACATACGGTGTCGTCGCTTCAACGCACTGGCTTGCGTCAGCCGTTGGAATGGGAATTTTGGAGCGCGGCGGCAACGCCTTCGATGCGGCTGTTGCGACGGGTATGGTTTTGCAGGTTTGCGAGCCACATTTGTGTGGCCCAGCCGGCGACCTTCCCATTATTTACCATGACAATGGCCTGGATGAGACCAAGGTAATTTGCGGTCAAGGTGTCGCGCCGGCTGCCGCTACGATCGACCACTATCGTAACCTTGGATTTGACATGATGCCCGGCGCCGGACTGTTGGCGACTGTCGTGCCAGGTGCGTTCGATGCTTGGATGTTGATGCTTCGCGACCATGGCGTCATGACCCTCGAGGAAGTCCTCGAACCGGCGATTTCGTACGCGGCGAACGGCGTCCCACTTGTGCCCGCAGTTAGTCAGACAATTGAGTCGGTGCGAGAACTCTTTATTTCTGAGTGGCCAACGTCAGCGGCAGTCTATCTCAACGGAACCGATGTTCCTGCACCAGGCACTCTCCTGGCGAACCCGGCGCTGGCTCGAACATGGCAAAGAATTGTTGAAGAAGGTAAGTCCGCGGGCGGTGACCGCGTTGTCCAAATCGACGCTGCAAGACGAACCTGGAGTCATGGATTTGTGGCTGAAGCGCTCGATGGATTCTGTCGCTCTAACGAGTTAATGGATTCTAGTGGCGAGCGCCACGCCGGTGTCTTAACCGGTGACGATATGGCGGCGTGGCAAGCGACCTATGAGGATCCACTTGGTTATGATTACCGAGGGTTGACGGTGTTGAAGACGGGCGCTTGGGGGCAAGGCCCGGTATTTCTGCAACAGCTCGCGCTTCTCAAATATTTTGATCTTGATGCAATGGATCCTCTTGGCCCGGACTTCGTTCACACCGTGACCGAATGCGCAAAACTCGCCTTTGCGGATCGTGAGAAGTTTTACGGTGAACCAGCAAGTGGCGGCGTGCCCATGGACGTGTTGCTGTCGGATAAATACAACGTGGAACGTAGCGCTCTGGTTTCGGATACGGCATCGCTCGAATTTCGGCCGGGCACAGTTAACGGCCATGGCGCCAATATCGATTATGCCGCACTTATCGCAAGCGACGCGTCATCCGTTCCAAGCTTTATCGGCATTGGTGAGCCAACGATGGCAAAGGCCGCCGATGTACGGGGCGATACATGTCATGTAGATATAATTGACCGCCACGGCAATATGGTATCGGCGACACCAAGCGGCGGCTGGCTGCAAAGCTCGCCGGTCGTTCCTGAACTAGGGTTTTGTTTGAATTCGCGCGCGCAGATGTTCTGGTTGAAGGAGGGATTGTCGGCGAGTCTCGCTCCTGGTAGGCGCCCGCGGACAACGCTCACGCCGTCACTCGCGCTCAAAGACGGGCGTCCCTATATGGCGTTCGGCACGCCCGGTGGTGATCAGCAGGATCAATGGCAGCCAATTTTCTTTCTCCGACACGTCCACTATGGGATGAATCTGCAGGAGGCGATCGACGCGCCCTCATTTCATAATGATCACATGCCAAGCTCGTTCTATCCGCGCGCGGCAGCACCAGGGCATCTTTCAATCGAATCACGATTTCCAGCGGCGACTCTGTCAGAACTGGAGCGACGTGGTCATCGTATGAGTGTTGTGGGCGAGTGGGCCGAGGGCCGGATGAGCGCGGCAAGCCGTGAGAATGGGATACTCAAGGCAGCGGCTAATCCGCGCGGCATGCAGGGATACGCTATCGGCCGCTAGTTGGGCGATGTGATGGGTGTGTGATATGATTGATCGCAGCGCTGCTCAGCAGAAACAATTATTTACATGAGGTTGCGATCGCCATGACACGTATCGTTACTCTTATCGCATTTATGGCATTGGCTGCGGCGACTTTAGATTCAAAGATTGTCTATGCCGCAGAGACTGGGCCGGTCGCAATTGTCGAGGATGTGAGCTTTGATGCGAGCGAGCTCCAGTTTATGGATTTACTAGAACTGGGGCGGGTTATCAAACTGAATGCTGGGCAAAGCGTTACGCTTGGATATCTTAGTTCATGCACACGCGAGATCATCACTGGCGGCACGATAACTGTCGGCTCCAAAGAGAGCAAAGTATCTGGCAGCTCTATGGAAAGAGAGCTTGTGGACTGTGACGGCGGCGATTTGCAGTTGTCGACAGGGCAAAGTCAGGCGGCAGGTGCAATTGTTTTTCGGAAGGCACCAACAAAGGGTAAGAGTAAGCCGAAACCGCAGCGAATTCTTTATGGCGTAAGTCCCCTCATTAGGTTCGTGAACGAAGCACCTCTGACCACCGCGACTATTTTGCTGGAACGGTTGGATGGGAAGCAAGAACAACACACGATTGATATTATCAACGGTGTCGCTGATCTCGCTCGAAAGAATATTGCATTGGAGCCGGGCGGACTTTACATCGTAACTGCGGGTGACCGTAAGGTTGTCTTTCGAATTTCTCCAGTTGCGAGCCGGGCCGGCGTTTCTGTGCTCGGTCGCCTGCTGGCTTTTTGATCTCGCCGCGCCGTTGATCTCTCGGTGCGTGGCGGTCCATTGCGGTCAAGCATGATTCGACCTCGCGATCTTCTTGCTGCTGGCCTTATTGCTGTCATTGCAGCGGCAGTGACCTCGATTCCCGCGTTTGACCGGCTTAATCGTCTCGACCTTGATGTCTTGCACTGGCTGCGTGCGTCTACGCAAGCCAAACCCAATTCGGTGCATCCGGCAAATGCGGTCGTCATTGCCATCGACGAGGCGACGTACGCGACGGCGCCTTTTGTAGGTATGCCAACTGTGATGTGGACACCGCAGTTGGCGCGCGTCATGGACGCGGTTTTAGACGGTGGTGCGGCGGTATTGGGGTGGGATATGGTGCTGCCCGTTGCAGTCGGCGGTACTGTTGCGGATCGACGGTACGATCAGCCGCTATTGCGTTCGCTTGCGCGCAGCCGTCGTGATGGGCGTATCGTGCTCGGTGCAGCATATGGCGACAATCCTATTCTTCCGCATCGAGTCTTTAATTTTGCCGTCGGCGGTGCGAAAAATATCCGGTCCTTGAACCTCCACACTGATGTGGACGGTATCGTTCGCGGCGTCCCACTCTTTGTCGATGTTGAGAAAGATGGCGACATCACGAAACAGCCGGGGTTTGCGCTCGAATTGACCGCGCGGGCCATTGCTGCTGAGGCCAGCTCGGAAGGGGTAACAGCAAGCCTCGGCGATTTCATAATCCCAGGTGGGGCGTCAAATGTTCTAACCCTCAACTTTGATGACAGGCCAGGGGCTGTTCCAATCTATTCATTCGGTGATCTATTCCATTGTGCCGAACAAGGCAACGTTGCCTATTTTAAGAATAATTTTGCAGGCAAGACCGTCATTATGGGGGCCGTTCTGGACTTGCAGGACCGACGACTGGCGTCTAACCGTTTCATTGTTTCCCCCGATGCGGTTGGCGCGCCGGAACCTTGTATCTCGACCCCACAAACGACAGCAGGAATTGCGCGGCGCGCGACCCCTGGCGTGCTCATTCATGCGACGGCGGTCAATAATCTATTGCAGCGCGACGTTGTTAATATCGTGGCGCGGGGTCGGAGCACTGCCGGGGTCTTCATTTTATCATTTGTCGTTGCCGGATTGACGTTGTTGCTGGGGCCGCCTAGTGCGGCGATTGCTTGGTCGTGCGTAGGTATTATTTGGACGGCTGTTACTGTGGTGGCATTCCGAAACGGTATTCTTCTCCCGCTTGGTGATACTTTAGCCTCTGGCAGCCTCAGTTTTGCCGGAATGCTGGGTTATCGATTTGCTGTGAGTGATCGAGAGCGCAATCGTCTTTACAAGTCGTTTTCTCTTTATCTTGCGCCGGCAGTAATTGAACGGATGCTCGCAGGGAACCGACTTCCCAAACTCGGCGGCGAAAGCCGGGAACTGACCGTCCTGTTTTCGGATATTGCGGGATTCACCGAAATCTCAGAGGGCTTGAGTCCGTCGGACCTCGTTACCTTTCTCAATCGATACCTTTCGGTGATGAGTGACACGATTGAGGCTCATGGTGGGTTTGTCGACAAATATATTGGCGATGCGGTCGTCGCGGTGTTTGGTGCGCCAGTCGATGATGAAGATCATGCACTTTCGGGAGTGCGCGCGGCCCTCGCGTGCCAGCGAAGGCTTGGGGCTGAATCGTCTGGCTTTGGGCTGCCTGGCGGCCGATCTGTTGGAACGCGCATTGGTATCAACAGCGGTGAAATGCTGGTCGGCAATATCGGATCATATCGTCGCTTTAACTACACAGTTATAGGTGATGCGGTGAATCTGGCAGCACGGCTCGAAAGCGCCAACAAACAATATGGGTCACAGATTCTTGTCAGCGACAGCGCCGCAACGCTCTGTGGCGCCACAATACAATTTCGGGCGCTGGATACGGTCCGTGTGGTCGGAAGACAGCAACCGGTCACAATATTTGAGCCGCTCGGCGAATCTGGTGAAGCACTCAACGTTAATATCGGGAGTGACCAAATCCAACATTATGCCAGCGCGCTTGCGGCCTATCGATGCGGTGACTTTAAGGCAGCCTACGAAGAATTCTCGGCATCGAAAGGTGATGCTGCTGCACAAAAGGCGGCAGACCGCGCCCTTGCGTTCATTAACGGCCCGCCCGATGAACCATGGGACGGCGTGACAAATCTGGATACAAAGTAACGGGCAGCCGTTTTAAAGAGCACAATGGGTTCAAGAGCATAATGGGAAGATTCGGGATGGCCTCGTAGGATATTCTCGGTAGGATATAATTGATGTTCAGCTACATCGAAGCGTCGGCAAATAACTAATTCTGGGATGGGTTAACCAAAATGGCACAACACCGTCATAGCAAAATTTTAATCATTGGCTCTGGTGCGGCCGGCTATACCGCAGCGATTTATGCGGCGCGCGCGAACCTCGCGCCTATCCTCGTCTCGGGCATGCAACCCGGCGGTCAACTTACAATCACGACCGATGTTGAGAACTATCCTGGTTTTGCCGATGCCATCCAAGGACCATGGCTGATGGAGCAGATGCTGGCACAGGCGCAGCATGTAGGAACCGAGATCATAAGCGACCTGATCGTAGATGTTAATTTTTCGCAACGGCCTTTTCAGTGCAAGGGCGATAGTGGGGACACGTATGGCGGGGACACTGTCGTCATTGCGACTGGTGCCCAGGCGCGGTGGCTGGGTTTGCCATCGGAGCAGAAATTCCAGGGCTTTGGTGTTTCAGCTTGCGCGACATGCGACGGATTTTTTTATCGTGATAAGGAAGTCGTCGTCGTTGGCGGGGGCAACACGGCGGTAGAGGAAGCGATTTTTCTCACAAATTTTGCCACAAAAGTAACGCTCATCCATCGACGGAATGAACTGCGGGCTGAGAAGATTATGCAGGATCGTCTGTTTCGTAATTCCAAAATCGAAATCGTGTGGGACAGTGTAGTAGATGAGATTGTCGGTACCGACGAACCTCTGGGGGTGACCGGCGCACGAGTGCGCAATTTACGAACTGCCGTAACAACAGACTGTACCGCAGACGGTGTTTTTATGGCGATCGGTCACGATCCGGCGACAAATGTGTTTCGTGGGCAGGTTGAGATCGACGAAGAGGGATATGTCTTAACTGCAGCTGATAGCACAGCGACGAGCGTGGCAGGCGTGTTCGCGGCCGGCGATGTCAAAGACAGGATATATCGCCAGGCAGTGACTGCAGCCGGTATGGGTTGCATGGCAGCGCTTGAGGCCGAAAAATTCCTTTCTGAAGTTATGGACGCGGCGAGCCAAGCAGCGGATTGAACTAATCGTACACGGAAAATTGTAGCATCGGTCAGTGTTGCTGGCGTCGGTTGACGGATGGATGCGGGTTGGCCGCATCACACGCCGTTAATACTATAGCTCCCAAGTTGCCTTGTTCTGGGACTACGAAAGCTTTACGATAGAACCATCAGGGAACTTCGGAAGCCGCTGGTAATGTTTTTTAAGAAGCGAGCCAGTTCGGTTGATCGTGCCGAGAAATCGGATTCGTATCCACCGTCAGTCATAAGCAAGAACCTCGAGATTACAGGCGATCTTGTTGGCAAAGGGGATGTGCATGTCAGCGGAACGATTGATGGCAATATAGCGTGCGGAAGTTTGACCGTTAGCGAAGGCGCCAGTGTCAATGGTCAGATCAATGCGGCGCAGGTATCTGTTCATGGGACGGTCCATGGCTCGATCATTGCCAAGAATATCTCGCTTCGTCGCACAGCCAGAGTAATTGGCGACGTAACGCACGACACACTCGAAGTAGAATCGGGCGCGTTTCTCGAAGGCTTTTACAAGCGATCGTTGCCACAACCGGCGGCGGAGACGGATGTCAAACAAGCAGTTGAGAAACCGTCAATTGAAGGCCGCAGTCTTTCTCAGCAAAATCAACTACCACAGCATAAGCGCGGTCCTTTGCGCACAAACGGGGCGCCCGATACATCTGTGGCGGTCGAGGATGCAAAGACGGCTAAGGAAAAATCTCACCACGCTCCGAAATAGTTGCCCAAACATTTGGCGCAACGCCTAAGCAACAGCTAATTCCATAAACACTGGAGAAGAGTAAATGCGTCAACTTGTCGAATGCGTGCCTAACTTCTCGGAAGGCCGAAAGCCAAAAATTATAGAGGCCATCGTCGCGGCAATTTCGGCGGGTGGCGGAAAGGACGCGCAGGTGCTCGACGTGAGTTCCGATGCCGACCACAATCGTAGCGTTGTGACGATTGTCGGCAACCCCGCTGGGGTAGAGGCGGCAGCGTTTGCAGGTATCGCCAAAGCAGCAGAGCTCATTGATCTGAACAAACACACCGGCGGTCATCCGCGCATGGGTGCGACCGACGTTTGTCCATTTGTGCCCGTGAGCGGCATTACGATGGATGAGTGCGTTGAGATTGCGAAGCGCCTTGGTGAGCGCGTTGGTCGCGAATTGAAGCTTCCGGTTTTCTTGTACGAAGCTGCGGCGCAGCGCCCGGGTCGTCAAAATCTCGCAAGCATCAGACGCGGCAAAGATGCCTACAAACAGCTTAAAGGTGAAATTGGATCCGATCCTGATCGCGCACCCGACTTTGGCCCAAGTAAACTTGGCCCGGCTGGCGCGACCGCGATTAGCGCGCGAGCCTTCCTCATTGCCTACAACGTATATCTTAATACCGATAAAGTTGAGATCGCCCAGGAGATCGGTAAGGCCGTCCGACATCTTTCCGGCGGATTGCGCTACGTCAAAGGTATGGGTCTCATGGTCGATGGCCAGGCTCAAGTGAGCATGAATCTCACTGACTATACAAAGACGCCAATTTCACGGGTTGTCGAAACCATTCGCCGCGAGGCACAACGTTATGGCGTGAGTATCACGCATAGCGAGCTCGTTGGCTTAATTCCTCAAGCGGCTCTGGTCGATGCGGCCAAGTGGTACTTGCAGCTCAACGACCTACAGTCCGATCAGGTTCTGGAGAATCGTCTGGGCAAGGACGAGGCCGATGGTGGCGCCGTCGGGACGGCATTCATCGATGAATTGGCTGCAGATACACCGACGCCCGGTGGTGGCGCTGCAGCAGCCTATGCGGGTGCGATGGCCGCCGGACTCGTTGGTATGGTCGCGCGGCTTACCATAGGTCGTAAGAAGTATGCTGCCGTTGAGGTGGAGATGAAAAAGATACTTCGACAGGCTGAGAAACTTCGCACCGAGCAGACCGCAGCAATTACGGACGATTCAGCAGCTTTTGACGCAGTAATGGATGCGTTCAAACTGCCGAAGGAGACAGCTAAACAGCAAACTGCCCGCGGCAACGCCATTCAAAAAGCAATGTCGGGTGCCGCAGTTGTCCCCCTGCGAACAGCTCGGGCCGCGGCAAAAACGTTGGAACTGGCCGCTGTCGCCGCTGCGAAGGGCAATGTGAATGCCGTCTCGGATGTAGGAACAGCTGCGCATCTTTGTCACACAGCACTTTCTGGAGCTGCACTGAACGTCCGGATTAACGCGGAGTCGATCAAAGATCGCAAAAAGGCCGCGGGCTGGATCAAGGACATCAGTGGGCTGGAGAAGAGTGCTGCCAAGACCTTGGCGGGAACCGTAAAGGCCATCGCTAAGCGCATGTAGTTCTGTTTGTTGGCGGAAGTAGAGATTTTATCGACCGGGACGGGAAACTGACGCGAGGTTGAACCGAGATGTGGCAGTCACTTTGGATTAACGCCAATCTGGCAACCATGGAGGCTGGCGGCGTGCTCTATGGTGCGATCGAGAATGGGGCACTTGGAGTTGATGATGGGCGCATAGTTTGGGCTGGTCGGATGGGTGATTTGACAGACCGGCCTGACGCACTTGCGAAAGAAGTGCACGATGTTGATGGGCGGTGGATCACCCCCGGTTTGATTGATTGTCACACCCATCTCGTCTATGGCGGAAATCGGGCGCGCGAATTTGAAATGCGTCTCGAAGGGGCGAGCTATGAAGATATCGCCCGAGCAGGCGGCGGAATCATCTCGACAGTCAAGGCTACGCGCGAAACGGATGAGGCATCGTTAGCCGCGGCGGCAGCGCGACGCCTTGAGAGCTTTTTGGCTGAAGGTGTCACAGTCATCGAAATTAAGTCGGGCTATGGTCTTGATCTTGAAACTGAACTGAAAATGTTGCGGGTCGCTCGATCGCTCGCCAAAGATCATCCGATAGAGGTCAAGACAACGTTTCTTGGCGCCCACACTCTGCCTCCGGAATTTGCCGGCCGGGCTGACGCATATATCGACTTTATATGTGAGGAGGTTCTGCCTGGAGTAGCTGAGTTGGGCCTCGCGGATGCAGTTGATGCGTTTTGCGAAGGCATCGGCTTTTCGCCAGAGCAAACCGCTCGTGTTTTTGACAAAGCGGTCTCTCTCGGTCTTCCCGTTAAACTACACGCCGATCAGTTGTCTGATTTGGATGGTGCAGCGTTGGCGGCGCGATATGGCGCGCGGTCCGCTGACCATCTGGAATTTACGAATGCGGAGGGGGTCAAAGCGATGGCCGGAGCAGGTACGGTCGCTGTTCTTCTTCCTGGGGCGTACTACTTTCTAAGAGAAACCAACTTGCCGCCGATCGAGAGTTTTCGTGAACACGGTGTGCCGATGGCACTTGCAACGGACAGCAACCCCGGTTCGTCTCCGGCGCAATCGCTCCTTCTAATGATGAATATGGGCTGCACGCTGTTTCGGATGACACCGGAGGAAGTGCTTGCGGGCATTACGCGCAATGCTGCAACGGCGCTTGGTATGGAAAAGTCCCATGGGACGTTGACTGCCGGAAAGGCGGCTGATTTTGTCGTTTGGAATATTGAAAGTCCGGCGGAGTTAGCTTATCGGTTCGGTGCCAATCCCAGACATCTTGTGGTACAGGCTGGTCGCGTGACGATTAATTAGTTAGCTGGTCGCCATGCAAGCATTGTTTCGATAAGGCGTCGCAATACCGGACGCACTTGTTCGGCCAGGTCCTCACGAAAAGTGAACGGTGGGTTCTTTTCCATGTAGGTTGCTTGGCTCTGTTCAAGCTGGACCGCATGTATGTGCGCCGCTGGTTGACCATATGTTCTGGTTATATAGCCTCCCTTGAAACGCCCGTTTAGCACAGCAGTATAGCCAGGCGTATCTTGCAAAATTTTCAAAAGTCTGTGTGCCAATCCAGAGTCTGAGGCGCTGCCGTCACTGTTGCCGAGATTTAGGTCGGCTAGCTTGCCTTCAAAGAACCGCGGCACGACCGAGCGAATCGAATGAGCATCCCATAAAAGCGCATAACCGTGCTGTCCAGTAAGCTCCGCAAGTGTTTCTGCGAGACGACGGTGGTACGGATTCCAATAACGCTCGAGCCGGGTAGTGATTTCATCGCTGTCGGGTTCCTGCCCTTCAAAATAAATTGGATCGTTGTCGAAGGTGGTTGTCGGACAGAGTTCGGTTACATCGTGGCCAGGATAAAGGCTTGTCCCGTCTGGTGGGCGGTTCAAGTCGATTACGTAGCGTGAATGTGTTGCAGAAATTACCGAGGCACCGGTTTCATAGAGAAAATCGTAGAGCGTATCGACATGCCAATCGGTGTCTGGCAGGTCCAGTGCGGTCTCGGTCATCGTCGCGGCGATTTCTTTTGGTACGTGGGTGCCGACATGCGGCATGCTAATCAGCAGCGGCGTCGAGCCTGCATAGAAGTAATACTTATCCACGGTCGATGACAGTTGGTTTAGGCAGATAAGCTCGGCAACAGTTCCGGCATGTAAATGTTGTATGTGCCGGCATGAACGAGTTCCTTGAGCGCGGCAATGTCAGGTGCAAAAAATCGATCGCTGTCCCAATTCGCAGCGCGCGTGCGGATTGTTGTAATGACCTCGTGAAGTGGTGGCGAGGACTTGAGCGGTTTGTGAAACTCGATTCCCTGGGCCGCGGCAAGTAGCTCTATTGCGACAATACCTGCAACATTCTCGCCAATTTCTGACACGCGACGCGCAGCGAATGTAGCCATGCTGACGTGATCTTCCTGATTTGCCGAGGTTGGAATGGAATCCACGCTCGCTGGGTGGGCAAGCGTCTTATTCTCTGATGCAAGAGCAGCAGCAGTCACCTGCGCAATCATAAAGCCGGAATTGAGACCCCCGTCTTTAACCAAGAAAGCAGGTAGTCCGCTCATCGCAGGATCGACGAGAAGGGCGGTTCGTCGTTCGGACAGTGTACCGATCTCGGTCAGCGCGATTGCCAGTAGATCAGCTGTAATTGCCACGGGTTCGGCGTGAAAATTACCTCCGGAAAGCACATCACCGTCGTCGGGAAAGACAAGCGGGTTGTCGGAAACCGCATTAGCCTCTCTGGCAATGACGGTTGATGCGAAGCGCATATGATCCAATACGGCACCCATTACCTGCGGTTGGCAACGAAGCGAATAAGGATCCTGAACCTTCTCACATCCGCGATGGGACTCCCGGATGGGGCTGTCTGCCAAGAGGCGCGCGTATACTTTTGCTACAAGTTCCTGTCCCGGTTGGCCGCGAACAGCATGGATGCGAGCGTCGAACGGTGTGTCACTTCCTTTGGCGGCGTCGACCGACAATGCGCCGGCGACAACTGCACCGGCGAACACGTCCTCGCCCATAAACAAGCCCATAAGTGCCAGAGCCGTCGAGACCTGCGTGCCGTTAAGAAGCGCAAGGCCTTCCTTCGGGCCAAGTTCGAGTGGAGTGAGTCCGGCAATGCGAAGGCCTTCCACTGCAGGCAGCATTTTGCCCTTGTGACGAACTTCACCGACCCCGAGGAGGGCGGCTGATAGATGGGCCAGCGGCGCTAAATCTCCTGACGCGCCGACAGATCCTTTAGCTGGTACACAGGGGTAAACACGATGCTTGATAAGTGCGAGGAGTGCTTCAATAACCAGCCATCGAACACCAGAATGGCCTTGCCCGAGCGCTGCGACCTTCAATGCTATTGTCAGGCGCACAGTGTCATCGTCGAGATTCGGGCCAGTCCCTGCGCTGTGCGACAAAACAAGATTGCGCTGAAGATTGGCAAGCGCTGAAGGTTCGATGCGTGCGTGGGCAAGAAGACCGAAGCCGGTATTCACGCCATAGACTGTGCGGCCTTCGCGAACGATATCGTCGACGGTTTTTGCCGCCGCTTCGACATTGCCGCGGCATCCGGGATCGATTGTAATCTCAACATCACTACGCGCGATGCGTCTGAGTTCTGCGAGAGCAAGGTTTCCCGGTCGAAGAACGATGGCGTTTTCGGCCATACAGTGCGAGCTCCTAAAGCTAAACTTGGATTAAAGGTCGTCGAGGGTGAATTCGGTAATTTTTCGTGAAACCACCATACCCTCGATGTCCTTTCGGTAGGCAAGAAAATGCGGCGTCACCCTGTGGGTGTCGAATGCTGCATCGGTCGCATAAACTTCGTAGAGGACAACCCGATTGTCCGCATCTTTCGGCAGTAATACATCGAATCGGAGGCAGCCTTCCTCGGTTTCAAGGCAGGAGGCACGATGCCGCATAAGCCGTTGAAGAAAAGCACCCTTCTGATCCGGCTTGATCTCTAGTTCAGCAGTAATGGCAAATTTGATCATCGTTGACCTATCATAGGCAAGTTGAGGTGCATCTCGTTCGCGCAGGAAATTGCGTCTTCATACCCGGCGTCGGCATGACGCATGACACCGGTTGCTGGGTCGTTCCACAATACTCGGCCAACACGTCTCGCGGCGGCTTCTGTGCCGTCGCAGATAACTACCATACCGGAATGTTGCGAATAACCCATACCAACGCCACCGCCATGGTGGATCGAAACCCACGTCGCACCGCTTGCACAATTGAGAAGGGCATTCAGAAGAGGCCAGTCCGATACCGCATCGGAGCCATCCATCATCGACTCCGTTTCGCGATTGGGGCTGGCGACGGAACCGGAATCAAGATGATCGCGCCCAATCACGACTGGCGCTGACAATTCACCACTTGCAACCATGTCATTAAAGGCCAGCCCAATCTTGTCTCGCTGACCGAGGCCGATCCAACAGATCCGGGAAGGCAAGCCCTGAAATTGGATGCGCTCGCGTGCCATGTCGAGCCAATTGTGTAAATGCGGATCGTCAGGAATGAGCTCTTTCACTTTCGCATCAGTTTTGTAGATATCCTCCGGATCGCCGGAGAGCGCGACCCAGCGAAACGGTCCCTTACCTCTACAAAATAAGGGCCTCACGTAAGCCGGGACGAAGCCAGGGAAATCAAAGGCGTTGTTGACTCCTTCGTCCTTGGCGACCTGCCGGATATTATTGCCGTAGTCGAAGACAGGTATGCCCATTTCGTGGAACTTCAGCATTGCACGAACGTGTGTCGCCATAGATTTCTTGGCCGCGGCATCCACTGCTTTCGGGTCGCTCTCTTGTTTTGATTCCCACTCGCCGAGCGTCCAACCCTCTGGTAGATATCCATGTATCGGGTCATGCGCTGAGGTCTGGTCGGTCACAGCGTCGGGTTTGATGCCACGTCGTAAAAGCTCTGGTAGTACCTCCGCGGCATTCCCCAGTAGGCCGACAGAAATTGGCTCACGTTTGCTGCAAGCTTCTTCCATCATCTTCAGGGCTTCATCGAGATCGGCGGCCTGCTTGTCCACATATCCAGTTTCCAACCGTCTTTGGATACGGCTTGGACGACACTCGATGGCAAGCATGGAGGTGCCAGCCATTGTTGCAGCAAGGGGCTGCGCACCGCCCATGCCGCCTAAACCGGCGGTCAAAATCCATTTACTGCGCCCATCGCCACCAAAATGCTGCCGTATGCATTCAACAAATGTTTCGTAGGTACCTTGAACGATGCCTTGGCTGCCTATGTATATCCAGGAGCCTGCAGTCATCTGTCCGTACATCATGAGGCCTTTGGCATCCAATTCGTTGAAATGTTCCCAAGTTGCCCAATGGGGTACTAAATTTGAGTTTGCGATCAGGACCCGCGGCGCATCTTCATGCGTGCGGAAGACGCCCACTGGCTTGCCGGACTGGACAAGCAGGGTCTCGTATTCTTCAAGCGTTTTTAGAGTACTGACAATGCGCTCGAAACTGTCCCAGTTACGCGCGGCGCGGCCGATGCCACCGTAGACCACCAGTTCATCGGGGTTTTCGGCAACCTCAGGATCGAGGTTGTTCATCAACATGCGCATTGGTGCTTCGGTTCGCCAACTTTTGGCGGTGATTTCGGAGCCTCGCGGTGAGCGTACGGCTCGAGCGTTGGCTGCATATCGCGAAGTGCTCATGAAACTAACTCCAAAAAATTCAAGATGGATCTAATGTGGCGGACAAATTACGCGCCCGGCGTATTGGCGGCAAGACTAAGTCGGGTGGTGGTGTGCGTCGGTGTTAGTGCCTATATATGAATTGTCCCGCGTAAAATTCGGTCGAGTGCATGAATTGAGTGGGCTGAGGTGACGCTTTCAGGCGTAACGTTAGAAGCGATGGCCGACTCAAAACTTGAGCGCAAGCTCACAGCAATTCTGTTTGCCGGTGTGGTTGGTTATTCCCGTCACAGCAGGCGGGATGATCACCGAGCCCTTCGCGCTGGCCTCGACGCACTGATCAGCATTATTACCAAGCATGGCGGACGCGTCGTAAATTTGGTAGGCGACGCGGTGCTCGCGGACTTTACGAGCGTCGTTGAGGCCCTTACCTGTGCGGTCGAGTTTCAACGCTATCAAAGCAACAGTGAACAGGGCACGCAAAAAGATGCGGGCCTACAGTTCCGCATTGGCATCAATCTCGGTGATGTCATTGTTGATCGCGACAACATTTACGGTGACGGCGTTAATGTTGCGGCCAGGCTGCAGGAAATCGCGGAAGAAGGTGAGATTTGCGTTTCTGGTACCGTCTTCGATCAAGTCAAGAACCGTGCCGCCTTCGGGTTTGAACACTTAGGTGGCCAAACCGTAAAAAATATTTCTGAGCCGGTCCGCACTTACCGCATTTTTATAGCGCCTGAACTCGCTGGCCAGGTACTAGACCAAACATCTTCCCCCAATCGCCGCAGAGTAATGATGCCATGGTGCATTGCCAATTCAATATTGGCTGTCTTGGTGATTTGGGTCGTATGGAACCCTAAATTGCCAAATTTCAATGACGGAGTTTTAGCCGTGCCTACGCTTGCGATCATTCCGTTTTGAACTATTGGCGGTGTCGGTTTCCCAGAAATTTTCAGTCAGGGATTGACGGAGGATCTGATCACAGCGCTGTCGTCACGACAGGCCCTGCGAGTAGTTGTCGGAAAGTCAGGTAGCCCGGATGCAACAGTCGACACAATGGAAGTTGGCCGTTCGCTTAACGCACAATTTTTGCTTGAAGGCAGCGTCCGAATGGCAGACAGCAAAGTGCGAATTACAGCACAGCTTGTTGATTTGGGTTCGGGGTTTCATTTTTGGGGCGCGAGATATGATCGACCCGCCGGGAATGTTCTGGCGCAGCAATCTAAACTGACCTCGAGAATTGTATCAACACTAGGCCTGAAACTGGCCGAGGTGCAGGGCAGCAATCGGACATCGTCGGGCTCGGTGAGCATGATTTTTGGACTAGGGATTGAGTATTTGGGGCGCATCGCCAAGGAGGCGATCTTCCTGCCCGTCGACCTCTACAACAAAGTGACCAATAGCGCGACGGTGCAGTCACGAATCCGTTCAGGCAACGAGCCAGTATGACACAAATATGGCGACGCAAATGATTGGGAATCAGCGAGGAAAGATCATACATAATTTTGCTACGCAGGTGCGATGTATAGCGGCCGTAATCATGACGTCGTTGATGCTCTTTGTCTTGAGTTCGTATGCTCAGGGCTGGGAGCAAGGTGTCGTAAAGACGGGCACGATTAGCGAAGATCTGTTTGAGGGTGCCCGTACTGTAACTATCCGAGCTGATGTAAGCGGCGATATTATGGCATTAGGTCGCGAGGTGACTGTTGATTCGAACGTTGTCGGCGATGTCCTGTTGATGGGCGGTGAGTTACTCGTTGGCAAGAACATTAGGGGCAATGTTGTGGCGGCAGGCGGACAGATGAGCGCCGAGGGTGCTATCAATGGTGACCTGACAGTTCTTGGCGGCAATGTTGTAGCAGTACGGGAAATATTCTTGCCGTCGGCGGCCAAGTTGTCGTGCGTGGTTTGCTCGCTCGAAATCTGAAGATGATGGGAGGACAAGTCATCAGTCATGCAACGGTAACGGGTAACATGCATGCGGCAGGCGGACGGGTCGTCTCGCGGAGTGGAGCACGGGTTGGCGGCAATGCGTCCCTGGGTGGTAACCGTGTTAGGGTTGATGGGGTTGTCGCCGAAAATCTTAGGGCCGTTGGACGGCACATAACAATTTCGGGTGAAGTAGAAGGTAACGTCAGTCTTCAGGGATTGAATGTTCGAATTTTGCCGTCGGCAAGAATTAACGGTAATCTCACATACCAAAGCCCGTCACAGGCAGAGATAGCGCCTGAGGCACGAATTTCTGGCGACGTGACCTTCATTCAGTCGGAACGTCCAGAAGCAATGATGGGACAAGCCTTTGCCGCGGCCGGCGCTATTTGGCTTTCCGTGGTAGCGGGTTTGATCCTTCTGGGCATCGTTCTTCTGCTGGTATCGCCAAAATTGCCTTTCGAGGCTGTGGCACAAATTTGCAGGAGGCCTTGGGCATCGGCGGGTCTTGGCTTGGCAGTTCTCTTGGGTGGCCCAATTGGCATGCTGATTTTGGTCGTGACGGGAATTGGACTACCGTTGGCTATCGTTATGGCGGGCCTGTACATTGTTGCCCTTGCGTTAGGCCTTCTCGATTTTGCGATCTTGGTTGGCTGGACATGTGCCCGACGTATTGGAAAAGGTGAGGGCGCCCCCTTGCTGTGGCGTATCGTTGTTCTTGCGGGCGGCCTTGTTGCTTTGTCGATGATTGCGTTGGTTCCAGGGTTTGGTGCGCTGATGCTCATAATCGTATTTGTCATGGGAACGGGTGCAGTGTTGCTTCAAGGAATGGCGATGCGCGGCGCGCTGCAGACGCTATAAGGGAATTCGACGCGACAGTGAATGCGTCAGTGGGAAATCAAATTATGGAAAATTGGTGGGAAGAGATGCTTCACGGCGGCTTTCAACTACGCTTGAGGGTCGACAAATTATTGCATGAAACCAAGAGCCAATTTCAGCATCTTATGCTGTTTGAGAATGAGTTATTTGGCCGTGTATTGACCCTCGACGGCGTCATTCAAACGACGGAGCGTGATGAGTTTATTTACCACGAAATGCTCTCGCATACGCCAATTCTAGCGCATGGCAATGCACGCAACGTTTTGATCATTGGCGGAGGCGATGGTGGGATGCTGCGGCGAGCACTGATGCATTCTGGAATTGAATGCGTCGTCGTCGTTGAGATTGATGCAAGTGTAATTGATTTCTGTAAGCGTTATTTGCCGTCGATCTGCGGCGATGCATTTGAAGATCCGCGTACGGAGGTCATTGTCGATGACGGTGCCCGCTATGTTGCCGAATGTGATCGTAAGTTTGATGTAATCATTGTTGATTCCCCAGATCCGGTGGGCCCTGCTGAGGTATTATTCGAGCGCGAGTTTTACACTAGATGCAAATCCTGCCTGGCAGTGGGAGGTGTTGTCGTTACGCAAAACGGTGTCCCGTTTCTGCAGGGCCCAGAGTTGAGTTCATCGGTTGGTCTTCTGCGTTCAATGTTCGCCGACGCTACTTGTTTTCTGGCGCCAGTGCCGACATACGCAGGCGGATTTATGGCCTTCGGTTGGGCGAGCGACGACGTGTCACTGCGCCCGGTTGCTGTCGAGACCCTCATCGATCGATTCCGCAATGCCAATCTGAAAACACGTTACTACACGCCGGAGATACACAAGGCGGCCTTTGCTCTGCCGCCCTATATCGAGGCACTTGCCGCGCCAGCATAGGGTGCATGTGGGTCTGGTCGGTGCTGGGCGAGAAAATTAGCAGGCAAGAACCCAGTGACAACGGCATATTTTATTGTTCTGCCGACACATTTTGGCTTGCATTGGATCAATCAATTCTCAATAAGTTGCCAATTCCAGAACCCCGGCTCGCTGCATACGCGTTGTGACTGGGGTTTGTTTAATGGTGCGGGTAGATTTCCGATTTGGGAGAATTGGGTATGTCAGGCGTAAATACACTTTTTCAATCGGAGACAGAGTTGGAACACGATGTCGTTGTGAGTAGACTAGAGGATGTTGCTGAGCCGAATTGTGCACCTGCAGATACTGGTGTAGATCCCTACTGTGCACATACGGTTTCGCGTAACGGTGTGAATTATGCCGGCTCGCACTTTCTCGTCGATATGTGGGGCGGCAGACGCCTCGACGATCTCGAATTTATTGAGGCCACGCTTAGGGGGTGTGCGGAGGTGTGTGGTGCGACTCTTCTGCATGTTCAGTTGCATCATTTTGCCGAAAATAATGGCGTGACCGGCGTTGCGATGTTGGCTGAATCTCATATCACGCTCCACACGTGGCCGGAGTTCAACTACGCGGCGTTTGATATTTTTATGTGCGGGTCATGTGAACCAAGACACGCTGTCGAATACTTGCGTGAGGCGCTTAGGCCCGAGCGAACTGAAGTCAGTGAACATCTGCGTGGGCGGGTTAGCCCATAAAGGATGTAATAGTTGAAGTGAGGTTGGACTGAACACCGGTCCAGAGGAGGATGCAGTGATTCCGAGTGCGTTCAGCCGTAAACATTTTGAGGCGCGGCTTGACCGCGTTCGCGCCGAGATGGCTCGCGGAAAATTGATTTACTAATCTTGAGCGCGCCCGAGAGCGTTTATTATCTTTCGGGTTACCAAACGCGCGGCATTAGCGGCCACACCTATTTAGCTGTACCAGCAGACAGTCCGCCGGTTTTTTCGACACGCG
This sequence comes from Alphaproteobacteria bacterium, assembly GCA_963693665.1. Classification (GTDB taxonomy): domain Bacteria; phylum Pseudomonadota; class Alphaproteobacteria; order UBA8366; family CAVOAK01; genus CAVOAK01. Next base: position 51 of record CAVOAK010000001.1, on the reverse strand, counting down.
GAACTGACCTTGGAAATCTGTTGTTGATTCAAGGCATAACGCCAATCGGCG